>JAVJOO010000004.1:0-300000 GCA_040216735.1 Alphaproteobacteria bacterium | reverse complement strand
GCGCGCCGTTAACGACCCCGGCCAGCAGCGTCTCCACACCGGTAATCTCGCGATGCGGTGTTGGTTCGGACGCGATCGCCCCGTAGAGCTCGGGACGGCGGTCAGCGAAGATATCCGAACCGTCCGGTCGTCCCTTTTTTGTGGCGACGCCCAAATCGATATCGGCCCAGACGACAGCTTCGGTCTCGACCGGGGCACGGGCCAGCACGGTCCCGTCGGGCGCCACGATTTGGCTTGCCCCACCCCCCATCATCTCGCGCGCATCCTGCGGATCGCGGTCGCCGGCAAGGGCAGGAACCAGCGCTTCGGGAACCAACCGCCCGACTTTATTTGCCGCGGCAACGTAGACCTTGTTTTCGGCCGCCCGGACCGGCAGGTGCAACCAATCCTCGTCCGGCGCAAAGGAACACAAACTGTTGGACAAGAGCTGCGCACCGCGCAGCGAAAGACCGCGCGCCACTTCCATTGAAACGCCGTCCATGCAGGAATACATGCCGATCTTGCCGAACGGCGTTTCCATGATATCCGCCGGTTCGTCGGGCTTCTCGAAGAAGAAGTTTTCTCCCGCAATCAGGAAACTCTTGCTCGATTCGCCTAGCTTGCCCCCCTCCGGTCCAAACATGTGATTGGTGTTGCGCACGGCGTTATTTCGATGGCGCACCGTTACGTTGACTTGGATCAGGCATTGCAGTTCCTTGGCCTTGTCGGCGATCGCTTTGAGGAACGCACCGTCCGTTTGCTCGGCAACCTCATAGCAATGCTCGGAATCGCGGTAGAGCGGCGGGTGGTTGCAGTATTCCGGCAAAACGATGAGATCCGGGTCGCAGTCGGCTTGCGCCTTATCGATCATCCGCAAGCACGTCTGCAAATTCGCGTCGACATCGTCCGTTACCTCGAACTGCGCTACCGCTACCCTCATTTGCGTTCCTTCCCGTTCATTTACAACACAGGGCGCTCAAGACGCCTCGACGACCGTTTCCGTAAGTGTGGCCAGATCATAGTAGGTTCCGTCTCTCTCCGGGCTTCCTTCGACCTCGACGCGAGTCAGAATCATGTCGGGACCCGTCGTCCAGATGCGAAGGCCGAAACCGAATTGGGTATGCCAGATGAATTCCGAACTCGGGAAGTTGCCAGCCCGGGTCGTGCGAACCTCCTCCTTCACGTACTCGGCGGTGTTTTCGGTATGACCGCCGTGGGTCAACGACTTGCCGTTCCAGGTGTGGGACACCGTATGGATATAGACGGGTTGAGGCGTGGTGTGGCTTCGATCGATGAAGCACATTTTCCACGCCTCGTGCATGACCGGATGAAAGCCGAGCGTCATGTGCGGCGGTGCCGGAAACGTCGCGTGATCCATCTCGCCGGTCTGGGTCCACACCCAAGAGTGCAGCTTGTCGCCAACGACCCGGCGCAACACAGTGCCCTGGGCTTCGCCTTTGAAAAAGAGCCGGCCCATAGCCTCGATAGGGCGCCAGTCCGCGCCGACCATTTGGTTCACATCGCGCAGCAGGTCGCCCTTCGGCGATTTGGTGACGGTCCGCATCGTGCGGCTGCCGTCGG
Source organism: Alphaproteobacteria bacterium (assembly GCA_040216735.1). Lineage (NCBI taxonomy): Bacteria > Pseudomonadati > Pseudomonadota > Alphaproteobacteria > Alphaproteobacteria bacterium. Next base: position 298,440 of record JAVJOO010000004.1, on the reverse strand, counting down.
GGTTCCGCGTGATGATGAAGCGCTCATAGTCGTGCCGCGAACCGTCGGGCAGCACGATGTCCAATTGCCCCTGGTAGATCTTGATCGTCATCGTCCCCTCGGCCTCGCTAAGGCAACAGCCTAGCATTCGCCGCGAAAAACGACACCCGCGCGGTTAGGCCGCCAAGACGCTCCGAAAAACGTCCTTGGCGCTGGGCGGTTGCAGATCGAATTCGTCGATCTCCACCTGCATATCGAGGCTGGAGAAACGCGGGAGCGCGTCGAACCCGATTGAACCGGGCGTTGCTTCGACCGGATGGATCAGACGCGGGTCCGCACCTTCGTGCTCGGCGACAACGTGAGCCAGCGACAAATAGCTCGAGTCCTCTTGGGACGAGGCATGGAATACCCCCGATAGCCGATCCGAAAGGACGACCTCGATCGTTTCGAGCGCGAAATCCACCGAGATCGGTGCAAGCGGGAGATTGCTGAACGGTCCGATCCGCTTGCCGGCCTTCAAATCGTTCCGCCAGCTTTGCACAATTGCTGCCCTGGGGGTCATAACCTTGGTTAGCCGCAAAACCGCCCCCGATCCGCGGTCGATTAGGTGGCGCATGCCGGCCTCGGCAAGCGCTTTATGCCGTCCGTACTCCGACACCGGGCAGGGACTGCTGGCGCGGTCGCGACGGGCAATAGCGCCGTCGAACACTTGGTTGCTGGACAGGTAGAGGACATAGGCCCCCTGCCCCGCCATTTTCCAGGCGAGCCCGATGGTCCCCCTGACATTGACTTGCATCGCGCGGGCCGGGTCTTGGGCGCAGTCGAGGATCGAGGTCACCCCGGCGCAGATCAGGACCGCGTCGACCTCGGGCAACACCTCCCAGCTTGCCGGGATCGACAGATCGAGGAAGTGGTGATTGCTGTCGCGCCGGCGGCTGGTGCCTATGACGGTGACGCCCTGCGACGCAAAATGGGCACAGGCGGCTTGCCCCAACGCCCCATCGGCGCCGACAACAAGCAACCTGTTTGGCCACATCATCTCTTTGGGCCGCAACACAGCGCGAAGTAATAGTGCGCCATCTGATAGAAACCGGTGTGCACGACCTCGTCGTTCATCGAAAAAATGAACACGTTGCTGAAGTGAGCGCTCAGAAGGTCCTTCAATTCGGGTGCGGTCTTGCAATTTATATGTCCGGCCTTGCTCGCCGGACTGGCGTAGGCCTGCGAGGCCAAACTTGGCGATCCGACGATCAGGACGCCGGAGTCGGTCAGCGACTCCGCGAGATTGACCACGAAAGCTTCTTCGTTCGCCGGATCGATGTGTTCGATCACATCCAAGGTGTAAGCGCCGTCAAAGCGATGCGCCTGTCCCGGCGGGTACGGGCCAGTGAGCATGTCGTGAATCGCCGTCGACATCGGCCACGCCGGGGCCATGCGCTCTTCGGCGTCGGCAACGAAAATAGGATCGAAATCTAGAGCCGTGACCCATTCGACTTCCTGCTGCACAAGACGGGTTCCAAAGGCATCGGCACATCCGACTTCCAGCACGTTTTGGGCGCCACTCAACATCTTGGCCACGAACTTGTAGCGGGCGAGAAGAATCGCCAACCGGCGGGGATCGTCGTGCCAAACCTGGTTGGTCATCAGGCCAAGCCGCGTTACCCCGTCGTCATTGGCGATGTCGAGTGCAGCCTGGTACTGCGGTTCACGGGTTTTGGCGGTCATGACGCGGTTTTTCCCGATGTTAGGAGAAGTAGATGCAACCGTAGTCGCCGGAATACCCGGCCTGGCCGAAGGCCCACTCCCACTCGGCCGGTTTCATGAAGGCGCGGCAGGTCAACTGCCAGTAGAGAAGATTCGCCTTCTCTTTCTCATCGCGGTAGGACTCGATGGTCACATGCGCGGCCCCGCGCGCGACCCGCTCGATCTCCTTTAGGGCCGTATAGAGCTCGAAATTATATAGGTTATGCAGTGTATTAATGGAATAAACTAAGTCAAAAGATGAGCTGCCATAGGGCAGCGGGTCGGCGATCGAGCCGACCGTCAGCGCCGCTTGGACCTCTTCTTTTGCGTGTGCCACGGCATAGTCCGAAATGTCGATCCCCGCGACGGTCGCGCCGGGAAGTAGCTGGGCGAATTCGTAGAGTAGGAACCCCTTGCCGCAACCGACATCGAGGATCCGCGCCCCCGCCTTGAGACCGTAGTGGGCGATCATCGCCTCCGCGACCGGCCGCCAGCGACCGTCATAGCGGTACCCACCGAAGCCGTAGCGGCGGTCGCCATCCCAGTAGTCTTTGTCGAACCGGCACGCTACTTCGGCGCAGGCGGCCTTGTCATGTTCGACGACGCGCTGCACGTAGTCGCGTTTTGTCGCGGTGTGCAATCGTCCGACGAAGTCGACGTAGGCCATTAGCCTGCCCGTGCCATTTCGGTGGGGGCGACGGCGTCGACCCGCAGAATATCCTCGAACCGGCCAATGTCGTCCGCCGACCGCAGCGTTAGGTTCTCCAACGCCGCATGGAGCTCGCGCCCCTGGGCCAACACCTGATCGTAGATGCGCCGGCGCTTGGTCTCGTCGCTGGGCAACATGAACATCGAAAACAGAATGATCCCGTCCAGGGTCGGCAGCTCTTCCATCACCGCATTCAGCATCATGTAGCAGCCGGGCATGGCGTATTCCGTCGCCGAAAGTTTGAACGCGAGGCCGCCGCGCTGGGCGTAGTCGCGAATCACGAGGTTCTGGACCTGTTGCGGCGTGCGTTCCCCGCGCACCGGCCGCGAGCCGATATAGCCCCGGTAGCCGCCCACCATCGCCGTCATGCGAACCCGCCCGGCAGTTGGTAGTCCATGCCGATCCGAGTCGCGGGGCGCAGCGTAATCGGCTCGAAGAACTCTCCTAGGCGCTTGTCCGCGTAGGGGGAAAACAAACTCTTGAAGCGGCAGTTCATCGACCAGCGGGATTCCGCCTCGGCGTTGATTCGGTTGCCGTGCATCAGCGACTGGGCGAATAGCAAGACCTCGCCGAATCGAATATCGATCCACTCGACGTCGGGTTCGATCGCCCGAAACAGATCCTCGGCGCTCCGGTCGGCGAATTCGTGCAAGCGCGCGGTCATCGCCCGGTCTGGCCCCGGCGGCAACAGATACATGGATTTTGTCCGGTAGCAGTCGACCAAGGGCAGCCAGACAACGATTTCAAAGGGCGAATCGCCGCTCCAAACGTCAGCATGAACTGGCAAGAGCGAGGAATCGTCGGCAGGCAGTTGGATCGACAAATTGACCCGGCGCTGCATCGCCAACTCGTTGCCGACCAGGGCCTCGATACTGCGGCGCGCCAGCCCGAAATAGGCTTCGCGCAACCAGGGGCACGCGTTTACCCCATTGTGGACGGCGAGGCGCAGCGCATTGAGATCGCCGACACTGACTTGTTCGTGGATTCCATTGAGAAAAGCGGCCGCCGGACCAGGTTCGGCGAGGCCGAGGTGACGTGCGGCCTGCATCGTCACCGCAGCCTGAATACGCTCCAGCAGCGAGTTGTCCTCCACCGATTGGATGACGTAGCCGTCGCGGAGAAACCGCGCGCCGAGGGCGGCGTCGGCGGGGTCCAGAAAATCGCCCGAGCGCGCGCATTGCACCGGTTCCTCAGAGGCACGTGGAGCGGCCGGGGCTGACTGAACACTCATCGTTGGGCGACCTGTTGCACAAAATCGTTATGCAACTATCGACCAACATGATTAACGGGCGCTTAACGCGGGCGCTGGCGCGGGCCTGCGAGGCCGATACGGGCCAGGGCCTGTTAGTCCTCCTCGCGCCCCTTGGCCAAGACCGTTACGGTCTCGAAGGACGGTTCAGCGCTCGCCGCGAGCGGACGGACCTGCGCCCGACCGGTGTCGGACTCGTCGTCTTCCAGGGCGCGGGCGCTCGCCTTGGAGGGTCGGTTTTCCGCCGGTTCATCGACCGATGCCGTGGCGCTGTCCGCAGAGCGCGCGTCATCCCCGGCGTCGGCGTCATCCGCTTCGGTTGCTTCTTCGTCGGCGGCCTCGTCCGCGCTCGCCTCAACCTCGACGTCGGGGTCGAAATCGCCCTCGTCGTCGTCGTCGGTCTCCGGCTTCTCCCCGCGGCTCGCGGCGGCTTGTGCTTCGGCGTCGCGGACCAGGTCCGCGGGCGGTTCGGCGCTCAACAGGCCGGCGGCCTTCAGTTCCTCGATCCCCGGCAAATCTTGGACATCCTGCAAACCGAAGTGCTCGAGGAAGTCCTGGGTCGTCCCATAGGTCAGCGGGCGCCCCGGCGTCTGCTTACGCCCCCGCAACCGCACCCAGCCCGACTCCATCAGAACATCCAGGGTCCCCTTGCTGAGGGAAACTCCGCGCACTTCTTCGATTTCGGCACGGGTGATCGGCTGGTGATAGGCGATGATCGACAGGGTTTCCACGGCGGCGCGGCTCAGTCGCCGCTGCACGGTCTTTTCGCGCTCCATGAGGAAGGCGAGATCGGGTGCCGTCCGGAACGCCCAACCCCCGGCCACCTGCTGCAGGACGATACCCCGTTCGGCATAGAGCGCGGCGAGGTCCGCCATCAGCGCCGGGACGTCGGTCTCTTCGGGCAACCGCGCCGCCAGACTTGCCTCATCCAACGGTTCGACCGCCGCGAACAACAAAGCCTCGGCCATACGGATCAACTGGGCGTCGTCACTCATACTCTCACCTTACTCACTGGGACTGGCGTTTTGCGGCGGTGGGGGATTGCCCATCAGATAGATCGTGCCGAAGGCCTCGCCCTGGCGCAGCTTGAGTTCGCCGCGCTTCACGAGCTCCAGCGTGGCGGCAAAGGTGGCGGCGACAGCCGAGCGTCGCTCCGCCGGTGAACGCAGGGACGGCGGCAGGAAGGTTTCGAGCCGCGTCCAGTTTGGCATCTTGCCCAGGACACGTTCCAGGCGGCGGACCGCGTCTTCGATGGTATGGATCACGGCGGTGCGCATGGTCAGCGGGTTGGACTTGCCGCGCAGTTTGAAGTCACCGTAGGCCTTCAGCAGCTCGAACAACGAGACTTGATAGACCGATTTGCGGATGACCCGGATCCCTTCGGGGGCACCACGGGGGAAGACGTCACGGCCCAAACGGTCGCGCGCCATCAGTTTTGCCGAGACGTCACGCATGGCTTGCAGCCGCTGGAGTTGAAAGGCGAGCCGCGCGGCCATTTCCGGGCCGGACATTTCATCGTCGCCGTTTTCCTCGGGCGGCAACAACAGCCGCGATTTGAGGTAGGCCAGCCATGCGGCCATCACCAAGTAGTCGGCCGCGACCTCTAGTTTGACGCCGCGGATATGCTCGATGAAGGCGAGATATTGCTCGGCCAGTTGCAGAATCGATATCCGCGCAAGGTCGACCTTTTGGCCTCGCGCCATGACCAGAAGGACGTCCAGGGGCCCCTCATAGCCATCGAGATCGACCACCAGGGGTTGGCGGTCATCGGCAGCAGTGGCGGCCTCGTCGAGGCCCTGATCGAATGCGTCAGCGGGGTGCAATGGTAGCCTATCTATGTCCTGTAACGACGAAGACCACATTATATAGTGTGTCGGTAACGGGCAAAATAATACTTTGGAACAGGCTGAAATCCCTGCCCATCGCCTCGAACAGGGGCGGCAAACCGAGCAAAACCGCCAATAGGATGAGAAAGCCGTAGCGCTCTAAGCGGGCCAAAGGGCGTGCTAGGACATTTGGCAGCAACCCCACCGCGACCCGACCGCCATCCAGCGGGGGCACCGGCAGCATATTGAAGACGCCGAGGAGAATATTGACCAGGACGCCGTTCCGCAGGGTCCGGTCGACCCATTCCTCGGCCGCGGGCGGAAAGAACGCGGTCAGATGCAGCAATATCCCGGCGCCCAGGGCGAGGAGAAGGTTAGCGAACGGCCCTGCGGCCGCGACCAGCACCATGTCGCGGCGCGGGTTGTGCAAATTGCGAAAGTGCACCGGGACCGGCTTGGCCCAGCCAAAAATGAACGGCGCCCGGGCAAAGACCAACAATGCCGGCAGGACAATCGTGCCAAATAGATCGATATGCCGGAACGGGTTGAACGACACCCGCCCCTTGTCGTAGGCCGTGTTGTCCCCGAGCTTCCACGCCACCCAGCCATGCGCCGCCTCGTGCAGCGTGATGCCGAGCAGCACCGGCAGGACGAAGGTAGAAACCAGCCAATAGTTGATGTCGCCAAACATGTGCCCGGCTTAGCATGCACCGGAGGCGGTGCGAAGGGGCCCCGGGTTCGCCGCGCCCCCCAATGTCCTCGCCAGCAAACTGCCAGCACCTTATCCACAGAAAAGTCTGGGGCGAAGGTCACTTCATTTCCCCGCGCGGGGGCATCCGTGCCCTATATTGGCCAGTTCCCTTGTTTCGCTGTGAGTGCCCGTGTCCACGCCAAAAAGCGCTAAAACCAGCCAAAAACGCCCCGGTCCCGACCCGCTGAAAACGATCTCCATCCGCGGCGCGCGCGAGCACAATTTGAAGGGCGTCGACGTCGATATCCCGCGCGACAAGTTGGTGGTGATGACCGGGCTGTCGGGGTCGGGCAAGTCGTCCCTGGCGTTCGATACAATCTATGCCGAGGGCCAACGCCGCTACGTCGAAAGCCTGTCGGCCTACGCGCGGCAGTTCCTCGAACTGATGCAAAAGCCCGACGTCGACCACATCGAAGGACTGTCGCCGGCGATCTCGATCGAGCAGAAGACGACCTCGCGCAATCCGCGCTCGACGGTCGGCACCGTGACCGAAATTTACGACTACATGCGCCTCCTCTTTGCGCGGGTCGGTATCCCCTATTCGCCGGCCACCGGCCTGCCGATCGAAAGCCAGACTGTCAGTCAAATGTCAGACCGGATTGCCGCGATGCCGGAGGGGACGCGGTTGTTCCTGCTGGCGCCGATCGTGCGCGGGCGCAAGGGCGAATACCGGAAGGAATTCGCGGATTTGATGAAACGCGGATTCACCCGCGTCAAAGTCGACGGCGAGGTCTACGAAATCGACGAGGTGCCCGCGCTCAACAAAAAACTGAAGCACGACATCGAGGTAGTGGTCGACCGGGTCGTCGTTCGTCCCGACCTCGGCAATCGGCTGGCGGATTCGATCGAGACGTGCTTGCGCGAGGCGGACGGGCTGGCGATCGCGGAGAATGCCGATACCGGTGAGCGCACGATGTTTTCGTCGAAGTTCGCCTGCCCGGTGTCGGGATTCACCATCGAGGAGATCGAGCCGCGGCTGTTCTCCTTCAACAATCCGTTCGGCGCCTGCCCATCGTGCGATGGGCTCGGCACGCAGACCTTTTTCGACCCCGGCCTTGTGGTGCCCGATGGCACCAAGTCCTTGAAGGACGGCGCCATCGCGCCGTGGTCGCGGTCGTCGACGCCCTCGCCATACTACGCACAGACGCTGCAATCGATCGCGCGGCATTACAAATTTTCGTTCAACGATGCGTGGGACGACATCCCTGATGAGGTCCGCCAGGTCATCCTCTACGGCTCCGGCGAGGACGCCGTGCGGATGACCTACGACGACGGCACCCGCAACTACCAAACGTCCAAACCGTTCGAGGGCGTTATCCCCAACCTTGAACGGCGTTGGCGCGAAACCGATTCAAGCTGGATTCGCGACGACATGGCCCGCTTTCAAAACGAGACGTTGTGCGATGCCTGCGACGGCTGGCGGCTCAAACCCGAGGCGCTAGCCGTCAAGATCGGCGGTCATCATGTCGGCGAAATTTCGCAAATGTCGATTGCCCAGGCCGACGCGTGGTTCCGCGGCCTTGCGGGCGAACTCACCGCCAAGCAAAACGAGATCGCCGAACGTATCCTGCGCGAGATCAACGAGCGGCTCGGGTTTTTGGTCAATGTCGGATTGGAGTATCTGACGCTGAGCCGCAACTCGGGCACGCTGTCAGGCGGCGAAAGCCAGCGAATTCGGCTCGCCTCGCAAATCGGTTCGGGCCTCACCGGCGTTCTTTATGTGTTGGACGAACCCTCGATCGGCCTGCACCAGCGCGACAATAGGCGGCTTCTCGACACGCTGGAGAACCTGCGCGATCTCGGCAATACCGTCATCGTCGTCGAGCACGACGAGGAAGCCATCCGCGCTGCCGACTATGTCATCGACATGGGACCGGGAGCAGGAATCCACGGCGGCAGGATTATCGCCGAGGGCACCCCCGACCAAATCATGGGCAATGCCGAGAGCATCACCGGACAATACCTCACCGGCGCGCGCGAGATCGCCGTCCCCGAGGCCCGGCGCGCCGGCAAATCCGGCCAGAAAATCAAGGTCCGCGGCGCGCGCGGCAACAATTTGACCAACGTCGATATCGACATTCCCTTGGGCGCATTCGTATGCGTGACCGGCGTGTCGGGGGGCGGAAAGTCGACTCTGATCATCGAAACGCTGTACCGCGCGGTGGCGCGCGCCCTCAACAACGCGCGCACCGCACCCGCGGAACACGACAAGATCGAAGGGCTCGAGTTCCTCGATAAGATCGTCGATATCGACCAGTCGCCGATCGGGCGCACGCCGCGGTCGAACCCTGCAACCTACACCGGCGCCTTCACCCCGATCCGCGACTGGTTTGCCGGCCTGCCGGAGGCCGGCGCGCGGGGCTATAAGCCCGGTCGGTTCTCGTTCAACGTCAAGGGCGGACGGTGCGAGGCCTGCCAAGGCGACGGTGTCGTCAAGATCGAGATGCACTTCCTCCCCGACGTCTACGTCCAATGCGATGTTTGCCACGGCCGCCGCTACAACCGCGAGACGTTGGAGATCAAGTTCAAAGAAAAATCGATCGCCGATGTGCTCGACATGACGGTCGATGAGGCCGCCGATTTCTTTTCGGCGGTGCCGGTGATCCGCGAAAAAATGGTCACGCTGCAACGCGTCGGGCTGGGCTATATCCATGTCGGGCAGCAGGCGACGACGTTGTCCGGCGGCGAAGCCCAACGCGTCAAACTCGCCAAGGAATTGTCACGCCGGGCGACCGGCCAAACGCTTTACATCCTCGACGAACCGACCACCGGCCTACATTTCGAAGACGTTCGCAAACTGTTGGAAGTGCTGCACGCGTTGGTCGACCAGGGTAATGCGGTGCTCGTCATCGAGCACAACCTCGAGGTCATCAAGACCGCCGACTGGGTGATCGATCTGGGACCCGAAGGCGGCGACAAGGGCGGACGCATCGTCGCCGTTGGCACGCCCGAAACGGTTGCCCAAACCAAAGGCAGCTACACCGGCGCCTACCTCGCCGACATTTTTAAGCGCGGTCGGACCGCGCGCCAACCAGGCGAAGAGAGCGACTTGTTTGACGACGACGACAAGCCCGCCGCCGCAAAGAAACCGCGCGTCCGCCGCGCCGCCGCCAAGTCGGCGACCGGCAGGACCAAGAAGTCCGTCAACAAATCGAAGGCTTCCCCAACACCCGCGCGGGCCAAGAAGGCCGGCAAGACTGGACGCAAAACCGCGCGGTAGCCGCCTAGATGCGTTCCTCGACCGACCCGTCGGCATGGCGGGCAAAGCGGGATTTTTCGCGCGGGTGCACCGGATCGTCGCTCGGCCAGGTCCAACCGCCAAACTGATCTCGGCGGTAGTCAGCAAAGGCCTGGTGGATTTCCTGCGTCGTGTTCATCACGAAGGGCCCGTATTGTGCGACCGGTTCGCCGATGGGCCGCCCTTCCAGCAGCAATAGCTCGCTCTCTACCGGGCCGTTGGTCACGGTCACGGCGGCACCGGCGTCGAGGGTCACCGCATGGCGCACGCGTACATCCGAACCGTCGACCTGTACGGTCTCGCCGCTGAAAAAATAGAGGCGCCGCGAACGATCACCCGTCGTGGCATCCAGGGTCCACCGGGCCCCGGCTGGCATTTTCACCGTCCAGACCCGCACGCCGTTGGCCGGGTCGGCCGCCCAGGAATCGGGTGGCGGCGCAGGCGGTGTCGTACCGCTCGGCAATGCACCGGCATAGCTGGTGATGACGATTCCGGCGCCGGTCGCATCGGCGATCTTTTCCGTCGGGACCGTGTCGCCCCAAATCATCTTGAAATGCGGCTCGACCATTTTCTTGTTGGCCGGCAGATTCAACCAGATCTGGAAAAGTTCGGTGTGATTTTCCTTGTCTTGGTGGCGCAGCGGGAACATCTCGGAATGGACAATCCCCTTCCCCGCCGTCATCCATTGCAGGTCGCCCTCGCCGAAACGGGCGCTGGCGCCGACGGAATCCGCGTGGTCGATGAAGCCCTGTCGGGCAACCGTCACTGTCTCGAAACCACGATGCGGATGTTGCGGAAATCCCGGCACCGTCGATCCGTGGTACATGCTCCAGCCGTCCTTGCCGCTGAAGTCCTGGCCGATCGATCGGCCGCCCAGGGCCGCTGCGGGGCCCATGTTCGCATCGCCCGCAGGGTAGGCATCGTCATGGTGCATGCAGAACAGAAACGGATCCATGGTCTGCCACGGCGTGGTCAGGGGGCTGATATCCAGTACCGGCTTTTTACTCACGGGCTACCTCGTCGCGCGATCCTGCGTTGGGGTCAACAGATATGGGGTGCCGTTCGTGGCACGCAACCCTACCCGCTCGCCGAAGCTTCGTCTTCCCGGACGGTCTCGGCCACCAGACGATACTGGACGCGCATTTGCGAATATTGGCGATAGAGGTTGAGGAGGTCGCGCGCCGGCCCCATCAGACGTTCATAGCCCGACACAAAGGCCACGATGGTCCCAACCTCTGTCCTCCCCTGAATAACCAGCCAGCCGCCAAGGATTAGAACGCTGAGCGGGCCAAGGTGTCCGAGGGCGTTGTTGGCAATCTTAAGCAGGTGCTTGAGAACCACGATCCGTACGCGCAGGGTGTGAACCTGTTCGATCATCGGGTCGTAATGCGCCGTCAACGTCGCCTCGTCCATGCCATCGAAATCGTCATGGGTCATGTCCCGCGAGAGGCGACGGACCTCTCGGATGCGCTCGGCCGAAAGGCGATTGATCACGTTCTGAAGAAGTGGGGTCAACACCAGCGACGGGACAAAAAACGCGAAGGCGACCAGCGCCACCATCGGTTCCACCACCAGCATGTAACCGAATACGCTGAGGAAGACGCCAGCTTGCAACAGCGGATCGGCGATGGCTTGGGCAACGAACCCGCCGATTTTTTCCACCTCGGCGACGACCATCGAGACCTTGGCGCCTTCCTCGGAGTCGTCCTCGCCGTCTAGCGTGCGCACAATGCGAAACCGCAAACGTCGAATTACGCCTTCGGCAACCCGCCCGAGGTACACGCCGCGAACCCACTTCAGGCCACCGTTGACCGCAATAAAGAGAAGGTAAACGCCGCCCAACGCCAGAATGACGCCAAAGTCCTCCAGCGCCACCGCCGTATTGACGATACGGCGGTGCAGTTCGAGCGGCACCATCGCCAATGGAAAGACAGCGAGCGTTAGAAGGACCAGCCGGACCTGCTGCGGCGCGCTGACCCGCCACACGTAGGTGTAGAGTCCACGCGGCAGATGCCGCAGCGGCTTCCTTGGCACCGGCGGCAGCAGGGCCGAGAAAAGATCCCGCCCCGGTGTGGAGTCAGGCACGCATTACTCGCGTCGCCACTGGAAAGCGCGGACGACGGTACCGCCGAGATACAGCACCATGCCGACCATCCCGATCACCGGACCGGCCAACCGAACCGCCGGACTGTCGCTCAACTGGCCGGACAGAACCGCGATGATTAGCCCAAACAAAAATAGACCCAACCCCCACCAGCGCATTTGGCGCACCAGTCTTGAGGGCCCCGCAATTGGCGGCGGTGCTTTTGGGTCAAGGGATGGCGGTTGCAACGGCGCGGTCATTCCCCAAGGTTAGGGGGCGCAAAGCGGTCCAGCAACCCGCCCACATGGGACCAATGCTAAGGCGATGGAGTCCCGATCCAGCGCAATGCTACCTGGGATGAACACCCCGATAGACCTGCCTTTACTTCCAATCGACAAGCGCCCGGTACGGGGCTACCCTCCGCGCCGTTTCCCGTGCGGGGAGAAATGTCGTTATGTGCCGTTGGCTTGCGTATTCGGGTCCTCGACTGTCCCTCAACATGCTTCTGTTCGAGCCGGAGAACTCTCTGATTCGGCAATCAATGGCGGCGCGTCGGTCGGTTGTCCCGACCAATGGCGACGGCTTCGGTCTGGGATGGTACGACGACTACCCCGAACCCGGCCTGTTCCGCGACACCCTGCCGGCATGGAACGACTCCAATCTGAAGAACATTGCCCGCCATGTCCGTTCCAGCCTGTTCTTCGCCCATGTCAGGGCGTCGACCGGCACCTCAACCAGTCGCGACAACTGCCACCCCTTCGTCCACGGTCGGGCCATGTTCATGCATAACGGCGCGATCGGCGGCTATGCGAAGATCCGCCGCGACCTCGAACACCTGATCCCGACCAACCTCTACGGCTCGCGTCTCGGCACCACCGACACCGAAGCCTTCTTCCTCCTCGCCCTGGGCCAGGGACTCTTGGAAGAACCCGGCGTCGCCTTGGCCCGCACCACGGCGTTGATAGAAGACGTCATGGCCGCCGAGGGCGTGTCCGAACCGTTGCGGGCCGCCATCGCCTTTTCCGACGGCAAGTCCATCGTTGCCATGCGGTATTCGAGCGATCGCAATTCGCCGAGCCTTTACTACCTGGCCGGTGGCGACCTCTACATGCGCGATGGACGCATCAGCTTGGCCGATGGCGAGGATACACTGCTGATCCTGTCCGAACCGCTCGACGGCGCCGATGACCTATGGACGGAGGTGCCCGAAAGCACCCTCATCGTCGCCCAGGGTAGCGCGCTTAGCGTAACGCCGTTTGCGCCGGTGCACTCCCCCGCCGCTACCTAGGTGGGCCGCCCGCGATCTGCGAGGCGGGCACGGCTAACGACGTCTTGACCGGACTTCTCTTCTCTTGCCGGTACACGATGCGCTATTGATAGCCGCCTATGGCAACCACCACCCCCATCCATGTCATCGGCGGCGGCCTCGCAGGCAGCGAAGCGGCGTGGCAGATCGCCCAGGCCGGCGTACCGGTGGTGATCCACGAAATGCGACCTATACGCGGCACGGACGCGCATCAGACCGAGTCGCTCGCGGAACTGGTGTGCTCGAACTCATTTCGCTCGGACGACCCTGAGAAGAACGCGGTCGGCTTGCTGCATGAAGAAATGCGTCGCTGCGGCTCGCTCATCATGCGGGCCGGCGATGACCACCGCGTCCCCGCCGGCAGCGCCCTCGCGGTCGACCGGCACGGATTCTCGGCCGCGGTTCAAACGGCCCTGGAGTCCCACCCGTTGGTCTCGATCGAACGCGGCGAGATTGCCGGGCTTCCGCCGGCCCACTGGGATAACGTTATCGTTGCAACGGGACCGCTGACCTCACCGGCGTTGGCCGAGGCGATCCGCGGCCTGACCGGCGAGGACTCACTCGCGTTCTTCGATGCCATCGCGCCGATCGTCGCCAAGGACACGGTCGATATGAACGTGGCGTGGTTCCAATCGCGCTACGACAAGTCCGCACCCGGGGGCGACGGCAAGGACTATCTCAACTGTCCGATGACCCGGGACCAATACCTCGCGTTCGTCGATGCGTTGGTCGCGGGCGACAAAACCGATTTCAAGGATTGGGAGAAAGACACGCCCTATTTTGAGGGATGCCTGCCCATCGAGGTGATGGCCGAACGCGGGGCCGAGACCCTGCGCTTTGGCCCAATGAAACCGGTCGGCCTGACCAACCCGCACCAGCCCGATGTGAAGGCCTACGCCGTCGTCCAGCTGCGCCAGGACAACGCGCTGGGCACGCTCTACAACATGGTCGGCTTCCAGACCAAGCTAAAGCATGGCGCGCAAAAGCGTATCTTTGCGACCATCCCCGGACTTGAGAACGCGTCGTTCGTGCGGCTGGGCGGCATCCATCGCAACACGTTCCTGAATTCGCCGCGTTTGCTGGACGAGCACTTACGGCTCCGCGCGATGCCGCGCCTGCGCTTCGCCGGTCAAGTCACCGGCGTCGAGGGTTATGTCGAGAGTGCGGCGATCGGTTTGTTGGCCGGACGGTTTGCCTTTGCCGAGCGGCTTGGCACGGCCAGCAGCGCAGGGGACGGCACGGCGTTTGCGAACCATCGTGCCCCGCCGCCGACGACGGCACTGGGGGCATTGCTCAACCACATCACCCAGGGCGCGGACGCGGCCACGTTTCAGCCGATGAACGTCAACTTCGGACTGTTTCCGCCCCTTGCAGGGCGAACCAAACGGAAAGACCGCAAACCGGCCTACACGCAGCGGGCGCTGGCCGACCTCGCGGGTTGGCTCGGGGGGGCACGGGAGGCCGCGGAATGAGTTCAGGTCACCGGATCGAGATCGGCCAGGATATGCAACAAGGTGCCGTTCCCATGATCCGCGACGCCGCGGACTCCGACGCCGGTCCCTTGAGCGGACTGGCCCGGCGTTCCAAGGCCCATTGGGGCTATGACGACGAGTTCATGGCGGCGTGCGCCGACGAACTGACTGTGACACCGGCGACGATGGCCGAACACACAGTTCGCGTCTTCGACTCCGGGGGCTCGGTGCAGGGATTCTATGCATTGGCGACGGGCGGCGCCGAAGCCTCCGTTGAGCTGTTCTTCGTCGATCCGCCAGCGATGGGGCGGGGAATCGGCGCGGCACTTTGGCACGACCTCATTAGGCATGCCGCACCCACAGCGGCACATCTTCGCATCGAGTCCGATCCGGACGCCGAAGGGTTCTACGTGCGCATGGGCGCCGTGCGCACCGGGACCTGCGCGTCGGTGAGCATCCCCGGTCGACGACTTCCCCTGCTCCATTACGATTTGGCCCGCGAGGTCTTATGACGCTGACATTCTGGGATGAACGATTCGCCGGCGACGGGTACCGCTACGGCGAAGTGCCCAATCCCTTCGTGGCGAGTCAGGCCGGCCGCCTGCCGCGCGGCGGCGCGGTCCTATCGATCGGCGACGGCGAGGGGCGCAACGGTGTGTGGTTGGCCGAACAGGGCTTTGTCACGACCTCCCAGGACGGCTCGGAAATCGCCCAGGGCAAGGCCACGCGCATGGCCGCCGAACGTAGCGTGCCGCTCACCACCGTGCTGTCCGACTTGACGGCCTGGGACTGGCCGCAAAGCGCCTTCGATGGCGCAGTCTGTGTGTTCGTGCACTTCCGCCCGGTACAGCGCGCTATGGTTCACCGCGCCTTGCTCGAAGCGGTGAAACCCGGCGGCCTCGTCATCATGGAGGTGTTCCACCGCGACCAACTCGCCCTCAAGACCGGCGGACCGCCCGAGCTGGAGATGCTGTACTCCGCGGCAATGTTGCGCGAGGACTTCGCCGCCGCCGACATCCTCCTGTTGGAGGAGACCCGATCCTTTGTGCCGCAGGATTCGTTCCAACGCGGCGAAGCCGCGCTGGTCCGCCTCATCGCCCGGCGGCGATGAGCCCCCGCCGACTAACGTTTGCCGCCCTAGCGTTAGCGATCGGGCTGTCCCCTGTGCAGGTCTTGGCCCAAGACAGCCCACTGAGCGCCGGCGTCCTCCTCAATCAATGCACCGATGCCGCTCTGGGGGCCCGCGAAGCCTGCGCCGCTTTCATCCTGCAATCGGTCGAGCGCAACCGGAGTGCGCCGGACCCCGCCTATTGCCTGCCACCCAGCGCGATCCTTGGGGACCTGCGGGCCCGGTTCATTGCCTGGGGCGGGAGCGAACCCGCCCGTCTTGATCTGACCGCCGACCAAGGTCTGGCCGCCGCCCTCGCGGAAGCCTTCCCCTGTCCGTTGACCCAGTCCGGATAATTTCTTTCCCTAGGGTGTCGATCTGCCGCTTCCCCGTTCGTCCTAGGGGTGTCACAGGAAAACGCAACCCACAGGGAGACCACCGATGAAATACATTCTGTTGATCTATGCGGCCGAATCCGATCAAGCCAACGTCGATCCGAAGGAACAGGCTGCCTACATGCAGCGCTATTTCACCTTTACCGAGGACTTGGTGAAAAGTGGCAAGATGGTCGCGGGCGATCCGCTCCAGGGCGTCGCCGCTGCGACCTCGGTCAAGGTACGCAACGGCAAAACCCTGACGACCGACGGCCCCTTCGCCGAAACCAAAGAACAGCTCGGCGGCTACTATATCGTCGATGCCGACGACCTCGACGACGCCATCGCCTGGGCAGCCAAATTGCCGACAGCCGAACACGGCACCATTGAAGTCCGGCCGTTGATGAACCTCCCGGATATGTGAGACGGAGACGATCCGCGGGGGCGCGGCGCATGGGCCCGCCCCCGCGTGCTACCCTGTCCCGGACATGACCGGGACCGCACCAGCCCACCGCGCCGTCGAAGCGTTGATCCGCGACGAGTGGGGCCGCGTCCTCGCGGCACTCGTCGGCATGGTCCGCGACTTCGCCTTGGCCGAGGACGCGTTGCAGGACGCCGTCATCGTCGCGATGGATCGTTGGGCCGCCGACGGTATTCCCGACAATCCGCGCGCCTGGCTCATTCGCGCCGCGCGCAACAAAGCCATCGACCGTCTGCGCCGCGCCGCCCGGTTCGACGCCAAGCGCGGCGAGATGAAAATCTTGGCCGAACTCGACGCCACGACGGTCGATCCCGAATCCGACGAGGAGATCCCCGACGAGCGGCTGCGGTTGATCTTTACCTGTTGTCACCCGGCGCTGCCGGAAGAAGCGCGTATCGCGCTGACGTTGCGCACCCTGGGCGGATTGTCCACCGGCGAGATCGCCCGCGCCTTTCTGGTTCCCGAAGCCACTATGGCCCAACGCTTGGTGCGCGCGCAAAAAAAAATCAAAGCAGCGGGCATTCCCTACCGCATCCCGCCGCGCGAAACCTGGCCTGAGCGTCTGGCGTCGGTCCTGGCGGTACTCTATCTCGTGTTCAACGAGGGCTACGCCGCGACCGCCGGCGATGCGCCGTTCCGCGCCGATCTTTGCGGCGAGGCGCTTCGGCTCTGCGAGACCCTTACGGCGTTGATTCCGGAGGAACCCGAAGTGGCCGGCTTGCTCGCGCTGATGCTGTTCCACGAATCCCGCCGCGACGCCCGACGGGGTGCGGACGGCGCTTTGGTGCCGCTGGAGGAGCAGGACCGCGCCCTGTGGGACCACTCCGCCATTACACGCGCCGACACCGTGTTGGTGGCCGCGCTGCGCAAAGGCGCCCCCTACCCCGGCCCCTACC
Organism: Alphaproteobacteria bacterium; assembly: GCA_040216735.1. Taxonomy (NCBI): domain Bacteria; kingdom Pseudomonadati; phylum Pseudomonadota; class Alphaproteobacteria; species Alphaproteobacteria bacterium. Next base: position 281,225 of record JAVJOO010000004.1, on the reverse strand, counting down.
AGTTGCAGGCGGCGATCAGCGGCGTCCATTCAACCGCCGCTACCTTCGCCGAAACCGACTGGGGCGAAATCGTCCTGCTCTATGAACGCCTCGCAGCGCTGTTGCCCTCGCCCGTGGTGCACCTGAACGCCGTTGCGGCGCGGTCGTTCCGCGACGGCGCCGAAGCGGGGTTGACACAATTGGCGGCGTTGGAAGCCGGCAACGATCTGAAGAGTTACCAGCCCTATCACGCCGTGCGCGCCGACCTGCTGCGCCGCGCGGGTCGAACCGAAGAAGCCGCGGAAGCCTATGAGGCCGCGATCGCCGCCACGCAAAACGCCGCGGAACGACGATTTCTCGCACGCCGTCGCGCGGTGGTCGGCAATTCCCCCCATACCGGTCTTGCGACCGCGCCGTCGGTGCGGGAGAGTTAGCCGATAGGATGATTTGGATTTTTTCATGAGCGACATTAGCGAGGACGAGGACTCTGTCGCCGTCCAGGTCGGTGTACCCCTCGCCCCCGCCGCGGCGTGGGACCTGTTTGTCACTCGGTTCGACGCATGGTGGCCTCGGGAATACACGTTCTGCGGCGAGGCGCTGGCAGAGATCGGGATCGACGCGCAAGCGGACGGCCAGTGCTACGAACGCGCCCAGTCGGGCGAGAAGATCGTCTGGGGCACGGTGATCGAAGCCGCGGCGCCCCAGGGCCTGATGTTTCACTGGCACATCGGCCCTGACCGAAACATCGACACCAAACCCGAACGCTCAAGCACCGTCACCGTGCATTTCGCGGCAAGCGACCATGGGACAACGGTCACCTTGGTGCACGGCGACCTCGCGAATCATGGCGACGATGGGCTAGCCTACCGGGCCGCGATGGCCTCGGAACAAGGGTGGCCCTACTGTCTGGAACACTTCCGCGCCGCCGCGGGCGGTTAGTGCGACGCCGGCGCCGGCAGAAGGGCGTCGAGTTCCCTGCCGATCGCCGCAATATCCACGGGCACCGTTTGGGCAATGAGAAACGACGCTTGGGCCCAGCGCACAGCGGTACGGTCGCCGATCAACGGAACCGCCGCGGCAACCGCCTGCATCGCCGCGAGATCGCCGTCGCAATGGAGAACCGCGTCGCATCCAGCGGCAAGGCTGTCTCGCGCCCGTTCCGCGTAGGTACCGGACAACGCCTTCATGTTGGACGAGACATCGTCGCTCATCAGCAATCCCTGAAAGCCGATCTTCCCGCGGATCACCTCCGATACCACGCGCGCCGAGGTCGTGGTGGGGTGGTTCGGATCGATGCGGCTGAAGAGGACATGCGCCGTCATCGCCAAAGGCAAATCGCGCAGCGCGGCAAAGGGCGCGAAATCTTGTTCGAGCGACTCGGGATCGGCACTGACGACCGGTAGTGCGGCGTGGCTATCGGCCGTGGCCCGGCCATGGCCGGGGATATGCTTGACCACCGGCAGGACACCGCCGGCGATCAAACCGTCGGCGAAGGCCCTGGCCAACGCGACGATCGCCGCGACCTCCGTGTGGAACGCGCGGTCGCCGATGATATCGTGGCTGCCCGGTACCGGCACGTCGAGGACCGGCGCGCAGTCGACATTGATTCCGCAGGCCGCAAGATCGGCACCGATGAGCTGGCCGTTGAGGAAGGAGGCCCGCACCGCCGCGTCCCGGTCGCGGTCCCAGAGGGTGCCGAACACGCGGGCCGGCGGCGGATGGCGCCACTGCGGCGGCTTCAGTCGGGCGACCCGACCGCCCTCTTGGTCGATGAGGATCGGCGCATCGGATTGGCCTACAACGGCGCGCAGGTCGGCACAGAGCGCCGCGACTTGGTCGCGGGTGACGCAATTCCGGGCAAACAAAATGAAACCGAGCGGCTTCACCTCGCCGAAGAAGGCGCGCTCGTCGGCGTTCAGTTCGGGCCCCGCTAGGCCAAATATCGTTGGCTGGGTCATTGCCGGGGCGTTTTAGCACGGTTTCGTGGATCGCACCGGACGCAATCGAGGGCGAAGGTCGCGTGTCGAACGTGATAGTTTGACGGCATGGCACAAGAACGCACCCACCTCACCGGCCGGATCGACTACCTGTACGACACGCCCGCGCAGCGCGGAACAAAACTCGGCAATGAGCGCTTTTCGATCACGCGGTTCGCAGACGGGCGGCTAAGCCAGAGGGCATTTTGCCGGATCGCCCGGCCCGGCTTGGACGTCGAACGCGATTCGCTGATGGCCGTCGACGCCGCGTGGCGGCCGACCGACGCCTACGTGCGCATTGAAACCGGCGGCCAGTATACCGGCAGCGCGTGGTACACCTTTTCCGCTTCCAAAGCCGAGTGCGCCGCCGATACCCGTGGCGACGGGCGCGTCACCTATCGTCGCGCCCTGCCGGGGCCCTTCTCGTTCTGTTGTCACGCTTTGATCGGCGATGCCTGGATGATTGCGGCGGGCGATCCAGGCACGGACGGGGCACGCGCACCATGGGACTTGCTGACATCAACGCTCAATAAATCGGGCGCTAGCGGCCCGGCGCTCGCCTATATCCCCTACGGCATCGAACGAGTCGGGCGGGAAACGATTACCGTCGGGGCGGGAACATTTGACACGATTCATTTTCGCTGCGGGCGCGTCGACGGCGTCGCGCATATCGCCGATGCGCCGTTCAGCTATCACATGTGGGTATCCGACGACCCGTACCGTTTGTGCGTGCGCTCGGCCTATCCCGGTGCCTCGGCGTACGAGTTGGCGGAACTATCGGCGACCGAGACCTAGGACCGGGGCTCTCGTCCCGTCTACTCGCCCCTTTGCCTAGGGCCGCACCACGATACACGCCTGATTGCGCGCCCTAAGCGTGGTACAGGCGGCTTCCGCAGCGCCACCGTCCGTATAGGGACCCGCTTGAAGGCGGTGGAAGACACCGCGCTCGCCCAAGTCCACCCGAACCACCGTGGGTTCAAGTGCCCCCAGAAGATCTTCGTAGCGAGTCTTGAGCGCCTGCCAACCGTTTTGCGCAGCCTCCGGCGACCGGTAGGCGGCCAGTTGAACCCGGAACGACCCAGAGGCGACCGGTACCGGTGCGACCGAAGACGTAGCGGATTGCGGCGCTTCTTGCGCTGCCGACGCTGGGGCTGCTGCCGGCGGGCGGGGCGCCGCAGGAACCGCTTCAGCCGCAGGTAAGGGCGGCGGGGGTGGCGGCGCAACGACCGGCGCCGGCACCGATACCGCAGGGAGTTGGCGGGGGGCAACGGTGGACGCTTCGTCACGAATCACCGGCGGGGGCGGCAGTTGGGTGGCTTCGACGGCCCGCCCCGCCGGCGCGTCGGTTTCAACGATTCGCGGCGGCGGTGCGGGTTGTTCGGGGGCCGGTGCGAGCGTCACCGGGGCGCCAACCCCGTTGTCGTCTTGGACGTCCTGCAAGACCAGCTTGTCCTGATGCGGCACCTGCAATCCGCCCGGTTCGGTCGGCGCCTCTTTGATCGGCGACGGATCGGCACGGACAACCGGCGGGATTTGTTCGAGTGCGTTCTGTTTACCGACCTCGAAGCCCCACCAAAACGCGCCGCCCATCAGGACGGCGGCCATCGCGGCGGCGGCGAAGAAACTGCCGAAGCGCGAACGCGAATTGGCGCGGCGGTTTTCGTCTTCCTCGGCCGTCTCGCGGAGCGGCGGAATGTGGATGCCGTCTTCGTTCGCGGCGCTTGGGCTTGCGAACGGCGGCGGACCTGGTTTGCGCCTGGGGGGTAATTCAAATGTGTCGTCGTCGTCGGCCATCATCAACGCATCTCCTCAACCGGCTCCACCCCGAGAACCCCGAGGCCGGAAGCAATTACGGCAGCGACGCCCTGAAGCAGGGCGAGCCGCGCGCGCGTCAATTCTGGGTTTTCCTCTATCAGGAATCGAAGTTCTGGTGCTTCGGTGCCCTGATTCCACAGCGTATGAAACGCCGATGCCAAATCATACAGGAAATAAGCGACTCTGTGTGGTTCATGTGCACGCGCCGCGTTCTCAACGACGCCGGGCCACAACGCCATCTGGCGGATCAACGCTAACTCCGTGCCGTGACTCAATTTTTCGAGGGCGGCGCCCTTCAAAGACGCAGGCGACATGTCTACCGCCGGTACCTCATCGGCCGCCCGGCGCATCACCGAACGGACCCGCGCGTGGGCGTACTGCACGTAAAAGACCGGATTGTCCTTGGACTGTTCGGTCACTTTCTGGAAATCGAAATCGAGCGAGGATTCAGGTTTCTGCGTCAACATCATGAACCGGACGACGTCGCGCCCGACCTCGTCGACGACCTCGCGCAGGGTTACGAAATCGCCTGAGCGCTTCGACATTTTGACCGGCTCGCCGGCCCGCATGAGCTTGACGAGGTTGGTGATCCGAACGTCGAGTTCTGCGTGTCGATCCGACAATGCAGCGACGGCAGCCTTCATCCGCTTGATGTAGCCACCGTGGTCAGCGCCCCACACATCGACCATGTGGTTAAAGCCCCGCGCGATCTTGTCGCGGTGATAAGCGATGTCAGCGGCAAAATAGGTCCACGACCCATCGGATTTCTGCAATGGCCGATCGGTGTCGTCGCCGAAGTCCGAGGCGCGGAACAGCGTTTGCTCGCGCGCCTCCCAATCTTCGGGCTCCTTACCCTTGGGCGGTTCGAGCACGCCCTTGTAGATCAAGCCCTTGGCGTCCATCTCGGCCAGCGACTCCGCGATCTTACCGGATCCATGGAGCGTCTTTTCGGAAAAGAAAACGTCGTGAACGATGCCGAGGGCAGCGAGGTCGTCGCGGATCATATCCATCATCGCGTCGACCGCGGAGGCGCGGAAGGTTTCGAACCATGTTTGTTCGTCGGCGCCCTTCCACTTGTCGCCGTCGCGCTGGGCAATGCCTTGGGCGACCGGGATCAAGTAGTCGCCCGGATACCACCCGTCAGGAATCTCAATGGCCTCGCCGAGCGCCTCGCGGTAACGCAGGTGTAACGAGCGGGCGAGGGTTTGGACCTGGGCGCCAGCCTCGTTGAGGTAGTACTCCCGGGTGACGTCGAACCCGGCCTTGGCCAAGAGGTTGGCGAGCGCATCGCCGACTACCGCGCCGCGGCAATGGCCGACATGCATCGGACCCGTGGGATTGGCGGAAACATATTCGACGTTGACCTTGCCGCCGCCGCCCGCGTCCGACGTGCCGTAATCGGCGCCGGCGTCGAGAATGGCGCGCAACTCGCTCTGCCACGCGGTGGGGGCGAGGCGCAGGTTGATAAAGCCGGGCCCGGCGATGTCGCCGGCCGCCACAGACTCCAGCGCAACAAGATGGGGCACGATCAAGTCGGCGATATCGCGCGGTTTCATCCCAGCCGGTTTAGCCAGGACCATCGCGGCGTTGGTCGCGAGGTCGCCGTGTTCGGGGTTGCGCGGCAATTCGACGACGACAGCGGCTGTGTCGAGTCCCGCGGGCAGCGCGCCGTCGCGTCCGAGTTGTGCGACGATTGCGTCGATCTGATGCTTGAGTTGGGCTAAGAGAGTCATTTTTTCCGGCGTCCGGTCGCCGCGGGTTCTAGCGTGTCCGAGTCGCGTTGACCAGTTTCAACGCGCTCGCGCACCTAGTTTTGTCGTCGTGCCTGGGTTGCCGACCGATCATCCGGCCAGTTTTGCCGTCAGTATCTTGAGGCTGGCGGCGCCGAAGGCCAGCGCAAACGCGACCTCGAACCAACGCCGGAGGCGGGCATATCCGCGCACGACGGGCGCAACGGTGAACAGCAGCGCGTAGCCATGAAAAAGGAGAAAGCTCTGGAGCCCGACCGCGCAGATCACGACGACGAGGGCCCCGGGGTCGGCACCGGCGGGAATCCCAATCGAGTACAGCGCCCCAAAGAAAAGGACCGCTTTGGGGTTGGTCAGATGCAGCGCGAGCCCCTTGGTATAGGCGTTGCGGAGGGACTGCGCCGCGACCCGCGGCGTCTTCACGGTAGCCAGCGCAAGGGCCGCGCGGGCCGATTTGAACGCGAGCCACATGAGATACGCCGCGCCCGCATAGCGCATGGCCTCGAACAGCCAGGCGTTGGCGAACATTAGCGCGCTCAGCCCCGCCGCGGCGCCAACCGACCAGGTCAGCGACCCCGTCGTCACGCCCGACGCGATCGCCAAACCGTGCTTGCGCCCCAGCGCCAACGACGTACCGGCAATAGCCATCGTCGCGGGCCCGGGACTGACGGTCGCAATGAAAGCTGCCCCCAGGATCAGCGGAAGATTAATGGTGTCGATCATGCGGTCTTGGTAGCACGGCCCGCGTCCGGAGAAAAACGGATCGCGCGCCCTCCCCTACTAACCCACGATCTTGGTGTGTTCTTGCAGCGCGTAACGGTCGGTCATGCCGGCGATATAGTCGGCCACGACGCGCGCACCGGCAGCCTCGTCTTGCGCGACGGCAAGGCGGGCCCGCCACTCGTCGGGCAGGCGGTCCGGGTTGGCAAAGAAATACTCGAAGAGACGAGCGACGACGGCACGAGCGTTCGCGGTCATTTCGTTGACCCGCGCATGGCGGTACATATTGTCGAACAGGAAGGCTTTAAGCGCACGGTCGGCCTCGGCCAACCCTTGCGAGAACGCCACCACCGGCCGGTCGAGCCGGCGAATGTCGTCGGCCGAGGCCGGTTTTGCGACGGCCAACCGGCGCCGCGCTTCATCCAACAGATCAACAACCATCGCATCGATGACCCGGCGGGTGACTTCGTTGACCAAGCGCGATTGCTCGAGATCAGGGTAGCGGCTGAGGACATCCTCGACCGCCGTCGTGCCGAGTGGGACGCCGCGCAGGTCCTCGAGACTGAACAAACCGGCGCGCACGCCATCGTCGATGTCGTGGGCGTTGTAGGCGATGTCGTCGGCCATCGCCGCGACCTGCGCTTCGATCCCGGCAAAGGTGTCGAGGCCAAGATCAAATTCGGCGTTGAACGCGAGGATTGTGCCGTCGACCGGTGCCTTCTTGGGCGCATGGGGGCCGATCAAGGGACCGTTATGTTTAACCACGCCCTCCAAGGTCTCCCAAGTAAGATTGAGCCCGTCGAACTCGGCGTAGCGGTGCTCCAGATCGGTCAAGACGCGCAACGTCTGGGCGTTGTGATCGAAGCCACCGTAGGGCGCCATCGCCGCGTCTAGCGCATCCTCGCCGGCATGGCCGAAGGGCGTGTGACCGAGGTCGTGGGCCAGCGCCAGCGCTTCGGCCAAATCCTCGTCAAGCCCGAGGGCCCGCGCAATGGTACGGGCGACCTGGGCAACCTCTATCGAGTGGGTCAGGCGGGTGCGGTAATAGTCGCCCTCATGATAGACGAAAACTTGCGTTTTATGCTTCAGGCGGCGGAACGCCCCGGAATGGATTACCCGGTCGCGGTCGCGCTGGAACGGCGAACGCATCGCGCTTTCTGGTTCGGGATGCTGCCGACCCCGGCTGCGGGCTGGATCGCAAGCGTAGGGCGCACGTTCGGGGCGTTCGGTCATGGCCGGACCCTAGCCGCCGCCCCTGACCCCCGCAACGGGGATGAAATCGGGGAAAATCGCCCTGCCCGACTGGGTCGACTGACTGCCAAGATACACTTGCGATTGACTCGCAGTCTGTTTGCCCTACATATCAACAAGACCGAAGGAGAGACATGACCGACGCCGCCACCATGCTTTCGCTGTCTGACAGCGCCGTTAAGCGGGTCTCCTACCTGATGAGCCAGGAGGAGAATCCCGACGTGATGCTCCGCGTGGTCGTCAACGGTGGCGGGTGCGCGGGCTTTCAGTACGGGTTTTCCTTCGACGACAGCAAGACCGACGACGATGTGCTGATCGAACAGGCCGGGGTCAAGGTGGTGACCGACAACCTGTCGCTGATGTATCTGGCCGGGGCCCAGATCGATTTCGTCGAAGACATGATCGGCGCGGCGTTCTCGATCAAGAACCCAAATGCCGCCTCCACCTGTTCCTGCGGGACCAGTTTCGCGGTCGCCTAGCCGGGCACTCCTTACGTGCTCGACGGCACCGGACGTTCGTAGCGCACCACCTTCAAATCGCGGTCAATGGTAAAGCGCATCGCCGGGCGCTCCAGCAGTTTGTCGTACCACGCCGCCAGCGTGGGCCGCGCGGTGCGCCATTCGAACGCCGGGTCTATACCGTCGAGAAGGCGCCCAAATTCCGGGACGCGGTAGTCGAGTCGCGATAGGCCGCCGGCGATACAGATGTGCCCGATATGGAAGCCGGTATAGTCGCCGGCCTCGTCTTCCATCCGGTCCAATGCGCGCACAATCTTGAGCCAGTGCCGTTCGACCTCGTCGGTTCGCCGCGCCGCTGCGTCGCGCCAGCTTTCGCGGTCCAACGCGACGGCGGCCTCGAACACGCCCTCGCCCAGTACCATCTGCGTCAGCGCCCTGAACCGCGTGCGGCCCCAGGACGGGAACATCTTCGGCCCATCGTGGAGCGAATCGAAATATTCGCAAATCACGGGGCCGCCATAGAGCGCTTCGCCGTCGTCCAGCACCAACGTCGGCACCTTATTGAGCGGATTGTCGCGCCATAGGTCGGTATCGGCATCGAACGGCCCGGTGCGGACATATCTCACGCGATCGGCGACCCCGGCCTCGGCGGCGGCAACCAGCACCTTGTGGATATAATTCGGATTCGGTGTGAAGCGGAGTTTCATATCGGACATGGGCAGGCTCCCTTGTTCGTCTGATGTACCACATCGATGCCCCTCCGATGCACAACATCGACCCGCCTTTGCCCCGGTGCGTGGACGTGCTATCCCGTCACCTGCCTCACCTTTTGGTCCCTGCGCCAGCGGTCCCATGAAAATCGTCACCTGGAACGTCAATTCGATCAAAGTGCGCGTCCCCCACGTGTGCGACTACCTGCGCGCGACGTCGCCCGATGTGCTGTTACTGCAGGAAACCAAGGTCGCCGACGACAAGTTTCCCGCCCTCGAAATTGAGGACCTCGGCTACACCGTCGCGATTCACGGACAAAGGACCTACAACGGTGTGGCCATCCTCTCGAAGCACCCAATGGAGGATGTCATCCGCGGCCTCCCGGGCAACACCGACGACGATCAGTCGCGCTATATCGAAGCCACGATATTGGGGCTGCGGATCGGTTCGCTTTACCTGCCTAACGGCAATCCGCTGGGCACCGAAAAATTCGATTACAAACTGCGTTGGATGGGGCACCTGCGCGAACGTGCCCGTACCTTGCTTGAGGACGATGTGGATTTTGCCCTGGGCGGCGACTGGAACATCGCCCCGGAGGCCGAGGACTTGTTCGACCCAGGCGCTTTTCTAGACGACGCGATCGCGCATCCCCAGTCGCGGGCCCTGTGGCGCGAGATCAACTATCTCGGCCTCACCGAATCCTTCCGCGCGTTACATCCCGACCTGGCCCAGGCGTGGAGCTATTACGACTACCAGCGCGGTGCTTGGGAAAAGAACCACGGCATCCGCATCGATCACATTTTGCTGTCGCCCCGCGTCGCCGACCGGTTGGTCGAGGCCGGGATCGACCGCAACGAGCGCGGCCGCACCCAACCATCGGATCACGTGCCGGTATGGTGCGTGCTGGAGCCTTAGGGCTTCGGTCGGTGGGCGAGCCATCCAACGATAGCGCCCGCGCAAAACACAGCGAATAGAAGCAAGACGCGCGGCGCCGAGAACGTCCAGACGAGAAAACGCACATCCGCACTCTCGACGTTCTGTACGGCAACGATGATGACTAGTCCCATCAAGACCAAGGCAGCAATGTGTCTAGCTTGTTGCATCGGACTATTGTGCATCGCTTATTGCCGCGCCGCTATCCATCGGTGCCAGATTCCTAGCGGTACCCGACAGGATCGGACGGCATGCCACCGGATTGACGCAATCCGACCAGCCTAAGCGGATCGGCGGACAGAGCCGGCGAGACCACGGTACAGACCCTCGCCGTTTTGTCGCCGACGATTGCATCAGAGAATTCAAGCGTGTCGCGCTCGACGAACAACCCGCGGCGATCAATGCGTTTCACCGCGAATTGTTGGCAATCGAAGTTCTGCAGCGACGCCACGTAGGACACCGCGAGAGCGTCAAAGGGATGGAACCCGTCAGCCTTCAGGTCGTCTTGCCAAAAGGACAGCCATGCCCGGGATTGCACGGCCAGCCAAGCGTCGACACCGCCCCGACGGGTCATCTTGTCCAAGTCTTTGGCGGCGACGGTGATCTGCTTGGCCGCGTCGAATGGCACAAGGTGGAGCGAAATGCGAGACCGCAATACGGTGGCGACGGCTTCGGCATCCTTACGCACATTGAAATCGTGCAAATGGAGTATCTTTGACCGACCGACGGTGAAGCGTTGGCCCGGTCGCTGACCGGCGACGGCGACGATCGCATCGATGCGATGGGTTAGGTCCGGTCGCAGCGTCAGCAGTGCCGCGATGTTGGTCAACGGACCCAACGCCACCAATGTGAGGGATTGTCTCTCAAGAGCTGCCGCCATCCCCAGGACGGCAGCTGAGACGTCGGCCGATTTCTTTCCTGCTTGCCCCGCCCCGGGAAAGACCGGCGGCATCACGGTACCACGTAACTCGGTAGCAACGACACGCAGCACGTCATGGAGGCTCGCTGTGGTCCGCTCGACCGTTTCATTGCCGAATACCGAACTGACGCCAATAATATTGAGGTTGGGCGACCGGAGGGCCGCCACCAGGGCCCAACAATCGTCGACATCGTCGGTGCGTGCCGCTCCACACGCGGGGTCGGTGTCGATCCAGATATCCCGTGCCGACCCACTCGCAGACGCGAGGAACACTCCGCATAGTACGAGCGCCACCAACGCTCTCACGCGGGGCGGCGCCCCACGACACACACAGCCGAAACCGGCTTCAGAACAAGCTCTTCAAATCGGATCGAATCGAAACCCGCGCCGGTCATTGCGTTCGCGATGACGTCGGCCATCTTCAACGCATTGTCGCGCGTTGGATTGCGTGACCGCGGCATATAGGTCGTCGCGAGTACGCCGCTTGGCGCCAGCAGTCCGTACATCGTGCGGAAAGCCGCCGACTTGTCGTCCAGGAACTGAACGACATTGACGGAGAATATTCTGTCGAATGTCGATTGGAACGCCGGAAGGTTATCGATGCTACCGAGAAGCAGGGCCAACCGACCCGCGGTAACAGCCGCATCGTTTCGCCGCGCCGCCTGACGGAGCATCGTCATGGAGTGATCGACACCGACGACCAGTCCTTGGTGCGCGCGGGCCGCCGCATGGTTGAGGGCAAGGCCCGGTCCACAGCCGATTTCAAGGACGCGAGTGGTTGCATCAATATCGAGGAGGTCGACAGTCCACTTGTTGCGGTCGCGGTTCGACGAACGGTTGGCCATCACCCAGCCCGCCAAACCACCGACCGGCCCGTGGGGTTGCCTGAACTGCGCGACGATCGCCTGACGGACGCTCATTCTGCCACCTCTTTTGACATGTGTCGGAACCGCCCGCGATTTCCGGGGAACAGGAGCCACTTGACAAATAGAACCGACATCACGACCGCGACGGCATGGCGGTAAGCGATGCGCGGCGCGTCGAAGAGGTCTACCGCCAGCGTATTCCAAGACCAGAGCGCGAAGGCTGAGCCCGCGACGATCACGGCACCAACCGCAACTGCGCCCGTCAACCAACGCCGACCGTTCAATTTATGAGGAAACATCGGTGAGCTCCTTTGCAATGAGTGCGAGGTTCTTGTTGAGTACGCTTAGAGTCGAGAGCGTGGCTTTGAGGTCGCCCGCGTTATGGTCTCGGGCAAGTTTTTGGAACAGCACGGCTTCTTTGCGTTGCATCGATTCGAACAAATCGTTCCCGCGCCGAGTGGCTGTCACGATTGGCGAGCGTTTGTGACCGGGATTGTCCTGCAACGCCGCGAGGCCTGCCGCGACAAGAGGGTCGACCAACTGCTGGATGTGTTGGCGACTGACGCTTTTAGCCGCCGCGACCTGAGGTACCGTTTGCGGGCCGTTGACGACGAGCGTCTCCAGGACACCCCGCATCGACGTTGTAACCCCGGTGTCCGCGTGGAGCGCATCCCCCAACGTTTTCAACAGGTGAAATGCCGAACGGATCTCTTGGGTAACGGCCGAGAGGTTTTTTGTATTGGACACGCCCACCGCCTATAATGACAACATTATTGTCATTTTAATAATGACAATAATGTTGTCAAGTGTGCGGGTCTGTTTTTTACCGTGGTCCGGACTAACGCTATCATTGGCCTGGCACGGCTCCTCGCGCACCGACTTTGCAACACCCACCGCTTCACACTTGGTCTAGGAGCACCCGAACGGAGATCAAATCGTGACTGTCAGTTGGATCGAAACGACGCTGGTGGCACTGAGCGTCGCACTTTTTGCAGGCTATCACCTCATGCTTGCCCGCGAGGTTCGCCGTAATCCCGAGCGCACCGCGTCAGGCCTCGCCCACATCTTGCGTCACGCCTGGGTCGACAGCGTGATCGAGGACAGCCGCGACATGGTTGTTGTCCACACCTTGCGCAACTGGATCACCGCGACGTCGATGCTGGCTTCCTCATCGATCATCGTTGCGATCGGGCTTCTCAGTTTTTTGATTTCGTCGAACGGCGTTCCAACGTTTCTGCACCGGCTCAACCTTCTCGGTAGCGCCAGCGACGCCGTGTTCCTATCGAAGGTCTTGTTGCTGACCATTACCTTTTTTGCCAATTTCATGAACTTTTCGTGGGCGCTACGTTACTACAATCACCTCACGTTGGAACTCAACGTTCCGCCCACGCGGGCACCGGCAAGCCAGCGCCGTGTGTGCAAGGCAATGATCGATCGGGGGGCGCTGCACTACACGCTCGGTATGCGCGGCCTCTACGCCGCGATCCTCGTTACCCTCTGGTTCTTTGGGCCCGTTTGGATGCTCGGCGGGACCGTTTTGATGATGGGCGTTTTGCGCTGGCTCGATCACGTGCGCTAGCGGCCGGCGGTACGGCTCCCCTACTCGCCACTTTCCTTCGGCTCTGCCGGCGCGGCTTGGACGGTGGCGATCATGTTGGGAAGTTCGGGTAGCGCGGTGAGATCCCAAATACCGCTGTTCATTTGCTCGACGAAGCGGATGCACTGGAGGGCTTCGCGGCCCTGCCACTGCCGCAGTCGCGTTTCGACCAGGCGGAGCGCATCGTTCCTCATCGCGTCCCGGCCACGAGCGCCGCTCAGACCGGTCTCTTGTGAGATTTGCAGCACCTTCGCCATGAGCGCTTCGTGCCGGTCGTTCCACGCGGCCACGGCTGTTTCCCATACGCGATCGTCTTCGAAGGCATCGAACTTCTGCTGGCAAGCGGCCGGGGTCGTCACGATGGCGAATCCGGCCGTCATTAGGACCTTGGCCGCGTCGAATTCATCGCGCGAGTAGTTGCGCAGGTCGGGCGCGACATCAAAGGACGTGCCGCCGCCCCGGTACTGCCAAACGGCAATCGCGGCAATGATGATCACCACGACAACCCAGTTGCGGCGCGGCATACCGTATTCCCGCCGGCGGCGTTCGCCGGGCTTCAACGGGCGCTGCCAACGATCGTTCACGGCGCTATCCGAGCGGTTCGGGCGGCGCCGCCAAGCGCCGTATCGCGGCATACTCGGCATATTCGCGAACGAAGAAGTGCAAGGCCGGGCTGCTTGCCGTGAACATCCGCCCGCCCTCGTCGGCAACAAAGGCGCGTCGGACCTGCGGCAAAACCGGGTGACGTTTGATATTCGAGGCAAAGTAGGCGACTACCGATTCGCCGGGCTGCAGATGCCGTGGCCATTCCCCGGAATCGTGAAGCAAGGGTTCACGCATCGTGACGCGCGGCCGGCCTAACCGTCCCATCAAGCCGATCTCCGAAACCACGACCGGTTCGACCCCCGCATTGACGATCAAGACGCATAGGCCCGAGCGATCCAAGGCGTGACCCGGGATGTGGCGCATTTCGTTCGGTCCGTCGCCCAAGGCGATCGCTTCGCGGCCGACCGGCGTCGCCAGTTTCGGTACGACGTGAAGTCGCGCACCGTGCGTCACCCGCGGCAGCGCGCTCAATATTATGCGGGCGATGCCAACCATACTGGAATCCGGCCTCCCTAAAGGTCCGCGTAGACGCGAGTTCCCGCGTTCACGCCCGGATCGGTTACCGCACCTTTCTGGGCAGTGCCGACGATGTACGCGAACTTCCATAGTGCGCCGGAATGGCGGTTAGCCTTGCGCGCCTTCCAGGCCTCGCGCCAGGTTTCAAGCTGAGCGTCACTGAGGTGGTCATCGAGCCCGGCTTGGTACGACAGCGAAACATTGCGGGGCAGGGCCTCGTTCCAGGTGCCCACAACCTCGACAACGGGCTGGTCGATGTCCTCTTGGCGAGGGCCCATCGCATAGTTGTTCGCGCGATGCTGCGCGCGGGACGCACCAACGCACACAGGCCGATTCGACAAGCTATTCTTAACGAAAACCCGCGCGTCCATACCTGCTCTCCCCCCTCACTAAATCGATACTCCTTGGCACCCTTGCGATTTTAGGTTAGGTGCCGTCGCGCCCCTTAGTTAGCACGGCCTGTGGATAAATTCCCAATCATCCCGTCGCACCGCTATCCACGATGGGGAGGCGAACGCAAAATCTTGCCCCGCCCTGCGGCCGGTCCTCGTACCCCATGGAACCGCCATGGTGTTCGACCAACGAGCGACAAATGCTGAGGCCTAAACCGGTACCGCCACGCGGCCGCGAGTCGGAAGCCTCCACTTGAACGAATTTTTCGAAAATCTTGTCGCGGAATTCCGGTGGAACCCCCGGACCGTTGTCGGAAACCGAGATGACGACGGTCTCGCCGTCGCGCCGGAACGCCATTTCGATTTTTCCGTTCCGCGGCGAAAACTTGATCGCGTTAGAAAGGAGATTGGTCATAACCTGCATCAGTTGGTCGGTATCGCCATTGATCGAAACGGGACGAGCGTCGGCAACGACGTCAATGACGACGCCATTCTTCTCTGCCAACCCTTGGTTGGCTGTTGCGGCGGTCGTCAGCAGGGTCTGGATATCCACCTCGACACGCCGACCGCCGACGCGCCCTGACTCGATTTTCTGAATATCGAGGATGTCGCCGATCAATCTGACAAGCCGCTCGGCGTTATTGTTGGCGATCTCGATCAGTTCGCGAATTTTCGGGGGCACGTGCCCGGCCATTCCGGAGGCGATAAGGCCCAGCGCACCGCTAATCGACGTGAGGGGCGTTCGTAGCTCGTGGCTCACCGTCGACACGAACTCGTCCTTGAGCCGCGTCATTGTCTCGCGCTCCGTGACGTCGATCACCGAGACTTGTAGCGCCGGCTCCCCATCCCACTCAATGACGCCAATCCGGCTTTCGATATAGAAAATTTCGCCGTCCCTCCGCACCGCCGGCTGGACTTTCGTGATTGGCGGGCGGGATTCCTCGACATGCGCGCGAGCGCTTTGCGCGATTTCTTGCCACTGGTCTTGGGGAAACAGGAGGAGTAACGAATCGATCGCGAGGACGGCATCCGGATCCTTGAAACCATAGATATCTGCAAAGGCCTGATTCGCAAATACCGGCTTAAGGTCGCGCTGGATGCATACTCCCTGCAACGATCCTTCGACCAACGCGCGGAATTTGGCCTCGCTTTCGCGGAGGGCCTCCTCGGCCCGTTTGATGTCAGTAATATCCGTGAACACGGCCATTGTGTGGCCGCTTTGAAAACGCGTCTCGCGGACCACCATCCACCTTCCGGCGCGGCGATACTCGAATGGCTCTCCTGGATTGCGATGCCGCTCGAGACGCTCGCGTATGAACGCCTCCTCCCGGCCGACCGCGTCCGGGAACAAACCGACGGCGACGCATTCGCGGACCAGATCTTCAAAGCGCGCACCGGGTTTCACCGAGTCGGAAAGCGGTCCAAAATCGCGCGCGAGATTGTTGCGGGTAATCAGCCGATCGTTCTCGTCGTAGAGCGCGACACCGACGAGTACCTGCTCGATTGCCTCGGAAAGCTGCGATTGCCGCAGGTGGAGCAGTTTTTCCCTTTCCACCGATTCGGTCTCGATTGTGGTCGAACCGCGGTAGCCGACGAACGCGCCGTTTTCGTCGAATACCGGGCGACCGTTCAGCCGGTAGTGCTGAATCGGCACTTCGCCGCCGCCCATCGTGTAACGAAAATCGCGGAACGGGCGTTTCGCTTTCAGCGTGGCAATATGTTCCGCCCAAAGCGGGTCGCTCTCCGGATTTTCGATTCCGGCTATTTCCCAGCGCGTTTTGCCGATTGGTGAAATGAATGTGTCGATGTGGGGACCGTCGACTTGGTCGAGGGCAGCATGGTAGGTGCAGCGAAAGTCACCGTCGATCTCCCATAGCCAATCCGATGCCGACTCGGCATAGTCGCGAAAACGTTGCTCGCTTTGCCTGAGGGCGGCCTGCACACGCTTCTGGTCGGTGATATCGGTATGAAAAATGACGGTGCCGACACCCTCGATGACGTGCTCGGCAACTTGGACCCAGAGCTCTCCTGCCTTGAACTCGAACGGCGGCCCGGGGTTCCGGTGCCGCGCAAGTCGCGCTGCGACGTAGTCGTCCTCCTGATCCGGACTGACCCGCAACATACCGGTACGGACGGCGCTACGAACAATATCCTCAAAGGTTGTGCCCGGGACGTAGGCTGCTGCGTTTTGCTCGGCGACTTCTAGCGCTTTCCGATTGTAGCGAACCAGTCGGTCGTCCTGATCGAAGAGTAAGACGCCGATCGGAAGATCCTCGAGAAAGTCGAAGATCTGTTCGCCTGAGATCGTCTTGAGCAAGCGCAATGCGGCGCTGGTTGAACGCCCGCCATCGGTCGCCACGTCGAGTCGCGGCGTTTGACCATTACCTACAGGTTTAGTCGACGTCATCGGTACCGTTTCCCAACCGACCATGCTTTCCTCGCCCAGAGATCGGCAATCCAAGGCCGCATGATCGGTCGTTCGCCGCAGTCGCTCTCTTTTGGGCTCCCACCCGAAAAAACTTAGGGGGGTCAAGATGTTGTAAGCTTATTCTAACATTGCCTATAGGGTCGTGAATAGCTTGCAGATTGTTGTCCTGGGGTCCGTCGATCCACCGTGACCGCGCCATAAAATCCTGCTTTCTTACAGGTGGCGCGCCACGAGCGACGAAAGAGATACTGCGCGGCGGCAGACAGAGCGGACCGCGTCCACAGGTCGGTGGAGAAGAAGGGGAGTCATGGCCGAGTTCCATAAGACCAAGCTACCAAAGGGTACGGTGTTGTTCCGAGAGGGAGACAAGGGAGACGATGCGTATCTGATCGTTTCGGGACAAATTCAGCTACGGAAAAACGTGCTTTCCGAATACCCACAGATGGTGGCGACTCTCGGGTCGGGCGATGTCGTCGGCGAGATGGCTTTGTTCGACAATCGGCCGCGCCTCGCCGAAGCCATGATTTCGGAGGATGCCGAGGTCTTTGTGATCCCGCGCGATCAATTCACCGAACGGCTGGCGGGCATGAACCCCGTCATGCGGCGCATTCTACAGATCATGGTACAGCGGGTCCGAAAAATGACGGACGAGTTCATGCAGCGCAAACAGACCGCGAAATGGGGCGAGAATTGGAAGAAGAAGTGAGCCCATCCCGATGGCGTAGGGCCGCGATCGTTTCTTTCACCGCCCTTTCGGTGGCGGTGGCCGCACCCGCCCTGGCCCAAGAGAGCGCCGCCCCTGCGCCATTGGTCGATGAAACCTGGGCGGCGAAGAATGCCAATAGTCCAGACGTGCTCTTGCTCGACCTTCGTTCCCAAGCGGCCTACGACCGAGGCCGCTTGGCGGGCGCGGTCTTTGCCAACTACCCGGAACGCTGGCGGCCCGTCGGGTCCAATGGACGTCGAGGCTTCCTCCGCCGCGAAGCCTTCGCCGAGCTGGCAAGCGAGCTAGGTATCGCCAATGGCACCCACGTCGTTCTCATTCACTCGGGACGGACCGCCTTGGATGCGGCCGGTGCAACGGACATCTTCTTGAGTTTTCGTCTAAACGGGCATCGCCGAGTGTCGATTCTTAATGCGCCCTTGACCGCGGCGGCGGACGCCGGTGTCGCGGTCGAACGCGGCCCGGCCGAGGCACGCGCCCGGCAGACATTCGACGCCGTTGCGACGACAGGGTTTTTGGCCGGCGGCCGCAAGGCCGTCCGCGATGCGATCGGCACAACACCCCTGGTCGACATGCGGCGAGATACCCAATTTTTGGGGTTGGAAAAGCCGGAAGACGTCGCCGCGCCCGGCACTATCCCGACGGCAAGAAATTTGCCGGGTCGTTGGGTCTTCGATGAGACGACCGGCCGATTCCGCGACGTCGAGACCCTGCGTCAGGTCTTCGCATTCTCGCGAATTCCGCTGGACAAGAAGGCGATCTTCTACGGCAACAATAGCGCCCTTGGCGCCCTTGGTTGGTTTGCCGCGCGCGAACTGCTTGGCAATCAAGAAGCGCGAGTCTACGCCGGCGGCATGGGCGACTGGATGCTGGGGACACCGGACGAAAATCCCCGCATCGTCCGCTACCTCCAAACGCTCGACGCCGCGCCGGTGCGGCGGCCCTAACCGACGGTCCCGACCGCGTCGCCCCTGAGAAATCCGATGACGGCGGAGCAGTTCTCCTCGGGCGCCTCCAACAACGTGCTATGCGCGGCGCCCTTTATAACGTATCGGCGAGCGCCCGACACGGCGCGCGCGATATGGTCCTGGCCGGCTCCGTCCGCGCCTGCAATCCACGGAGTGCGGATATCTTCATCGCCGCCGATCACCAGGGTCGGCGCCGTAATCCGGGCCAATAGTGGCCGCAAGTCCATTGCCGAGATCGCTTCACAGGCGGCGATGAACACATCGTCGCTGTTCGCTTCTCCCAGCATTTTTGCCATGCCGTCAATGAAGGCGTCGCCACCGCCCGGCCCGCTGAGGAATGACCGAGAGACGCATTGAAACGCGATCGTTTCCGCAAGTTGGCGGCTGCCGGTTCCAAACTGGCGCGCGATGTCGATCCAAGTGCGCGTGGCCAACCGCGCCGCGAAGTCTTGTTTGGCCGTCGCGCAGTTCAAGATCAAACGGTCGGTTCGATCCGGGTAGGTCGCAGCAAACTGCATGGCCACCGCGCCGCCCATGGAGGTGCCGTGTATATGCGCCCGCTCGATACTTAATGCGTCGAGCAAGGCTGCGGCATCGTCGGCCCAAACCGCCATCGAATAGTCCTGGGTCGGCCGGTCCGACGCGCCGTAGCCACGCATATCGAAATCGATCACCTGAAAATGCTCGGCGAGACGCGGCGTCGCTTGGGCAAAATTCTTGTGGCCAAACCCGGAACCGTGCAGATTCAAGACGGTCGGCCCACTGCCTGTTTTGTTGTACCAGAGTCGAACGCCGTTCACGGCGGTATGCGACATCGTTGCCTCCTGTTCGTTATTCTGCGATCCTCGGGGCACCGAACCGTACGGTCAAGCCAGGGGCCAGAGCGGCAAGCCGCTCTATTGCCAGCAGACCCATGCGGGCCTAGATAGTCGCGCAGGCGCGGTTTCAACTTACCCCGAGCCTGGAAAAAACCATGTTGCGCCGAATTCTTTCGCGGCTCGATCCCGACGTCAGCGTTGCGTCCGAGGCCGACGTCGAGACAGGCATGAAATGGCTCGTCCGCAACGGCGTCGGCGTACAGGTTATGGAGACCTTTACGGCGGGCGCTCTCCTGACGGCATTCGCCTTGGAACTCGGCGCGTCGAACCTCATCATCGGCGTCCTCGCCGCGGTTCCCCACCTGGCGCAGTTATCGCAAATTCCTGGCGTCTATCTCGTTTCGCGCTTTCGCCGGCGGCGCCTCCTCTATTTGATCGGCGGCGTTGTCAGCCGGCCCATGGTTCTCGCGATCGCCGGCGCCGCCTTCCTTGCCCCAAGCTCATGGGCGCTGTGGGTCGTGATCGCCGCTTTTTCACTCCGCTACGCGTTTGGCGGCCTGCAGGCGGTGAGCTTCAATCCATGGGTCCGGGATTTGGTGCCGGCGTCGCGTTTGGGGCGGTTCTTCGGCTTGCGCCTGACCTTGATGACGCTCGTGGGTACCGGGCTTGGACTCGGTGCAGCGCTTTTTGTCGACGCTTGGCGCATTCTTGAGTGGGGGCCGACACGTTATGCCTATGTGCCGCTCTTAATTGTCGCCTTTCTCGGCGGCATGTATTCGCTGTTTGCAATGGCGCGGGTGCCCGAGCCGCAAATGCCGGTCGAGACCGACCAGCGCCCTCTACACCACCGTCTGGCTCAGCCCTTGCGTGATCCTAACTTCCGCCGCCTGTTGCACTTCCTAACCTCATGGAACTTTGCGGTGAACCTCGCGGCACCGTTCTTCACGGTTCACATGTTGACCCGCCTGGAGATGGATCTATCGATTGTGCTCGTCCTGACGACGGTTTCGCAGTTGGTGAACGTGCTGGTCGTGCGTCAATGGGGCCGGATTGCGGATACCTTTACGTCCAAAGCGGTTCTCCGGATCGCAGCCCCGCTCTTCATCCTGTGCATTTTTGCCTGGACGTTCACGACGTTCCCGGACCGCCATTTCTTGACGTTTCCCCTCCTGGTGGCGATTCACATCGTCACGGGCTTTGCGACCGCAGGCGTCACGTTGGCGTCGGGCAGCATCACGATGAAGTTGGCGCCCGCCGGCGACGCGACCGCCTACCTTGCAACCAACAGCCTGTTCAACTCGGTCGCGGCGGGGACGGCGGGCATTCTAGGAGGATTGTTCGCCGACTTTTTCACCAACCGAGAGCTCTCCTTGGCGCTGAGCTGGCGCTCGCCGGGCACCGAAGTGGTCTTCAACACTCTGGATTTCCAGCAGTGGGATTTCTTCTTCCTGCTTGCCTCGGTGATCGGGCTCTACGCGATCTTCCGCCTTGCGGCGGTGCGCGAAAGCGGCAACGAACCCGGCGAGGGCGTGGTCCTGCAAGAAATGCTGATGGCGACGAAGCAAAGCGTACGCGCACTCTCCAGCGTTGCCGGACTGCGCATGGCTACCGAGTTTCCGTTCTTCCTCTTGCGGCGCAAGCCAGACTAGCTCGCCCCCATAAAGTCGTCGTCCTCGCCGGCCGGCGCGGCACCAGCTGCCGGCGCACCATCCGTCATCCGCGCCGACGAAACGTCGATCGTGGCGGGGTCGAGACCGTCCATCTTGGCCTCGCGCAGATCCGCTCCGACAAAGGAAACGCGGCGTTTCTTCCCGGTATCCTTCCCCTCGGCGTCGCGCAGCGTCCACGGTTCCGCTTTAATGCCCGTCAGGACGGCAGCTTGCAGATTGGCTTTTCCAAAATCGGCGGCGGAGATCTCCGCGCCGCTAAGGTCGACGCCCATGAGGTTGGCGCCGCGGAAATCGGTCATAACCGCGACAGCACCGCAAAGTCGCCCACCCTCGAGATCACAGTCCCGTAGGTCGGCCCCGGAGAGATAGGCGTTCGATAGATCGGCACCGCGAAGTTTGACGCCGCGTAGCGTCGCCCGGGTTCCCGATGCCCCTGAGGTCTCCACCCAAAGCGCGTGGTTCCGCAGGGTCTTCTGTACGTCGACAGGCAGTTTGGAGGTACCGCGCGAGGCCAACGCCCCTTGCAAATTGGCGCGGCTGAAATCGGTCTGGGCAACGATCGCGCCTCGGAAGTCGGCACGGATCATGTTGGCGGCGTGGAAAGAAGCCCGCGATAGATCGGCGCCGGTCAAGTTCGCCCGCTGGATGCTGGCTTCGGCGAGGTCGGCTCCCGCCAGATCGGCGCCCCGCAGAATGGCGTTGTCAAAGCTAGTGCCGTGCGCCTTGACCCTCCGCAGGGAGGCGAATTGCAGTTTGGCGTTGTCGAAATGCGCATGACTGAGATTTGCGTGATCGAGAACCGCGCCCTCGAGGTCGGTCCTCGGGTCGTCGCGCTTTTGGGTGTCCAAAGCTCCGGGACGCAGATCGGCCCGGTGCAGATTGGCAAAGGTTAGGCGTGCGCGCCGCATGCGCGCACCGCGCAGATTAGCGTTCTCGAAATGCCCTTCGCTTAGGTCGGCACCCTCGAAATTGGCGCTGAAGAGATCGGCTGCCCGAAAATCGGCACCCGCGAGCTTGCAGCGCGAAAAGTTTACGCCGGCCAACGATGCCCCGCGCAGGTCGAGCCCCGGTAGACGTAGGCCCGAAAGGTTCTCGCCACGGAGATCAGCACGGGCACCGCCCGGTTTGCCTTCAGCGAACAGGGCATGCGACTTGATAATCGAAACAAACTCTTGCGGCGTCATCGGTAACCCCCCGATTCCAGTGCGCCCTACCAAATATCCGCAGCCTAAAGGTCCCTGGGCCGCAGGTTAACTCACATCGCCTAGGTGTTGAGGTCGGCCTTCGCTCCCGTTAGGTCGGCTTCCGACAGGTCTACCGCCCCTAGATGAGCGTCGCTCAGATCGGCATTGGCAAACATCGTCCGTCGTTTTTGGCCCGTTTCCCGGCCATCGGCGCCGCGTAGTTCGATAGGCAACGCGATCACGCCGTCCAACCGTGCCGCGCGGAGCGTCCCGCCGGAGAGGTCCGCGCCCGATAGGTCGGCCCGTGTGAGATTGGCCGCTGTGAGATTGATCTCCCGCATGTCGGCAAGCACCAGTGTACCGCTCTTGAACTTCGCGCCGGCAAGATTGGCCCCGCGAAGATTGGCGCCCGACAGGTAGCATTCAGAGAGGTTGGCTTCGGCGAGTTGCTGGCCGGACAGATCGGCACGAGCGCCCTTTGCCCCGTTCGATTCAACCCACATCGCATGGTCGCGCAGCAGGGCTTGAAGTTCCGGCGGCAGTTTTGCGATGCCAAGGGCGATCCGCGCCCCTTGGGTATGCGCGCCCTCGAAATCGGTTTCGACCAATATCGCGCCGCGTACGTCGGTATTGCGCAGCAACGCATCCTTGAAGCGTGCTTTGGTAAGATCGGCGCCGGTCATATTGGCTTCTTGGAGCCGCGCGGACTCGAAGTTGACGCCGCTTAGGTCCGCGCCGCGCAAGTTGGTACGCATCATCGTCGCAAACGACGCATCCACCTTCTTGAGCGATGCATATTGCAAGTTTGCCTCGGAGAGCTTAGCCCGTTTCAATTTGGCGAAATCGAGCGTCGCGCCCTCGAGCGAGGCATTGGGGTTGTCCTTGGGCCGGGTGTCGAGCGTTCCTGGGCGAAGGTCGGCCTCTGAAAGATTGGCAAACGACATGCGAGCGCCACCGAAACGAGCGCCGCGTAGGTCGGCACGTTCGAAATTCGCCTCGGTTACCTCGGCGCCTTCAAAATTCGCTCCGAACAGATCGGCATGCGAGAAGTCGGCGCCGGCCAGTTCGGCGCCGGAGAAATCGATCCCCGCGAGCGAAGCGCCGCGGAGATTCAAATAGGTGTACTTCAGTTTGGAAAGATTGCGTTCTCTGAGATCGGCCCGAGTTCCCCCGGCCATCCCGTTGACGAACAACTCGTGCTTCTTAATGGTCTCGATGAATTCCTGCGGAGTCATGACGATCCTCTCGTACCCTGACAGCACCTGGTAGTCGCAAACGCATCCCCAACTAACGCGTGCACCAAGCGCCCACTAGAATTGCTCGTCGCCGCCAGCACACTGCTATTAACGCATGCGACCCTCACCGCAGCCTGTGACCGGGGTCACAGTCGTCAAACAATGGTTAACCATATGGACACTCCGGACCGCGCCCATGAATACCTCTGGTTTTACGGGTCGAAATAGACGCCCCACCACCTCCGACTACCAACACAAAGCCTCGCTGACGACAACAGATAATTCTAATTTTGTAAAAATATCAATTGTTTGTTCAATTTTTTTAAGAAGTTAAGTCGGCCAAATCCGGGGCTATGGGGTGGTGGTGGTGGCCTATCCGACCCGGTGACCAGACTGGGAGGCAACCTGATCCTCGCCTAATTCTATTTGAGGAACCGAGCGGCCACCGTGACCGCCTGAATCAATGGGCCGGCGGATGGTCGCGGATGTCCTGGAGCACGCGGTCGACCGCCACCATGGAAAACCGGTGATCGGCGTGGCTGGTGTCGACAAAAACATCCCAGCCGTCGCCGAGCGATTGGGCTGCCGCGCGAACCGCCGCCGCGTAGGTCTGCCAATCGACCCCGCCGTAGCAACAGCCGTCGAATTGATTGAGGACCTGCACCTGCCGCCGACCATCCCCGGCGGCAGCCATCACGTACATATCGAGGTAGTTCGCCGCGGCCAACATCGGCGGGTAGGTCTCTTGCCACGTCGACCAACTCCGATACTTGCGCAAGTATAGGGGGTAGCTCCCGGCCACGGGGTACGACAATCTCACGCGTGGGTCCATGGCTGCCAAAACCGTCACCGCCCACCCCCCGCCCGAGAACCCGACGGCGACTACGTCGTCGTAAGCGCCGGTTTCGAGAACCGCATTGAGGCCCGCTACAACCGGATCGAAATAGACTCGCAGCGGGTTGGGATCATCTAGAAACTTGAGGTGCTGGTGGTCGTTAAAGGCGATCCGACCCGAACCCCGGACCACAATATCGGGCTGACGGTCGGTGATCCACATCGAGAACGCGAGGACCCCATACCCCTCCGCCAAAAACCGCTGGAGGACGTGCGCATTGCGATGGAACCGCCCGGTGTTTCCTTCGTGATACACGACCAGTTTCCCGTTCGGCACTTTGGGAACGAGGTGGTAGGCCCGCGAGACGAATCCCGGCGGCGTTTCGCGGACCAAAAGGTCGATCCGGGCGACCTCGGCCATCGGCGAAAAGGTCTCGTCGGCGACGCCCGGCTCGATCCGCGTCGGGCGTAACCCGGTCGGCAGTCCCTGCTCTCCCCAAATGGCGTGCAGGAGATTCGCACGGGCGGCCCATACGTCGCTTACGGTATGGACCCGGATCAGGCCGGCGGCATCGACGGTCTTGAACTCAGGATAGGTTTCGAGAAAACGGTAGCGTTGCCCTGGACGCAAATACTCGGTGCGGAAGACGCGGACCCAGTCTCGCGCCTCCGCATAGGCTTGTTCGTCCACCGTCCGCAGCGCGACACTGCCGAGCCACGCGACAACCACCACGACGACCGACGTTACGACCGTATACCAAAGCGTTTTGATTAGCCGCCATAGTCCGCGCATGGCTTGAGCCTATAGTCTGTTTGCCCGCTGCGGTAGTTCAGACTAAAGGTTGGCGAAGCACTGTCTTGAGTTTTTCCGGTGCGGTTCGACGCGCATCGGATAGATAGACCTCGTGGTGTTTGCCGCTCAGCGTGAAACCGGCCGCCGCCGCGAAGGCGTGCATGGCGGCGATAACCGGCCCTTCAGCGCTATACGCTCCTGTGTGGAGAACCTGCACCGCCGTGCCCTCTTCCAGGGTCGCGAGACGGAGGCGATCGTGGTCCGGGTGTTTCTTTTTCTTTTTGTCGAGCGCGGCCAGCGCGACGGCAAGGTCGGCAACGGTCACCTGTTCCGGCTGCATGATCATCGCCGTCCATTGCCAGACGGCGCGGTCGCCCGCGACGAACGCCCCCCAGTCGTCCGCCCACCACAGCGCTTCGAGGGGCGGCACGACGAAATCGAAACCGCGCGCGGTCTTGCAATGGAACTTGATTGCGTAGGCCACCGGGTAAAGTGCCGCGATGGCCTCACTGAAGGCGGGGCTTTCCGGCGCACCCTTTCCATCGATCATCAAGTAGGGCAACGGCGGTACGGTCACGATCTGCGGCTCGGCCTTGGGTGCAAACAGGGCCTTGTAGGTTTTCTTTAGATCGGTTTTCGTCGGGCTCACCAGGGCACCTCCGACCCGTCGTAGAGGTAGAATTTCCCGTTATCGCTCAGGGACCACGACTGGATCATCGGGGTGCAGTTGGCGACCGATTCATCCACCGAGAACTTTGCCGCGTCGCTGCCCAGCGCGGTTCGCACCCACCCTGGGCCCAACATGACGACGGCCACACCGCGTGGCTCAAGCTCCCACGCCATGCAGCGCGACACCATGTTCAGTGCGGTTTTGGACGAGCGGTAGAGATAGAGCTCGCCCTTGGCATGGCCCGGCGGCGTCATGGCGCTTTTATTCGCGATCGACGAAGTGCCGGACGAAACATTGACGATCAGTTTTCGCTCCGACGCGGCGACATGGCCGATGAACGCCTCACTCATCCGCATGACCCCGAACACATTGGTCCGGATCACACGGTCCCACGCGTCGTAGTCGGTGTTTCCGAAGTTCTGGGGTTGCGGTCCTTGGATCCCGGCATTGTTGAACAGAATATCTACCGCCTCGCCGGACAGGCACGATGCATAGCGGTCGATCGACGCAGGATCGGTGACATCGAGAGAGTCGATTTGTACGCGCCCTTCGGCGGCGTCCGCCAGTGCATGCAGGTCGCCCGCCGACTCGGGATCGCGGCAGGCGGCGAAAACCCGCCATCCGTCGGCGGCAAATCGCGTGGCGAAGCCTAGTCCCAGCCCTTTGTTGGCACCGCTGACGAGAATTGTGGGCATCATGCTACTCCCGTGGATCGCTAGGCGATAATGTAATATACACGCAATGATTGAGGATGCGCTGAGTGACCGGAATCACAAACGACCCCACTTCGCCTTGCGGCACACCCGCTATCCCGCAAGAGTCCTTTGAGTATAGGGGGTTTGGTGTGTTTGGTGAGAGTCGACCGTGAGCAAGCGTCCCTCGGTCACCGACGACGCCCGGTGGGTCGCGTTGCTGGCGACGAGCCTGCGGCAAGAGCAGGACTATCGAGCGGAAACGCGCGGCACTTGGCCCGCGGAACTGCGCGGCACGTTATTTCGTAACGGCCCCGGCCTGTTCGAGCGCAACGGGGTGCGCAAGCGCATGGTCACCGACGGCGACGGGATGATCCGCGCCTACGACATCGCCGACGGCACCGTTTCCTTTCGCTCCAAGTTTGTTCGAACGACGAAGTTCCGCGAGGAAGAGGCGCTCAGTCGATATAAATTCGCGACATGGAGCACACCGGCGCCAGGCGGGTTCTGGCGCAACTTTGGCGGTGGCCGCCGGCGCTCGCAAGCCGAAGCGACCGTCATCGTACGCCACGGCAAACTCCTTGCGTTCGACGAAGTCGGTTTGCCTTGGGCCCTCGACCCGCTGACACTGCGCACCACGAGTCGCTACCAAATCGGTGCGCCATCCGACCGCCCGGCGTTCAAGACCCGCACCAAGCTCGATCCAATATCGGGCGACTGGGTCGTTCTGGGGAACGATTACGTCGAGCCGCTGAAACTGCGCGTCATCATTGAAAACGCCCAAGGGTTGTCGAAGACGGAGTTGAGCTTGCGCCTGCCGCGCAAGAGCTATTTTCGCGATTTCTTCGTGACCTCGCGCTACGTGGTCGTCGGCCTCAACGCGGTCGATATCAGAACGACGCGCGCGGCGATGGGCCTCGCCCCGCAGCTCGATTCGATCCGCTGGCGCCCGTCCAAGGGCAATCTGGCGGTGGTCGTGCCGAAGAACGGCGACGATCCGTTCGCGGTCGACGCCCCGCCATCGTGGTGTTTTCATACGATCAATGCCTACGAATCGGGTGATGAAATCTTCGCCGACTTTGTCGGGCATGATTCGCCGGAATGGTTGTTGGGTAAGGACCCCGCCCTCGCCGCGATCATGCACGGCGAAGTTAAACCGGTGCACGATCAGGGCAAGGTGCGGCGCTGGCGCATCGACGTGCAGACCCATCGCCTTAGCGAGGAGATCGTCGATCCTAGCGCGCACGAGTACCCGACCGTCGACCCGCTGCGCGTCGGCTTGCCCTATCGACACGCCTACCTCGCCACAGGGCGGCCCAACCAGTGGTGGACCAGCGGTACCGTCCGGCTTGACATGGAAAGTGGTGCGCGCGATGCGTTCGAGGCGCAATCGAACCAGTGCCTGGGCGAGCCCGTCTTCGCCCCGCGCGCTGGCGGCGGCACCGACGAGGGCTGGCTGTTGGTCGAATCGCTGGACGGCGGGACGGGCGTGACCTCCCTCCTTGTGTTCGATGCCGGACGGGTTGCCAATGGACCGATCGCCGAGGCGACCCTGCGTCACCACTTGCCGTTCAGCGAGCACGGCTCTTGGATGCCCGCACCCTAGCCGGCGCGATACCATCTAGCGCATAGGCCACAGTCGCGGCTCCTCGTTTTGATGATGTCTTCCTACGCGCGGCGATGGGTTAAGATGGCCTCCCGTATCGGAGGGAGCCAAGCCTAGATGACCGACGAACTTTGGCTGTTGGCAGCAACGATCGTCTTGGCGCTGGTGCAGGTGTCGCTGGCCACGTTCTGGGCCCAGGCACAGCTCGGCAACTGGCGCGTCGGCCCGCGCGACGAACCGCGCACCTTGTCCGGCGTCGCCGGACGGCTGGACCGGGCCTACAAGAATCTACTGGAAACGCTGCCGTGGTTCGCGGCCCTGGTGCTGCTGTTGCACGTCACCGAGCGCGGCGGCCAACTGTCGCTCATCGGGGCGCATTTGTATTTTTGGGGCCGCGTCGGCTATGCGCCCGCCTATGTGACCGGCATCCCGTGGTTTCGGACGGTCTTCTGGTGGGCCTCGATGATCGGCATTGTGTTGCTGTTGATTGAGGTTGTGGTTTAGCGGCCCCGCAATCAGTTTGACGCTGCGATCGGTCGGCTCGCGGAGTGGGCCCGCACGCTGGTGAGGAGGTGGTATTGCAGCCACAAATGGAAGGCCGCCCCCTCCCTTTCGGTCACCGGGGATAACACGAGGGTTCGCAGAATCGTGTCGCGCAACGGGGTCGCCCCATACATGTACATGTTCTCTCGGCGATCGTCGGTGCCGACGGCGATAAAGATATTCTCATCCTGAAACCGGCCGAGGTCTTGATCGTCGCTCTCTCTAAATCGGCGAACGACCGCCGCCAAGAAGGAATCCAGATTGGTAAACGTCGGCGCACCGACGCTGATACCCATGAGGATGTCGATGTTCTCGTCGATCTCGCGCTTCGAGAGGTCGATGTCGTTCGGTTCAACGAATACGGCCGTTAGCCCGATTGGATCGCCTGTTTCCAGTCCGTCGCACAGCGCCGCAGCGACCACCAGATTCGAAGTCTGGCTCTGGGCGTAGTCAAAGGCCGGTCGGTGCATGGGGTTCTGCGGATCGAGAAAGCAAACCGCTGGTGGTGGCGCGAAGCGAATCTGTTGGGCGCCGATTTGGATCGTTACAATGTCCGCCGCGGGGGCCGGTCGCGGGTTGTTGCGTAGCACGCTTTGCAAGATTTCACGGTGCAGCTGGAGAAAGGCGCCGACTCGATTCGCATCGGCGAGCGGGTCGAAGGTCATTGTGTTGATAATGGTGTCGGGCGCCGGCGCGCTGCCCATCATGTAGCGCCCGCGCTGCGTTCTACCGACGACCTCACGCACTTCGATGAACATCCCCTCGAGCGCATAACTGGCGACGGTGACGGTTCGTCCGGGACGGGGCTCCAGGTCCTTTAACGACTCCGCCAAGAACGCGGCTTCCTCGCCATGGATGGGAACATTGTCGCCAATCGCGAAGCCGAACTGTGTATCGATCTCGGCCGTCGACATCTGCGCGTGTGGCGGGTGACTGAATATTGCCGTCAACCCGTTGCGCCCGCCCACGTTTAGCGATTCGCACGATGCCACGGCGGCAAACACCCGCGCACCCGTCATCTGGCGGTCGACGACAGCCCAAGCGTCGCGGTGTTGCGGGCTGGCGCGATCGAGAAAACAAAACCCCTCGATCAGTGCCAAGCGAAGGGTTGTGCCGCCTGCCGTGAATGCGACCGTCTCGGCCGCGGTGGCGACGGCGCCCGGCATCAGCGACACGGCGCCAAGGACAATCAAACCCAACGTGCGGACACATCTCATCATGTCTTGACCTCCGATGGTTATCCCGGCTGCTCCCAGCCGAAATCAATGCGCGTTTTGGGCGGCACAGCTAGGCCGACTTTCCCGGCGCCCCCCTTTGGGGAGGGTTATGGAGGGCGCAGGGGACTCTCCCTGCCCTACCACGGCACGGTGGAGCCATCGTGGCCGCGGAACTGCCCTGTATCGTTGAAGGTTAGGGCGTTGATGGTGGGGACGCAGGCGTCGATGGCCTCGTCGACCGACAGGCGCGCGTTGGGGCCGCCGAGGTCGGTGCGGACCCAGCCCGGGCCCAGCATCACGACGGCGATGCCGCGCGGCTTTAGTTCCCACGCCAGGCAGCGCGACACCATGTTGAGGGCGGACTTGGTCGAGCGGTACTGGTGCAACTCGCCCTTGGTGTTGTCGGGATCGGCCTTGGTTTTGTTCGTGATGGACGCGGTGCGCGAGGAGACGTTGACGATGAGCTTCTTCGCGCCGCGTTCGAGGTGGGGCACGAAGGCCTCGCACATTTTCATCACGCCCATGACGTTGGTGCGGAACGCGATATCCCAGGCGGCGTAATCGGTGTGACCGAACTTTTGCGGATGCCCGCCCTGGACGGCGGCATTGTTGAGCAGGATGTCGATGGGCTCGACCTTGAGCGTGTCGGCGAGCGCCTCAACCGAGGCGTGATCGGTGACGTCGAGGGGATGGATGTGCACGTCGTGCGACCGCGCATGCGCGGCGAGATCGGCGGCCTCTTGCGGGCGGCGGCAGGCGGCCAGCACGCGCCAGCCGTCGGCGCTGTAGCGCTTGGCGAAGCCGAGGCCGAGGCCCTTGTTGGCGCCGGTGATCAGGATGGTGGGCATGGCGTATCTCCGCTGGGTTCGTGCGGGCCCTTCGGGACGCGCCCGCTGGGCGCTCCTCAGGATGACGATGGTTGATGCGATCTGGGTTGATCATGCCTTGGGATTGCCGCGCGGTCATCGCTCTGCACACTCGCCGTCATCCCAAGGAGCCGCGCGCCGGTGCGGCGTCTCGTCGGGCGCCGAAACAAAGCCAACTGCCGCAGGTTTCCTGGACTTTGGGTCGTCCTCGGGCGGCAAGGAGCGGACGGTCGGCCTCCGGCGGCATGCAGAGGGCGGAGATTGCCGGTGCGACCGCCGCCAAACCCTGTTCCGCCGAAACAAAGCCAACTGCCGCAGAATGCCTTACATCTGAGATGATCATGCCGCCTCCGTTGCGCCGTCCGGTCCGCCGGAGAGACGTGGGGTGCCGGGTCGTGTCGGTCTAGGCCGGGACAGCCTTTGTGATCGGTGGGGACAGGCATTGTGATCGGGCGCGCGGTGACGTGTGTGCGGCCCTTCGGGACGCGCCCGGTGGGCGCTCCTCAGGATGACGGGGTTTGTGCAACTTGGAGGTTGGGGTGTGCGGACCGCGGGCCCTTCGGGACGCGCCCGGTGGGCGCGCCTCAGGATGACCGCGGGGCGCCGCGACGTTTCGATTTGCGACGTCGGCGCGTTAGTACAAAAACATCGGGGCGCCGACGACGTGGCGGGGGTTGGGGCGGTAGGCCTTGGTGTCGTAGAGGTTGGCGATGTCGACGCGCTTTTCGCCCGCGATGCAGGTCTCCAGCGGCACCGTGGCGTAGCGGCCGCCTTGGAGGGCCAGCATGATGTCGTGCGCGCCGTCGGCAATTTGCTGCAAAGCCAAATGGCCGAAGGTGACGGCGACCATGCGGTCGAGCGAATCGGGCGCGCCCGAGCGCATCAAGTACCCGAGGCTCTGGTTGATGATTTCGACCCCGGTGCGGGCTTTCAGTTCGGCGCCGATCACCTGGCCGATCCCACCCAGCTTCAAATGGCCGTAGGCGTCGGCGGCGCCGCCCTCGACGCGCCCGCCGCCCTCAAGGGTCGCGCCTTCGCTCACCACGACAACCGCGTAGTGGCTGGGGTTGTCGATGCGGTCCTGGCGCACCAGCGCGGCCAAGCGGTCGATCTCGACCGGGACTTCGGAGATCAAGGTGCGGTCGGCGTCCGCGAGGTAGCCCGCGATCAACGCGGTTTCGCCCGAGTGACGGCCGAACAGTTCGATCACGGCGATGCGTTCGTGGGAGCCCGCGGGCGTGCGCAACGCTTGGATGAATTCGACCGAACGGGTGACGGCGGTGGAAAAGCCGATGCAGTAATCGGTGCCGAAGACGTCGTTGTCCATGGTTTTGGGAATGGCGACGACGCGCACGCCTTCCTTGGCCAATCTTGCGGCATAGGACAGCGTGTCGTCGCCGCCGATCGGGATCAGGCAATCGATGCCGAGCCAGCTCAACGCCTCGACCACATGGGCGGTGCAATCGACGGTGCCGGTCCTGGTGTCGGCGTGGAAACGCCCGTCGAGATGGTGCGGCACGTCGCCCGGCGCGACGCGGCCCGGATTGGTGCGCGAGGTGTGCAACATGGTGCCGCCGGCGCGATCGATCGTGCGCACCGTGGCGGGGGTGAGTTTCTCCACCCACTTTGGGTTGCCGACGGGATCGTAGCTATCGACGTTGAGCGGCCCGGCCCAGCCGCGGCGAAAGCCGAACACCTCCCAGCCGCGCTCGTGCGCGCCCTCGACCACGGCCTTGATGCACGGGTTGAGCCCCGGCACGTCGCCGCCGCCGGTGAGGATTCCTAGGCGCATGGTGTTGGTCCTTCGCGATTTTTCTCGCGTGATGGTACCGCCGACTCGGGGTGCAGGCGAGTGCGGGCATATTTCACCACCCCGTCATCCTGAGCCGGGGGGACCGCGCCGCAAGGCGCGGGCCGCCCGAGTCGAAGGGCCTGCCCGCGCCACGTCGGGGCGATGAATGATGAGTGCTTGTGGGGGTGCGGGCGCCAGGCCCTTCGACTCGGGCCGTCTTCGTCTGGCGACGAAGTCGGCCCGGCTCAGGATGACGGGAAATTGGGGAGCTGAGGGTTACCCCTACCCCGCCTTCTTCAACCGCTCCAGCGCCGCGGCCAGCTTGTCGCGGGTTTGGGTGTGGTCGGCGCGGCGGGTGTGTTGTTCTTCGATGACGTGCGGGGGGGCTTTGGAGACGAAGGCGTCGTTGGCGAGTTTTTTGTCGACCTTGGTGATTTCGCCTTCGGACTTTTGGATTTCTTTCTCCAGGCGGGCGCGTTCTTCGGCGATGTCGATGATCCCCGCTAGGGGGAGCGCGACCGTGGCTTCGTCGAGGACGAGTTGGACGGCGCCGGCGGGGATTTCGCTGGCGAAGTCGATCGAGCCCAGGCGGGCCAAACGGGTGATGAGGTCGGCGTGGGTGGCGAGGCGTCGTTGCGTTTCGACGTGGGCGCCGATCAGCTTGGCATCCATCTTGGCGGCGACGGGGACGTTCATTTCGGCGCGCACGGAGCGGATCTCGGACACCAGGCGGATGACCCAGTTCATTTCGTCGGCGGCGGCCTTGTCCATCGGCAGGGCGCTGGCGTCGGGCCAGGGGCGCACGATCAGGTCTTGGGTGTCGGGGATGGGCGAGGCGTGACGCAGCTTGTCCCACAGTTCTTCGGTGACGAAGGGCATGAAGGGATGCAGCAGGTGGAGGATTTGGCTGAGCGCCCAGGCGGCGCAGGCGCGGGTTTCTTCGCGGGCCTGGATCGTTGCCGGGTCTTCGTTTGGCACCGGTGCGGCCGGCGCATCGGGATCGTCGGTGTCGGGGCGCGGGCCCTGCAGCACCGGTTTGACCAATTCAACGTACCAATCGCAGTAGGTGTGCCAGGTGAAGTGGTAGGCGGCGTCGGCGGCCTCGTTGAACTTGTAGGCCTGGATCGCCTCGGTGATGGCGGCGGCGGCGCGCGCGGTTTCGCCGACGATCCATTTGTTGACCGTGAGGCGCACCGCGCCGGGGTCGAAGTCCGGGCGTAGCAGGCAGACGTTCATTTCGGTGAAGCGCGCGGCATTCCACAGCTTGGTCGCGAAGTTGCGATAGCCCTCGACCCGCGAGGTCGCGAGTTTGATGTCGCGGCCCTGGGCCGCCATCGCGGCCAGGGTAAAGCGCAGCGCGTCGGCACCGTAGGCGTTCATCAGGTCCAACGGGTCGATGACGTTGCCCTTGGACTTGGACATCTTCGCGCCCTTTTCGTCGCGCACCAGGGCGTGGACATAGACGGTGTGGAACGGCACCTCGCCCATGAAGTGCAGGCCCATCATGATCATCCGGGCGACCCAGAAGAAAATGATGTCAAAGCCGGTGACCAGCGTGTCGGTGGGATAGTGCCGGTCCAACAGCGGCGTCTTGTCGGGCCAGCCCAAGGTCGAGAACGGCCACAGCGCGCTTGAGAACCAAGTGTCGAGCACGTCGGGGTCGCGTTCGAGCGGGGTTTCCTTGCCGTAGTGCAGCTTGGCCGCGTTCAACGCGGCGTCCTCGTCGAGCTCGACAAAGACCTGACCATCGGGGCCGTACCAGGCGGGGATTTGATGACCCCACCAGAGCTGGCGCGAAATGCACCAGGGCTGGATGTTGCGCATCCACGAGAAATAGGTGTTCTCCCACTGGCGCGGGACGAAGGCGATGGTGCCCCTCTCCACCGCCTCGATCGCGGGCTTGGCCAAGGTGGCGGCGTCGGCATACCACTGGTCGGTGAGCCACGGCTCGATGACCACGCCGGAGCGATCGCCGTAGGGCACGGTGTGGGTGATGTCGTCGATCTTTTCCAACAGGCCCTGCGCTTCGAGATGGGCCAGCACTTCTTTGCGCGCCGCCATCCGTTCCAGGCCGCGGTAAGCCTGCGGCACGGTGTCGTTGAGGTGGGCGTGGGCGTCGAAGATGTTGATCAGTTCGAGCTTGTGACGGCGGCCGACCTCGAAGTCGTTGAAGTCGTGGCCCGGCGTGATCTTGACCGCGCCGGATCCCTGCGCGGGGTCGGCGTATTCGTCGGCCACGATGGGGATGCGTCGGCCGACCAGCGGCAACACGACGTGTTTGCCGATCAGGTCCCTGTAGCGGTCGTCCTCGGGGTGCACCGCGACGGCGGTATCGCCCAGCATGGTTTCGGGGCGCGTGGTGGCCACCGTGATATAGCGGCCCTCTTCGTTTTCGATCGGGTATTTGATGTGCCACAGGTGACCCTTGACCTCGCGGCTTTCGACCTCGAGGTCGGAGATCGCGGTGAGCAGCTTGGGGTCCCAGTTGACCAGGCGCTGGTCTTTGTAGATCAGGCCCTGCTTGTGCAGATCGACGAACACCTTGGTGACGGCGCGGCTGAGGCCTTCGTCCATGGTGAAGCGTTCGCGTTCCCAGTCTGCCGAGGCGCCGAGGCGGCGGAGTTGGTTAAAAATAGTGCCGCCGGATTCTTCCTTCCACGACCAGACGCGGTCGACGAACTTGCTGCGGCCTAGTTTGTGGCGGTCGGTGCCCTCGGCGGCGAGCTGGCGCTCGACCACCATTTGGGTGGCGATGCCGGCGTGGTCCATGCCCGGTTGCCACAGCGCGTCGCGGCCGCGCATACGCTCGAAGCGGATCAACACATCCTGGAGCGTGTTGTTGAGCGCGTGGCCCATGTGCAGCGAACCCGTGACGTTGGGCGGCGGGATCATGATCGTGTAGGGCTTGGCGGTGTTGCTGCGCCCAGCGGCAAACGCGCCCTCGGCCTCCCAGCGCTGGTAGTGCGGGCCTTCGATCTCTTCGGGCGTATAGGTCTTGGACAGCGGCATGGGGCGCGGGTTTCCGTGGGGTTCCAGGGCGGGGCGTGGGCCCTGAGGGTTATAACGCGGCCCCGCGCGGGGGCAAAGGTGCCCTTATTGCCCTCCCTGCCCTTCCTCAGACGCGCTGGGGGAGGAAGATCGAACTGAGCGGCAATCAGGCAGGTTCGGTGGCGATGAATTGGATGTCGCGGGTGGCGCATTCGGTGTCGTCTGGGGGTTCCCACATACGACTGGCCATTTCGAAGATGGCGTCGGGGACAACCATCGAAAACGTTGCGCCCTTCTCCGCGTTGCGGCGGTGGACACGGGCGCGGCGCACCTCTTTGGGGGCCTCGAGGACATACACGGTGTGGGCGTAGCCGGCAGTGTCGAGGCGGGCGTAGAAGTGTTGCCGGGCCGCGCGCTGAATCAGGCCGAGTTCCAGGATGGCGTCGGTGCCGATGTCCATCAGGTTGACCGCGATCTTCCAGATCTGCTCGATGCAACGGTCTTTACGCGCGAGGTACCACGGCATGATGTCGCCGTCCGGCCTGTCGGGCACGAACAGCGTGGCCATCCAGTCGTCCAGTGCCAAATGTGGCGCGGCATAGGTACCGCTGAGTTGGGCCGCAAAGGTCGACTTGCCGGCCCCCACGGGGCCTTCGATCAGGTGGATGCGCGCCATCGGGATGTCCGTCGTTTCGGAGGGGGCGGCCAACCTAACACCTCAGCGCCTAAATCTTGGACCGATCTTTCGGCGGATCGCCGGGCCGCCACCGAATAACGGCCCACCCCGGGACCCGCGCCCGGAGGGGGGTCCGGGAACGGTCGGGATGGGCCGCGTTCGGCCCGCGCGGGGCGCACCGCCTTTGAGGGAGGCTGGCGGCGCGCCCGTCGCCGGGCGATGGATGACCGGGGTTAGAACCCCGGTTCGGTCTATTCGTCGTCGCGGTCCCGGCGCGGGCCGCGGTGGTCACGGTCGTCGTCGCCGCGGCGGTCGCTAACGTCGCGGTGACGGCGGGGGTTCAGTTCGTCCGCGTTGAGGACGCCGTCGCCATTGCGATCCATCCGGGACACAAGGTTGGCGTAGGGTTCGCTGAATTCCTCGGCGGTAACGATGGAGTCGCCGTCGTCGTCGTGGCGCTGGAATTCATCGACCATGCGTTCGCGGTAGGCGTCCAGCCACAGCGCCTGATACTCCTGGAGCGACAGGGTGCCGTTGCCGTCGGTGTCGAACTTGGCGAGCCTGTCGGTCCGGAACGTATCGATCTCGGCCTGAGTCAACTGACCGTCGTTGTTGCTATCGAAGGTTTCGAGCAGGCCGGCGCCATGCCCCGCTCCGCCATGCATGGCGCGCATGCCGTGGGGCCCTGCCGCGAGAGCCGGGGCGGACACGGCCGCGATGCCGAGTGTGGTGAGAAGCGCGAGGGTGATCTTGTTCATCGTGATCTCCGGGGTGAGGTTTCCGTTTTTCGTCTTCGGAAGTTCACACGGGGGGATATAGGCACTCCGTCGGCGAATCCGGATTAAACTTTGGTAACGTCTGCGTTGGCGCGGCATCGTGCCGCATTGAAGGTCGCCGGGGCCGGACGCACTGTGCCGCCATGTCCGCACGGTGTCGCAGCGCGGCCTTGGCCGCCCTCTTTGCATTGGTCTTGCAGACCTTGTTGCCGGTTGCCGCCAGTTTGGCGGCGCCCGTCGCGGGCGACGTTGTGGTCATTTGTTCGACCGATGGACTGAAGGTCGTCCGCCTCGATTCACGCGGCGTGCCGAGCGACGAAGCGCCCGCTCCCGACCCGCGCGGCGCCCATTGCGACCATTGCCCGCCGGGTCAATCCGGTGCAGTGGCGTTGCCATTTGGCGGCAGCATGCCGCTACCAGCGCAAGCCGCCGCGCTACGTTCCACCCCGCTCGACCGGACGGCACCCACCACAACCGCCGTCAACCGCTACCGCCCCCGCGCCCCACCGACCACCGTCTAAGTTCCGATGTATTCCGCACGCACCTTCACGGTGCGTCGTTCCGGTTCCAACGACGGAGAAAAACCCTTGTTCCATGTTCGCCCTTCCCTGATTTCCCTGCATCTCACGGCATTGGCTGTCTGCTTGGCGATTGCCGCCTATGCGTCGGCTGAACCGGCGCGGCTGATTCTGGCAGCTCAACCCAGTCCCACGAAAGTAATGGACCACGGTGCACGCCATGACGGTCACGCCCATGACGACAAAACCCACCATGACGACGACCATGACAACGACCACCACGACCACCACGACAACCACGGCGATCATGACCACGACGCCCATCACGACGGCGGTCATGCCGCGGTAGGGCCGGTCTCGATCGATGGGGCCTATGTGCGCGAGAGCCTCGGGCGGGCGCCCAACTCGGGGGCCTATTTGACGCTACGCAGTACCGCGCCCGACCGGTTGGTCGCGGTGGAGTCGCCCGCGGCCGAGCGCGTCGAGCTGCATACCCACATGATGGACAACGACAACGTGATGCGGATGCGGCCGGTCGACGGCATCGATGTCGCGCCCGGGGCACCGACACTGCTCCAGCCGGGCGGGTTTCACATCATGCTGCTCGGGGTCCACGCGCCGCTGGTGGCCGGTGCGACCATCCCACTGACGCTGACGTTCGAGAAAGCCGGCAGCGTGTCGCTTGAGGTACCTGTGCGGCGCATCGCCGAGCGCCGTTAGAACGCTGAATGGCGGAGCGGCGCGAAACCTAGCCGAAGCGGATGCCGGTGAGCTGGGCGCCCATGATCACGTCCGTAAAGACCGCCGCGCCCGCCTCGTCGGCGGCGGCCCCGGCGGCGATCATCAGGGGGATCAAATGTTCCTCGCGGGGGTGACTGGCCGCCGCGCCCGGCGCGTCCGCCCAACCGTCCAACGCCGCAGCGCGTGCCGCACCGGCTTGTTCCACCGCGCCGCACAGCCAGGCATCGAAGGCGCGAGATGCCGCGAGACCGTCCCCGTTCATGAACCCGCGCATGTTGTGATAGCTGTTTCCACTACCCAAAATCAGAACGCCCTCATCGCGCAATGGCGCAAGCGCCGCGCCGACGCGGCGGTGGAACGCCGGATCGAGGTCGGGCCGCAACGAAATGGCGACCGTCGGGATCTCGGCCTCTGGCACCATCACTTTCAGCGGAACAAAGACGCCGTGATCGAACCCGCGGGCGGGTTCGTCTTCGCTAGGGATCCCGGCCCCTGCGAGAAGAGTGCGGATCCGGTGGGCAAGGTCGGGCAACCCCGGCGCAGGCCACGTAAGTTTGTAGGTGTGCGCGGGGAAGCCGCCGTAGTCGTAAAGAAGCGGCGGGGCAGGCATCGCGGTGACGCGTAGCGGATCGGTTTCCCAATGGGCGCTGGCGATAACGATGGCTTTCGGCTTTTCGGGCAGGCCGGGGATGAGCCCTTCAAGCCAGGTACGAAGCCGGTCCCAGGCATCGGGCGGCGACCACTCCATGAAAAAGCATGGCCCACCGCCGTGGGGAATGAAGAAGGTCGGTTGACGCACAGGTAATTACGCCTTGAGGAACGCCACGATGGGGGCCGACGCTTTTTGCCACGAGTCGCGCGTTTCCATCCGTGCGATCCATGCTGCTACCCGCGGTGCGGCACTAAGGCTGATCCGCGCGGCATCGCGGAACATGAAAGTCGACGCGAGCGCGAAATCGGCAATGCTCAGATCGCCAGCGATCCAGTCGCGATCACCAAGTCCGCTATCGAATACTTTGAGGAACTTGTCGATTTCGACTACCGAGTCAGCGATCTTGCTTTCATCCGGTTCGCCCATACCGAATTTCTTTTTCATGGCGCGCTCGAAACCCACCTTTTGCATTGCCGGTCCGAGGTGAATGGCCTGCCAATACGACCATTGGTCGATCTGCGCCCGCGCGACAAGGTCGTCGGGGTAAAGGCGTTTCGCGGGGTCTTTACCTGCAAGATAGGCGTTGATCGCGCGACTCTCCCAAAGCCCAAAACCATTGTCGTCGAGAACGGGCACCTTGCCGTTCGCGTTCAACGCCTTCATCGCATCCGGCGCACCATTGCGCAGATCTACATCGACGATCTCAAGTTCGATGCCGAGTTCCGCGGCGACCGCCCGGACGCGGAGACAATTCGGCGAGAAGTCCGCGTTGTAGAATTTCATGCCCACCCCCTACGCTCCCATCACCATCGCGGCGAAATCGCTCGCGCGTTCCACGACCAAAAAGACGGTTGCGACCAGCAACACGAGTGGCGCTACTGCCATCGGCGCCTCTTTGCTCATCACATGCGCGATCACGGCACCAACCATGATGACGGCCAATCCGGTTGCGCCAAGAACCGCGAGGCTTGGGATTAACAGAAGAACGCCGCCGGTCACCTCGCCCGCGCCGACTACGCGTAGGAACCACGGGGGGAAGCCGTATTTGGCGAAGTTGTCCTTCATCATTTTGACCTGCGCGAGTTTCGCCCCGCCGGCCAGGATAAAAATCGCCGCTAGTACGTAGCCGATGATCGATACGGTGAGCTCCATGGCGTTCCTCTTGATCGCGTTGATTAATAGGAAGGTTCATATATGAATTTAGGCTACTATCGAAAGTAGGTACTTTTTAGTAACCACTATCCGAGGTAACCCAATGTCGCCGAGAGTTCCGCAATGCCCGATGGAGGCGCTGCTTAATTTGTTGAGTGGCCCTTGGACGCTCTACATCATGTGGAACTTGATGGAAGCAGGGCCGATGCGATTTGGCGCACTGCGCCGGGCGGTTGCCGGCATTTCGACGCGGGTCCTGACCGAACGACTCCGACGCCTGGAGGACACCGGACTAATCTACCGGGAACACAAACCGACGATACCGCCCGAGGTGACATACGGGGTTACCTCGCGCGGTATGGAGTTGCGAAAAATCCTGGGTGAATTGGCCGGGCTCGCCGAACGGTGGGACATCGGCGGTGGGAACGTGCAAAACCAACCGACGGCGACTCCGGATTTCGACCCGAAATCCGCACCGCTTCTCTAGTTGGCGATCTTCACCGACATTTCGAGGCCCGAACCGACCGAGAGGTAGTGCGACCGCACGTTCGTTTTACTTCGGACATGGCTCTGGTAGCGCTTCATCAGTTCCTGGACGCTTTCGGGAAACGTGATGTTGTCGGCAACGACGCAGCCGCCGATGCGCATCTTTGGCAACAGCGTATCGAAGTAATCGAAATAGTCGTCCTTCCACGCATCAAGGAAAGCGACGTCGATAGGACCGTCGATCGTCTTGACGATCTCCTTGGCGTCGCCTTTGCGGACCTCGACGATATCGTCGAGCCCAGCGCGTCGGATGTTGTCGACGGCCTGGGTATGTTTGCTGTCGAGTTTTTCCATTCCAACGACCCGGCCGCCGGTGGCGCGCGCCGCTTCGCCCAACCACAACGCGGTGTACCCGATCGACGTGCCGACCTCGACGATCAGCTTGGCCCCTTTGGTGCGGATCAGAAGATTGAGCAGACCGGCCGAATGCGGCCCCGCGGCAAGCGCAAAGTCATCGGCGTTGAATGACTCTCCACTGCTGATCCGCTCACGTTCTTTCGTGATTCGCTCGTCGAGTTCGGCGATGACAGTTTCGACTTTCGAATCCACCGGTCCCTCTATGCACGCAACCCAGTGCTGTAACGATCGGGCGGACGGGAGTAGACGCCCCGACTACTTTTCGGCGCCGTGGGCGATCTTGGCGATTTCTTTTTCGACGATGCGTTCGACGACCGATGGCAGGTTCTTGTCGAGCCACGCCTTCAGCATCGGTCGGAGCAGTTCCTTGACCAGGTCCTCAAGGGTGCGGTGGGGGTCGCCGAGGGGCTGACCGCGCATTTGCACAGCAGTGCTGGAGAGTTGGGCGAAAGCGCTCGCCGCCGCAGAAGCGGTCGCGGCATGGAGCAGACTGTCGTGCGTTGGCGGTGCCGTCGCGGCATCGAGTGCGGCCTGGAAATCGTGCGGGGCCGGCTCGTCTTCCGGTTCGGGCTCGGGTTCCCGTTCAGGCTCGGGTTCCGGTTCGGGCTCTTCTTGGTGCAGCGGGTTGCCGTCGGCGTCGAGCTCGACCACGTTGCCGTCGTCCAGCACCATACTGGTGAGATCGAGGGCATCTTCGACGACCGGTTCGTCCGCCTCTTCGTCATCGTCCTGGGCGGCGAGCGGTTCGGGCTCGTCCTCCGGTTCGTCTTCGGGCTCTTCTTCCTCGGGCAACTCGGGCTCGTCGTCCAGGTCCTCTTCCTCGACTTCGGGCTCGGGCTCGGGCTCTTCTTCGGGTTCGTCGATCTCTTCCTCGACATCGCCCAGGTCAAAATCGTCCTCTTCGGGCGCTTCGTCCTCGGGTTCGTCGTCGGGTTCGGGTTCGGGCGCTGCCGCGGCGGGCGCGTCGCCTTCATCGTCCTCCGAAATGATCCGCCGAATCGACGAGAGGATTTCCTCCATCGTCGGTTCTTGGTCGGTCCTCGGATCGCTCATTGCTGCTCGGACACCGGTTGATTAGACGCCGCCAAGCGGCGAAGTTACGCGAGATATGCTCAAAAATCTAGCACTAGGGGCCAAATATTGATTTTTTGTTAAGGTCACCCCCCACCGATAGGGCATGGCACCCTGCAAGAGCAAGCGGAAAGAGAGAAATCGTCCATCTATGGGGGAAAACTAGGCGATTCAGCCAGGTTGGACGCGGTGGAAAC
This sequence comes from Alphaproteobacteria bacterium, assembly GCA_040216735.1. Classification (NCBI taxonomy): domain Bacteria; kingdom Pseudomonadati; phylum Pseudomonadota; class Alphaproteobacteria; species Alphaproteobacteria bacterium. The sequence goes on along the minus strand of JAVJOO010000004.1, from coordinate 239,024 downwards.
GGCGCGGCACTGCGATTTGTGCGCCATCTGCGCGATCGCGCTTTAGGGCCGTTGGATCTCCCCGATGTCGCGCAATATTTCTAGCGGGTTGTCGGGCACCAAGTTCCACGCCTGCATGCCTCCGTGGTAAAGGCGAACGTCGCGATTGCCGAGAATGACCCGCAACGCAAACCACACCAACGATCCAGCTAGGGACGTATTGCCGAAGACGATAATCGGGCCTCGCTCCGGGACGTCCGTGAATCTGAGGATCGCGCGCAGGTCCTCAACGGTTCTGAAACGCCCACCGGCGTCGACGGTCATCCAGTTCCCCGGCAAACTCATGGCGCCGGGAATCGTGCCGTAACGCGGAATGAGGGCGGTCTTGTTGACCCCCACGAACTGGCCCCGCAGGCGCCCATCGACCAACACAAGACCTGCGGGACGATCACGCACATCCGCCGTTTGTGCACCCCCAACCAAGGGCGCCGACACCGTATAGGTTGTTTGCCCGCGAATGACCGCAGTTTGGTCGATCGAAACACCGGGTGTTTCGACAAGCGCCTTGAATCCGCCATCGAGAATGACGACATCGGCGTGTCCCATTCGCTTGAACAGCCAAAATTGGTCGGTCGCCGTCGCCACGTCCATCCAGCCTTCGCCGCGCGACACGAGGACGACCTTCTGATCGCTGGCGATACCCAACTGTCCCATCCGCGCCGCGAATTCGGCGGATGTCGGGAGGCGCGGCAGCCCGTCCCCGCTCCGAATTACGGTCGTCGCCGGGTCGATATTGACGGCGCCACGGAGATGCCCGGTTCGGTAGTCCGCTTCGCGTCGAAGATCGACGACCACGATCGCCGGATCGTTCAGGTTCGCCACAAGCCACCCAGGACTCACGACCGACGCAAGGCCTTGCCCGTACGACGGCGCGGTTAGGGCGACCGCGGCGAAAAGAAAGCAAACGACGAACAGCCGCCGCGAGAATTGCGAAGTCGTTCTCGACATTTGGATTACAATGGCACGAATTCCCTGTCCGCTCCATCGCAACCGAACAGTCCTGCAGGCGCGAGGGGTTCGTTCCTGCTCCCCACCTTAGCGGCGCGACCGGTTGGACCGGGTGAGAACGCTGATCCCTACCCCGCTAAAGCGGTTTAGCGGGTCTCGTCGGCGATGTCGCGACCGTAGAGTTTATTGCGGACCGTTTTATAGTTCGCCGTCGGATCATAGACCTCGACGGGCAGGCCCATTTGTTCGGCCGACAACCGGCCGAGGGCCACGCGGAGATCGAAGCCGGCAACGAACTCGTCGCGCTCCGAGCGCACCAGCGCCACTTGCGCGTTGAGCAGTTCCTGCTGGGCATCGAGTACGTCGAGCACGGTGCGCGAGCCGACTTCGGCCTCTTGACGCACACCGTCGAGGGCGACCTCGGCCGCTCGCACCTGATCGACATTCGAGCGAATTTGGTCGGTGGCCGAATTGAGTGCTGCCCAGGCTTGGGTCACGCCTTCGACGACCGCGCGGCGTTGGGTTTCGATGTCGATACGCCGCTGGCTGTTGGTCTGTTTGGCCTGGCGGATTTGCGAGTATTCCGAACCGGTTTGGTACAGGGGCACAGTCACCGTCGCCGAGATGCTGGCACTGTCGGCGCGATTGTTGAAGGTGCTGGTATCGTAGGACCGCCCGACCGAACCGGTAAGGTTGACGGTGGGCAAGATCACCCCTTCGGCGACGTCGACAGCTGCACGGGAGGCTTCTTCGCTACGGAGCGCTTGGCGTACCAACGGGTTCTCTTCCAGAGCGATACGCCGCGCCTCCTCCTCGCCTTCGGGCAGCGGTCCGAGTGGCGGTACCCGCGTCAGGTTCACCGGCTCCAAACCGATCACGCGGCGGAAGGTTGCGCGGCTCGATTCAAGAACGCCTTGCGAGGCGACTAGAAAACTAATGGCGCCCGACACCCGAGCCTCGGCCTGGGCGACGTCGGTGCGGGTAAGCTCGCCTACTTCGAAGCGGTCGCGGGTGGCTTCGAGCTGACGGCGCAGACGGTCGAGGTTGGCGTCGTTCAGTTCGACCACGGCTTGGTCGCGCAACACATCCATGTAAATGCGAACGGTCGATTGCAAAACGGACTGTTCGGTCTGACGCAGGACTTGCCGCGCCGCTTCGATATTGGCCTCGGCCTGGGCAATACCGTTGACGGTTCGCCCGCCGCGATAAATCGGCTGGGTGATACGCAGAGTGGCGCTTTGCGGTTGCGAATCGGACGACCCGGTGCTGCTGCCGTCGGTGTGGGACAAACCGGCATCGCCGGAAAGAGTTACCGTTGGCCGCCAGCCGCTAAGCGCTTGGGACACGGTTTCGTCAGTAGCCCGCAGCGCCGCGCGCTGGGATTGCAGAGTGGGGTTATTTTGGTAAGCCGCGATGAGGGCGTCTTCCAGCGATTGGGCCGAAGCTGCGGACGCCGCGAGAAACCCGCCCATGGCGTAAGCAAAGACGCGCGCGGGTGTCTTCATGGGGCGATCCTTTTTGCTGATTCGGCCAAGATGGTTAAGACTTCCACGGTGTGCGGCTGGATGTCCGTCGCTTCCCTAACGTCAAGTTTGGACCGCATTCCCGACAACACACGTAGGTGCGCCCGTTTGCCGTTCAACCGTGCGTCCAAGACGGTGCGATCAAAAGGCGAAGGCTTTGGCGCGGGCAAAACCGGGGAGCGGCGGCACCGCAGAGTCGAATAACGGCCGATGCCCGATAACGCCCCCGCTTTCGAGATAAAGAGTGGCCTTGCCGGTCGGTCCGCTGCGCAGGACGCAGGCGAGGCGTCCGCCCGGCGCGAGTTGCGCCAGGAGTGCCGGCGGTACTTCTTCAACGGCGCCACCGATCAAGATCGCGGCGTACGGCCCTTGATCGGCGCACCCCGCCGGCAGCGGCCCTTCGATGATCGCGATGTTATCGATACCGACCTTGGACAGATTGTCACCGGCTTTAGCGGCAAGTTCGGCGTCGCTCTCCACAGCCACGACCGTTCCGGCCAAGCGCGCGAGAACCGCGGCGCTATACCCGGTACCGCAGCCGACATCCAACACCAAATCGCCGTCCCGGATCGCGAGCGCTTCGATCAGGCGGGCGAGTACAACCGGTTCCATCAAGTAGCGGCCGCGCGCGACCGCGAGGTCCTCATCGACATAGGCCACACCGGCCAGCGATTTGGGGACGAACACCTCGCGTGGGATGGCCCCCATCGCCTCGAGAATGCGCGGATCGTGGACCCGCGTGGGCTCAAGCTGGCTGAGTACCATGTTGCGTCGGGCGGCGGCGTAGTCGGTCATACAAAAATGTCCAAACCCTTACGTACCGCCGGGTTATACGGTTCCCGGGGGGCAAAAACAACTGGGCGGATCGGCACCGCCCGTGCAGCGCCGACCGCGCCGCAGTAAGATTTGCCGATGCGTGCCCCCATTCTGGTTGCCTTCGTCTCCCATGACGGACAAACCGCGCGAATCGCCCACCGACTGGGCGAAAAGTTGGTAGCGGCGGGTCTGCCGATCGATGTCGTCGATTTGGCCCGCAGCACCTGCACACCCGATGGGGTGCGCGCGGTCGTCCTCGGGTCGTCGGTGCGCTACGGCGGTCACGCCAAGGTGTTGAAAGCGTGGATCGGACGCCACCGGGGAGCGCTTGGAACCCTACCCGGTGCGTTCTTTTCGGTCAGCTTGGTCGCGGCATCGACCCGCGAGAGGGACCGCGGGGTGGCTGAACGCCTTGCCGCAGATTTCCTGGCGGCGGCCGGATGGCGGCCCGATGCGGTGCGATGCTTCGGGGGCGCGCTGCGCTACCGCCAGTATGGGGTTCTGTTCCGCCTGATGATGTGCCGGATCGCGGCCAAAAGCGGCGGCAGCACGGACACTAGCCAAAACCACGACTATACCGATTGGGGTGCGGTCGATGCGTTTGCCGAGGAGATTGCCGGGCGGCTACAAACGCCGCCGACCCAGCCTTGACCCGCCGGGGCCACAAACCTATACACGCGGCTGTGGCCGGGTGGCGGAGTGGTTACGCAGAGGACTGCAAATCCTTGTATACCGGTTCGATTCCGGTCCCGGCCTCCACTCTCTAGTGTTGGCCGCCCCCACCGTCACCGCTGTCGCCGCCACTCGGGTTGGTATCGCCGCCGCCGTCACCGGTGACCCCGGGATCGTTGACGACGACATTGGCGTCGAGCGATACCGCGCCGCCTGCCGCGAAGATGGCAGCCGACCCGGCAACCACGATTGCGGATGCGCCGCCCGATAGTTGGGTCACTTCGACCTCGCCCTCCTCCACTTTGACCGAGGTCGATCCGTCGTCGGCAACAACAACAAAGAAGTCCGTACCGCGAATGCCGATCGAGACAGTCGGGGTGACTAGGCGAACGCCGCGCTTATCGAGCTTGCCACTCACGAATCGGAAAACACCCTTCGACAGATTGAGAGCCATTTTGCCCGACGACACATCGGGGTCGTAAACGAACTCATCGAGGGTCACGCGGCTTTCCGCGCCTAGGCGAAAATCCGTGCCGTCGAGGAAGGTCAAGTGAAGACCGCCATCGCTGACCGTCTCGACGACTTCGTTGGTGACGACTTTGGTGCGCGGAAAAAGGGCGCGCCGGTTTTCGGTCGCCGGCGTCCCGTAGGCGTAGACCAGAACCGACTGGACGGAACCGATATCCAGCGCAAGAGCGCTTGGAACGGTCAGGGGTAACGCCAATACGGCGGCAAAAACAAAGCGGTACATCGTTGTCCTTCAGGTTGATGCCGTAAAAATTCGCGGCGTTGCCGGGCGTAGGGGCGTCGAGGCAATCGGGTGTCTGCACAACATAGTAGAGCCGCCACCGCGCCGCAAAACGAACCGGCGTGACCCAAATGGGTTCCCTAATGGGCGTGTTCCAACTCGCGCACAATGTACTCACCAAGGCGTGCGGCGGCGGCACCGAGCTGCGGCGCCTCGAGAAGTGCCATCTCGGTATCCCGCAGGTCTGGGAGGCCGCTGGCTTCGTCGTCGAAGATCAGTAGATCGGGCGGCACCATTTCCTTTGGCAGCACGGTGATGCCGAGACCTGCCCGCACCGCCGCGTGGGTGCCGGCGAGCGACCCGCAGGTATAGGCAATGCGCCACGTGCGGCCTACCGCGTCGAGGGCGTCGGTCGCGCGTTTGCGGTACACGCACGGTCGGGGCGATACCGCGAGCGGCAACGGCTCCGCCCGTTCGGTGAGGCGGTGCGTCGCGGCGACCCACACCAGCGGTTCGCGCCAGACCCGGGTGCCACCGGCCACCGTCGAGGGTTCGCGCTTGACCAAGGCGAGATCGAGACCGCCGTCACGGAATCGCTCCAGGATATCGAGCGTCAACTCGCAGGTGACTTCGATGGCAACCCGCGGATGGGTCGCGGCGAAGCGCGCCAGGACATTTGGGAGATGACTGGTAGCGAAGTCCTCGGGCGCGCCGATGCGCACCAGACCCGCAACCTCGGGATCTCGCACCCGCGCCGCCAACTCGTCGTGCAGGCGCAATATCCGGCGCGCGTAGTCCAGGATCACCTCGCCATCGCCGGTCAGCGCAAGGCTGCGCGGGCTGCGTTTAAGCAGCCGGACGCCGAGCTTTTCCTCCAGGCGCTTGATTTGGAGGGAAACCGCGGACTGACCGCGCATGAGACGCTCGCCAGCCTGGGTAAAGCCGCCACTGTCGACGACCGTTGCGAAGGTACGCAACAGGTCCGTATCGATATTTAGATCCGCCATCGGGGTGCCTTTAGGATTAATAATTGCAATCTTAAATCAATAAACTATCAATTTTGTCAATGAAATAAGATCCGTCATGTTTGCCTCGTCCGCAACCCGACCGAGGAGAAACGTCATGAATGTTAACCCGACCGCTTCGAACCCCGCGCTGGAGGAACTTGCCAGTCTGATGCCCACCGCGAGCGACGGGCTGACGCCGATCACCGTCGCCTTCGGCGACGGCATCGGCCCGGAGATCATGAAGGCCAGCCTGAAGGTTTTGCTGTCCGCCGGGGCCCGTATCGCGATCGAACCGATCGACATCGGCGAACGGATCTACCAGGCCGGCAACTCGGCCGGGATCACGCCGGAGTCCTGGGACAGCCTGCGCCAGACCAAGGTGTTCTATAAGGCGCCGATCACCACGCCCCAGGGCGGCGGGTTCAAGAGTTTGAACGTCACGGTACGCAAATCGTTGGGGATGTTCGCCAACGTCCGGCCGGCCACTGCCTATGCACCGTTCGTGGCCACCAAACACCCCGAAATGAACGTCGTCATCGTGCGCGAGAACGAGGAAGACCTTTATGCCGGGATCGAACACCGGCAGACCGACGAGGTCTATCAGTGTCTGAAACTGATTTCGCGGCCGGGCTGCGAGCGGATCGTGCGCTACGCCTTCGAGTATGCGAAGGCCCACAATCGCAAGAAGGTCACGTGCTTCACTAAAGACAACATCATGAAGTTGACCGACGGCCTGTTTCATAAGGTGTTCGACGAGATCGCCGCGGAATACCCGGACATCGAAAACGAACACTGGATCATCGACATCGGTGCGGCCAAGCTCGCCGACACGCCGCAGGTCTTCGACGTGATCGTCATGCCCAATCTCTACGGCGACGTATTGAGCGATGTCGCGGCGCAAATCGCGGGATCGGTGGGCCTCGCCCCGTCGGCGAATATCGGCGAACACTGCGCCATGTTCGAAGCGATCCACGGCAGCGCGCCGCGCCGCGCCGGCCAAGATTTGGCCAATCCATCGGGGCTGCTGCTTGCGGGCGCGATGATGATGGCCCATGTCGGCCAACCCGAGGTCGCAACCCAGGTGCACAACGCCTGGCTCAAGACCATGGAGGACGGCATCCACACCTACGACATCTTCGATGAGAAGGTGTCCAAACAGAAGGTCGGCACCGACGCCTTCGCCGATGCCATCATTGCCCGCCTTGGCCAGAAACCCGCGACGCTTACCCCGGCGGTCTATGCCAAGGGTGCCGGGGCCTTTGCCGTCCCCAAGGCGGTTCGGCACGCACCCGCGAAGAAAGACCTCGTCGGCGTCGATGTCTTCGTCCACACCACGCAACCGGTCGACGATCTCGCCAAGGAATTGCTGGGCGTGACCAACGGCTCGTTCGAGTTGGCGATGATCACCAACCGCGGCGTCAAGGTATGGCCTAACGGGTTGCCGGAGACGTTCTGTACCGACCACTGGCGGTGCCGCTACTTGGCCAAACCCGGCAAGCAGTTCAATCGTGCCATGATCGCCGAACTCTTGCAGAAACTGGCCGCCAAGGGGGTCGATTTCGTCAAGACCGAGCACCTGTTCAACTTCGACGGCGAACCCGGCTACTCGCTGGGTCAGGGTCAATAGCGCACCCGACGCGGCGCGAACAAAAAAAGGGCGGCCCCAGGGGCCGCCCTTTTCGTTTTGGATCGAGTCTTCGCGTTAGCGCGAAGAAACCTCGAACGTCTCGTACGGGATTTGCAACAGGTGGTGCGAGAAGTTCTTGATCCGCGGGTTGTAGCCCATCATTTCGTCGAACTCGACGAGGAAGACGATCGGGGCTTTTTCCGTGGTGATGCGGCCCAATTCCTTGAGCATGTTACGGCGTTTGTCGGGATCGAACTCCTTCAATGCCGCATTGATCATCGGCATATCGCCTTCATCGCAGAAGTAGGGGGCCTTGCCGCCGTGCTTGAGGCACGAGGCGAAGACTTCCCAGACCCGACCAGCGTCCATAGTCGCCGTCAAATCGAAACCGATGCCGAAGCCTTCCCACGGCCAGTCACCCTTCAGCCAATGTTCCAGCCACTGACCTGTCCCGGCAAACTGCTGGGCGATCAGAGAAGCGTCGACACCGATCTGCCGGATGTCCTGAATCGCGGCTTCGTAGGCATTCTTGAAGTTCTCATCGTTGACGATGGCGCGCACCTCAAACTTGAGGCCCTTGCCGTCCGGGAACCCAGCCTCGGCAAGCAACTGCTTCGCCTTTTCCGGATTGTAGGGGTAGCCCTTCACGTCCGGGTTGTACCCGTTTACGCCCGGAAAGGCGGGCTGGGTCGACGGGCGGGCGTATTTGCCGAGGAACAACGCATCGGCAATCGCCTGCTTGTTGACCGCGTAGTTGAGCGCTTGGCGCACCCGAACGTCGGCCATCGGCGTGTCGGTCTGGGCGCCGTTGCGGTAGGACACAATGGTGATGCCCATGTTGCGCGAAGACGGACGGGCATAGATCTTCATCCCACCGGCTTCGATCGCCGTCGCTTCGTCAGGCGAGATCGCCGTGTTGATGTCGATTTGGCCCGACAGCAACGCCTGGGTCCGCGCCGGCGCTTCCGGCAGAACCTTGAAGCTGATCTTGTCGACGCTGGTGATCTTCCGCTTAGAGCGCGGATTCGGCACCGCGACCGCATCCTCTTCGGTGAACGAGATCGTGTAGGGGCCGCTCCCGACCGGATCCTTGGTGATCCCGGCGATGCCACGATCCATGAAGTCCTTGGGGGCGATAATCGACGGATCGCGCGCGTTGACCGGCAGGATCGGATTCGGGGTCGGGGTGATGAGGTCGAAGGTGTAGTCATCGACGACTTCGATGCTGGCGATATAGCCCTTCATCGTCTTGGCCTGGGAGAAGACCCCGCCTTCGTCGGTGTACCAGAAATCGAACGTGGTCTTGACCGCGTGGGCATCGACCGGCTCGCCGTTCGAGAACGTATTCCCTTTTGCCATGTGGAAGCGCCAACGGGTCGGCTCAATCGCCTCCCAGCGGTCCGCGAGGCCCGGGCCCGGCGATCCGTCTTCCTGGATCTTGGTCAGGGTCTCGAAGACCGGCGCCCAAGCAAAAACACCCGGCGTGCACATGCAGCCCGAGAAGGGATTTCCCTTGCCAGCGCCGAACATCCGCACCGCGACCGTCAGTTCCTCCGACGACGCGGTTTGTGGCAATACCACCGCCAAACTCATTACGGCCGCCCCGGCGAGAGGCAGCACATGCTTCTTCAATAGGTTCATACGTCTTGTCCCAAATTTGTTGTTAAGACCGCCCTGTTAAGACCGGGCCACCTTACCCCAGACATTCCAAGCTGTCCGGTCATTTCTTTCGGGCCTGCACTCTCGCTCCGCTTGCCTGCACGGCATTGCCAAGGCCTTTAGGTAATCGTGGCAAAACTACCATAGATTGATTATCTAAAATATAATCTCTCTAAAAAGCTGTATTTTCTATTTCGGATACTCCTCGTATTTATTTCGAATGCTATCTTGTTTGCTCCAGGGGGCGGGATTATCTCTAGACGGTCGCGAGGGATCGCGACCCGCATGGGCCATCCGGAGTCGGTGGCCCACTTTGGAGTTCACCCCAGAATGTCTACGCTTAAAAAGGTAGCCGCGGCTGTCGTCGGGATCGGTGTGCTTGCCGCCTCCCCGCTCAGCCACGCTGCAACGACCGCCGGCCTGACCTTGACCGGTGCCGTCCAATCGATCCTCGCCGTCACCGTCACGCCGACCGCCTCAGCCTCGGGTCTCGACCTCACCGCGCTGGTTTCGCAGTTGAAGATCGCGACCGTCAAAGCCGAATCGAACAGCGTTTCGGGCTACGTTGTCTCTGTCAGTTCCGCTAACCAAACCGGCGGCAACTGCCCAACGACGACGGGCGCCTGCTTCTACAGCCCGGTCAGCGCCAGCGCCAAGCTCGGCTTCACCGTCGTGCGCGACAGTGTCGGCGTGTCCTTTACCGGTGCGAACGGCACGTTCATCAACAAGACGTCTCGCTCGATCGTGGGCGGCGACAACTACGACGCCAAGATCAGCTATGACGGTTCCAGCGCGAACCTGCCGCAGGCGACGAACTACAGCGAAACGCTAACGTTCACGATCGCGAACCAGTAAGGCTATTGACCGGCGCTCGAATTGGGGCGCGCGCCGGTCCCAGCCCGCCTTTCGTGTCGCAGGAGAAGCGTTCGCCTACTTCGTTGCAATCACCCACACCGCGTGAACGATTCCAGGTATGTAGCCCAGCAGCGTCAGTACGATGTTGAGCCAGAAATGCAGACCTAGGCCGACCTGGAGAAAAACCCCTAGCGGCGGGATGAAGATCGCGATCACGATTCGAATTAAGTCCAACACCATCCCCTAATCTCCCTATAGATCGCCGCAGGCCGAGGTATCCGAACCGGTCAGGTCGGTGCCCGCCAACAACGCTCCAGCGAAGGTCGGTGCTTTGACCCGACCGGTGGTGCCGCCGCCCGGGGCCTTGATCGGGACGGCATCCAAAACAACGCCGCGCAACTGCGCGCCGCGTAAATCGGCGCCGACGAAGGTCGCGCCCGACGCGTCGGCGCCGTTGAAGACCGCCTTGGCAAGCTGGGCGCCGTTGAAATCGCACAGCATCAGTCGGCAGTCGGCGAAATTCGCGCCGGCCAAGTCGGCGTCGTGGAAGGCCATGCCGCTGAGATCGCGCCCCGCCACATCCAACGCCTTCATCGTGCGTCCCGAGAGATCGCCGCGCGCGCCACGCGAACCGCCTGAGTCGACCCAGGCTGCGTGATCGCGCAGCACATCCTCGACCGGAATCTCGTCGTAGATCCGGTCGTCGGCCGACACCGGCGGCCCGTCGAGATCGCTCTCCGCCCGGGCCACGCCGTCGAGGCGGGCGCCCTTCAAATTGGCGCCCTCGAAGGTCGCACCTTTGACCGAAGCCTTGGTGAGGTCGGCGTTCTCCAAGTTCGCCTCGGCCAGAATCGCACCGCCGAGATCGGCCTGGCGCAAGTTCGCGCCGCGAAGATCGGCGTCGGACAAGTCTACATGCGTCAGATTGGCACCGGCGAGATTGGCGCCCTTGAGATTGGCGCCGACGAAGCTCGACCCTTCAAGATTTACACCACTGAGTTGGGCTCCTGCCAGAGTCGCCGCATCGAACCGGCCTTTAGCCACGTTGGTGACCTTGGCGCCGAAGGCCTTGCCGGTTTCGTAGTTGATGGCCGTGCCGCCGCGCAAATCCGCGTCGGTCAAATCCGCACCATCCAGCAGCGCGCCATAGAGGTTGACGCCGCGCAGATTGGCCCCGGTCAAGTTGGCGTTTTCAAGGCTGGTATTGGCAAGGTTAGCGCCGAAGAAATCGGTGCGGCTGAGGTCGGCATCGCGGAAGAACGCGCCTTCGCAATCGGCGCGGACGAACTTGGCCTCGCGCAGCGACCGCTTGGCGAAATCCAGGCGGCGCAGTTCCGCGCCGGTAAAATCGGCCGGCTTGCCGCCGCGGCCGGCGGCCCAGGCGGCATGGGCCTTGAGGGCATCGAGAATCTTTTGGTCCAACGGTGGTCTGCTTTCCTCGGCGAAGACGAACGTGGCCGCAGATTAAGCGGATCGCCGTCCGTTGTCGCGCGCGCCAAAACGTGACCGCAGCGGACGTCCGGAGGTGTAGACTATCGCCATGGTTCGGCTGCGCCCTGCTACCCCCGACGACGCTTCGCCCATTGCGGCGGTCCACGTCGCGACGTGGCGCGACGCCTATGCCGATATCCTGCCGCGCGAGATGCTGGTCGGGCTCTCCGCGTCCTGCCACACCGAGCGCTGGCTCAAGACGCTGCGGCAACGGCGGCGGCGCGAAAACATCACCGTTGCCGTCGCGGACAACACCGTGGTCGGGTTCGCAACCGCGGGCCCGGCGCGGCGCCACTGGGGCACCGACGCCGGCGAAGTAACCATGCTTTACGTTCTGGGCGACTACCAGGAACGCGGCTTGGGCCGCGCCTTGCTGCGCGACTCGTTTGACGCGTTGCGGCGCCACGGCATGACGCGCGCGCTGGTGTGGGTCGTTGCCCAAAACCCCGCCCGGTTTTTCTACGAGGCGATGGGCGGCACCGCGCGGCACAATCGCCGCGAGCACCTGTGGGGCACGACCGTCGCCACCGTAGGTTATGCCTGGGACGACCTCGACGCCGCGGTCCGTGCGCTGGACGCAACGATGGCTCGCGCCGCGAACGGCCCCGGCCACCTTCCCCCCGACGCGCGACCGTAACCGCCGTGATTGGGTTTTTGGAGCAAAACGAGCCGACGGTGCGGCTGGGCGCTTTTGTCGGCGTCTTGGCGGCGATGGTCTTGTGGGAAGCGCTTGCGCCGCGCCGGGCCGATGTCACCCGCCTAGTGCGCTGGACCAACAATCTCGGCATCGTCGTCTTGAACACGGCGGTGCTGCGGTTGGTCTTTCCGGCCGCCGCGGTCGGTTTCGCGGCCTACGCCCAGGGTGCCGGATGGGGGCTGCTCAATGCCATCGATGTGCCGTTTTGGCTGTCGTTGGCGGTCGCGCTGATCGCCCTCGATGTGGCGATCTATGTCCAGCACGTCCTGTTCCACGCGGTGCCGTTGCTGTGGCGCCTGCACCGCGTCCATCACGCCGATCGCGGTTTCGATGTCACCACGGGTCTGCGGTTTCATCCGGTCGAGATTCTACTGTCGATGGCGATCAAGATCGGCGTGATCGCGGCGCTGGGTCCGCCGGTGGTGGCGGTGCTGATCTTCGAGGTCGTGCTGAACGCCACCTCGATGTTCAACCACGGCAACGTGCGCTTGCCCCGATCCGTCGATGCGGCCCTGCGGCTGGTCGTGGTGACGCCCGACATGCACCGCGTGCACCATTCGATCGTGCCGCGCGAGACCAACAGCAATTTCGGATTCAGCGTGTCGTGGTGGGACCGGCTGTTCGGCACCTACCGCGCTCAACCCGCGGCAGGCCATACCGGCATGACCATCGGGATCGAGCAATTTCGCACCGACCGCGACCGCTGGCTCGACCGCCTCTTGATCCAACCCCTGCTCGGCCCAGCCTCGGGCTATCCGATCAACCGCGACGATCCGCCGGACGCGCCGCGGGAGTAGAACCCGGCCTCAGTCTCCCGCGACCATACGGTAGGGGTTCCAAATCCCCTAGGCGAATCCCCTGCCGACCACGCTACATCTTGTAGGCGTTCCAGGTCGCCCGTGTGACACCGATCACACCGGCCAGCAAATCCCGCCCCAATCGGGGCCGGTTAACCAATTCTTCATTCCCATCGTTAACCATGTTCGTTAACCATAGGCCTTAACCATGGTGTGCCGCAGGGAGGCGCGCTGTGGGGAGGCCTTAGAACGAGGCTTAGCGGAGGAGAATCCTAATGGCCGAGACCCTTGGGCTCGCAACGTCGTCCCATTCCCGCGCGGCGCGCAACGCGCCCCGCCCTGCCCTTGAGGTCCAGGACGACCACACCGCGGTGGCGGGCCGAGTTGGCCCCGTCGTCGCACCGCCGCCTGTTATTCTATCGGGTGCGCTGGCCAAGCTGAATCTCTTCGAAAATCAACCCCGCCGGGTCGAGCCGATCTATCCGGCGACGCGTGGACGGCTGGTGTAACGCGCCGGCCCAGCGCCCCCTAGGGGTTGCATCGAAGGGGAGACGGCGGCAGGGTTGCCGTCTATGCCATTCAAAATCACCACGATCACCCGCGTCGCGGCGCTGGCACCACTCACAGCGCTCCTCCTCCTGATGACGCCCCTTCCAGCGGGTGCCGCACTTATGACGGGAAAGACGCTGCTCGAAGCGTGCAGCGAACCGTCTGGATCGGTCCGGCGCAGCATTTGCCTGGGCTATATCGCGGCGATTTCAGATGCGCTGGGCAGCGAGGGTGTCGGCAAACGCAAAGCGTGTTTCGACAAAGACGCCAAGCTGTCAGCGATGCGCGACGCCGTTGTCGCGCATCTCGAGAAGCAACAGAGCGCGGCGGACAAACCAGCCGCCGACGGCGTCACGGTCGCACTGGTCAACCGCTTCGCTTGCCGATAGTTATTTTTCGAGTCGCGTCGCAGTCCAGGTGCCGCGGCAGTTCTCGATGTCAACTTGGGCGTCGAATTTCCCGCTTGCCGTATTGCCCTCGACTTGGCCGCTAGCCGATCCATTAACAAAACTGTTGAAGGCTTGGATCGAAATCTGGCCGGTCGGCGATACCGTACCGGTCAACGGAATTGCGCCCACTTGGCCGTGGTACAATTGACCCACAATCTTGCCGCCGGTAGCGGTGGAGTTCTTCCATTCGACACCGTCGCATTGAACGTTGCCGCCCCGCATGCGCAGGTTGAATTTCCACTCACCATCGAAGCGTTCGGCTCCTGCGCCTTGGGCGATCGATGCGGAGATCGACGCCAACAACATCATGAGAGCTAGGACAAGCGAAGCGAACCAATACGTGCTGAACGAGCGGACCATGGGCCACACCTCCCTTACCGATTGCGCGCTGCATCAGAGGGTGAGCCAATTTTTGCTGCGGATCAAATGCCATTAGACTGTCCATGAGACAATTCCAACATCAAATGGCGGTCCGCGCGTCTCGGCCAGGGTTGTTCGAGATCACCGATACCGTGCGGTCCTGGGTGGCTGGGTGTGCGACGGACACCGGCCTGTTGACGTTGTTCATCCATCACACTTCGGCCTCCCTGACGATCCAGGAAAACGCCGACCCCGATGTGCTGCGCGACCTCGAAACATTCTTTGCCACGATCGCGCCCGAAAGCGGTCGCTACCGGCACCGAACCGAAGGACCGGACGACATGCCGGCCCATCTTCGGGCGGCGTTGACCCAAACCCAGATCGCCGTGCCCGTCAGCGCGGGGACGTTGGCGCTTGGCCGGTGGCAGGGAATCTATCTCTTTGAGCACCGCCACCTGCCCCAAACCCGCCGCATCACCCTGCATTTGATCGGCGACTAAGCGCGACCGCCGCCGAACGCGCCGCGCCGCGGGAACGCTTCATCCGTCGCCGCCCACGCCCTCCCTCGGACAAAGGAAAACGACTATCGTCCTTCCATAGGCGAGACATTGGCATCAAGGGGCTCGAACATGGCGACCGTACGTTCCGATTCCGCAAAATCTATTTCGCTTTTGATGGCCCTGGGCGCCACGCTCTTCCTTGCCGCCTGTGGTGGCGGCGGCGGTGGCGGTGGCGGCGGTGGTGGCGGCGGCGGTTCCACCAGCGCCTTCAACACCACCGAGTTTCAGACCAACTACGGGCTCGCCCGTATCAGCGCCCTTAAAGCCTACGACAACGGCGGGACCGGCGCAGGGATCACGGTTGGGATCATTGATTCCGGGATCGACCTCAGCAACACGGAATTTACCGGGCGGATCGCCGCCGCCTCCAAGGATATCCGCGACAACTCAAACGCGCAGGACACCGATGGGCACGGCACCCAAATCGCCGGCATCATTGGCGCGGCGCGCAACAACGTAGGGATCCACGGCGTAGCGTTTAGTTCGACCATCCTCGCCGTTCAAGTCACGGACAACACAACGGTCGCGTTCAGCGATGCCGCGACGGCGATCGACTATGCCCGGAACAATGGGGCCACCGTCCTCAATCTGAGTTTCGGGGCCAACGGCGTGACGGCGGCGTTTCAGAACGCGCTCCAAGCCGCGGTCAACGCAGGCATCACTGTCGCCGTTGCCGCAGGTAATTCGAGTACGGCGCAGGCCGAGTTCCCGGCAAGACTTGCGAACTGCACCGGGCAGGCCCTCGTTTGCAACGGCTTCAATGCCCAGGGGAACATGATTGCAGTTGGGGCGAGCGACACCAACAACGCACTCGCGAACTTTAGCGCCCGGGCCGGCGATACCGCCTCGGCGTTCCTGGTCGCGCCCGGCGTAAGCGTCGTCACCACCGCCCTCGGCGGCGGCACGACGACGGTGAGCGGCACGTCCTTTTCAGCCCCGCACGTCGCCGGTGCGCTGGCGGTCATTCGCCAGAAATTCCCGACGTTGACGTCCTCGCAAGCCGTCAATTTGTTGCTGAGTACGGCGACCGACCTCGGTATCTCCGGCACCGATACCGTTTTCGGCCGCGGCCTCTTGAACCTCGCCGGCGCCTTCTCCGCCCAGGGACTGGCGGTCCTGCCCACGGGCAGCAACATCGGCGGCAGTTCGGTGCCGCTGGGCGGTTCGACCGTCAAGTTGGGGGCGGCCTTCGGCAATGCCTTGAAGACCAATGACCTGCTCGGCAAATCGATCGTACTCGATTCCTATAGGCGGCCCTTCAACACGGACCTCGGCAGCGTCGTCCTGGGCGGGACCGTCGATCCGGGGATCGCCCATTTCGTCGCGCCACCCGAGGGGCGCCACCAAACCGTCTCGACCGGCGCCGCCGGCGCGCTGTCGCTGTCGATGGTGCCCGCGTTCCGCTCGCGCAGCGATTTGCTCGAATTCGGCAACGTCCGTCCGGACCGCGACACGGAACGTGTCGACTCCGCATTCTTTTCAGGATCCTTCGGTAGCGCCACCGACCTTTCCGTGGCGCTGAATGCGTCGAGCGTTCAGTTGTTCAATGACATCGCTGCGTTCGCCGGTGCCTCCAGTCCTTTCCAGGGGCTCGAATTCGCGAGTGCGCCGCAGCTCACCTTGGTCGACCGAGGCGATGGCGCCGGCGCTTCCTATTTCCTCGATCCGCGCACCCGGGTGACGCTCGGCTTCATGGAGAGTGCGGCAGACCCGGTAACCGGCGCGCCTGGCAACAGCCTGATGCAGGCCGCCCTCACCCACGGCCTCTCCTTCGGTCCAGTCCTCCGGGTCGGCATCGGCCGGACCCACGAAACCGCGGCGCTGTTCAACACGACCGCTAGCGGAGCGTTCGGGGCGGTCGGCGACACCGACGGGACATTCGTCAACGTGGGCGCCTCGATCCCGATAGGTACCGGACTGGCCGCGCACGTCAGTTACACCGACGTGAGCGCTGAGGTTCTTTATGCCAGTGACGGATACTTGAAAAACTGGAGCGCGGTGCGGGCCAGTGCATTCTCAGCCGGCCTGACCCGGCAGGGTCTGTTGCGCAAAGGAGATAGCGCCGGGATCGCGATCTCTCAGCCGCTGCGGGTCTACGGTGCGCGGGCCGACCTGACAATCCCGGTCGGTACCGATCCAGTACCGGGCGGCGCGATCCACTATCAAACCGAGCGCGTCGACGTGACGCCGAGCGGACGCGAGATCGATCTACAACTCGCCTATCGCTGGAAGCCGACCGACATCTTGAACGCGGCGACCTACGGTGTGGTGATGATGAACCCGGGCCACGACGAGGCGGCCAGGACAGCGCTCGGCGCGGGGGTACGGTTATGGTTCGACTTCTAGGCGCGGGCCTGGCGGCCGCCGTCCTGATGGCCGCGGCGTGCGCTGACGACCTTGGTGCGGACGGCACTACGCAGAAGGGCAACGGGCCGGTTCAACCCGCGGCAGGGATTCCCTCGAACGCAATCGCGATCGGCGACGACGTCTACATGGTCCCGGTGGGCCCGGACGCCGAGGGCTGCGTTATGTACCGGGCCTTCTCGCCGACCAAGGCAGTTGCCCAGGTCATCAAATACCGCACCCGCGACGGGCGCTACGTCTCGGACAATCGGGAGACGGGATGCCCTCCCTAGGGGCGACGAAGGGCGATCGAGCGGCCCCGAGGCCCTAGCGCGACGCGACCTGGATCTGCGTATCGGCGGGTAACCGGAGCGCCCAGATTCCCTTGACGCCTTGCGCACTAAAGGCCGCACGCGCCGCCTTGATGTCGCCCGAGGCGAACGGACCCGCGACCACGCGGTACTGAACCCGATCCTTCACCGTGGTTTCGACGATCCGTAGATCTTCGTTGGTCAGATTGGCGATGTGAACGACCGCTCGCTCGCGGTCGCGAAAACTGCCGACTACCAGGTGCAACGTACGATCCACCGACGGGGAAGCGGCCCGCCGCGGCCCAGCAGCCGGCTGCGACCGTAGGGCAGTGGTCGCGATCGACGATTTGCCAGCAGCGGGGCCTGACGCGGCGACCGCCCGTGGGACAGCGTCCCAGGGCATCGCGGCAAAGAGAGCATCCGAGACGGTGGAGGTTGGGGCCACGGAACCAAGCGACGACCTCATAGCGTCGCTGGCAGCGCGGCGATCCGGGGCGAAGGCTTCAGGTGGTTCTACCGCCAGTTCCTGCACGGTCGGCGGCGCCAGCGCGGCGACTGTGACCGGGCCCACCGGGTCGGCGGGGACGATCGCAACCGCGCCGGTCGGCGAGATCGCCTCGGCAACGGTCTCGACGCCGGAAATCGGCGTGCCCGCGAGCGCGATTTCCGTGTCCGCGCCCTCCTTGGCGGCAACGTCTCCGTGGTCGATCTGGCAAACTTGCTCCCCTTTTGCGGCGCGGAACATGATGCAGTCGCGCTGCGAGACCGAGGAAAGTGCGTGATCGGGAAGGGTCTTGCCGGTTTGGACGTAACTCACCCCGCTCAGAGCCAAGGAAGCCATGGTAATAACCGGCGGGGCGACGCAGGCCGGTAACGTGAGGAGCGCGGCCAAGAGGAGCAGTTTTTTCATCGGATATCCAAGCCCTTGTGCCTTTTCGCTACGACGCGCCCAGATGTTGAATCAAAGCGAGTCTCGCGTCTAGTAAAAAATATGTTTTGTTTCAGTTCGTTATGGATCAAACCTGACAATAGAGTCGACCTTGGTGCCCTAGCCCTCTGTTATGAAGCGATACAACGGAATTTTGGCAACGCCGCCCCGCGACGAGTGGCTGGACGACACCCCAGGGTTCACGCATTGTGACCGGCCCAACCCGCAGCGAACTGGCTTGATATGAGCGCCGACGCCCCCGCCGATCCATCCAAAGACGCGACGACCGGCCAGCTCCAGATCTGGGGGTCGACGGTATTGATCGCGACCTCTTTTCCGGTGGGTCAGGCGATCGCCAGCGGCCTCGATCCGGCGGTACTAACGTTGCTGCGCTTTTTGGTCGCCGCCCTACTGTTCGCGCCGATCGTTGCGTGGCGCTACGGCCTGTCCTGGCCCGGGTGGCGCGCACTGGCGGGCTATGCCGGGATCAGCCTGTGCATGACCGGATTCTTTTGGTCGATGTTCGAGGCGCTGCGCTACACCACGGCGCTCAACACCGGGACGATTTTCGTGCTAATCCCGAGCATCGCGGCGGTCTACAGCTTCGTATTACTGGGCGACCGGTTGGGCCGCTACCGGCTGACCGCATTGGTTCTCGGCATGCTTGGCGCGGTCTGGGTGATCTTCCGCGGCGATATCGACCGGCTGCTAGGTCTGCAGTTCAATCGCGGCGACTTGATTTTCCTCGCCGGCTGTTTCGTCATGGCGGCCTATCCGCCCCTGGTGAAAAAGCTCCACCGAAAGGAACCGCCGGCGATTGTCGCCTTTTGGTCGGTCCTGACCGGGTGCGTTTGGTTGACGCTGTTTTCCAACGTCAAGCTGGTTCGGACCGATTGGGCGGCCATCGATTCCGGAGTGATCCTAGGGATCGTCTACCTCGCGGTCTTCACCACCATTCTCAGCACCTTCCTATTCCAAGCGGCGACCATCAAGCTCGGGCCCAACCGCGTCGCCGCGTTCTACTATCTCAACCCGCTGCTCGTGGTAGCGATCGACTGGATCATCGGCAAGGGCCTCCCGCCGATGCGGGTTCTCCCCGGCGTCGCCATTGCGCTGGCCGCGACGCTCGTGTTGCAACGCGCGGCGCGCGTCAAACCGGCCCCTGCAGCGGTGTAATTGCGTCACAGCCCGGTCGAAAATCTCGCAGCGCGGCTAACGCGGCTCAGCCCGATCGGTCGGCCCAGTGGGCCTTCCGGGTTTCTTCGACATCGCTATAGATGATCGTCGCTAGATTGCGATTGGCCATGGCCGATTCGGGTTCGGGACAGATGACATCGAGGACGGTCGGCTTGTCGCGCCGGGCGAAGGCGCGGCGCAGCGCCGGGCCGAGGTCGGCCGGTGTCTCGATCCGCTCACCGTGGCAGCCGTAGCCCTGGGCGATGGCGTCGTAGCGCACGTCGCCGAAGGTCGCGTTGATGGTACGGCCGATCTGGCGCGGTTGGGCATGGTGTTCGTTGCCCCATACGCCGTTGTTGGCGATGACGGTGACGAAGCGGTTTAGCCCGGCCAGCACTGCGCCGTTGTATTCGGACGGATAAAAGCCGAAAGAGCCGTCGCCCGTAACCATCACGACAGGTCTCGGTTCCGTGCCGGTTTCAGCGGCGATTTCGCGGGCACCGGCGGCGATGCCCAACGCCAGCGGCGCCCCCATGCCCATCGACCCCAGCGGGAAGTGATCGGCGTAGCCGCCTTCGCTTTGAATTCGCATCACGCCGAACATCCATGACAGGATCGAGGCGCCGTCGTTGACGAAGATCGCGTCGGCCGGCATGTGGGCCATGATTTCGCGGCCGATACGGTAGGGATGAATCGGGCCGTTGTCGGCACGGCCGAGCGCATCGATCGCGGCCAGACGCTCCGCCATCGCGTCCTTGAGCCACGCCGGGCGACCGATATAGCCGCTCGCCGTAAGGGCGTCGGCGAGCGCGGTCGCGGTCAACGCCGCGTCGGCCACCATGCCGACCTCGACCGGGCGGTTGCGGGCGATCTCGTCGGCGTGGACATCGACTTGGATCATCGCCGCGGCCGGATCGAAGCGCGGTGCGAGACCGTAGCCGAAGCGTTTACCCATGCGGAGCCCGAGCCAAACAACAAGATCGGCGTGCTTCGCCGCGGTCTGGGCCAGCGGCCAAGACCACCCGAGCGCCTCGTCCTCGGGCACGAGCCCGCGCGCCATGGCATTGGTCATGACCGGGATCTGCAACACGTGGGCTAGGCGCCGCAGCGCCGGACCGGCCCCGGCACGGGCCGCGCCGGTACCGGCCAGGATCAAGGGCTGTTCGGCCGCGGCAATCAGGTCGGTGGCGCGGGCGATATCGTCGGGCCGGGGCGCGGGCTTTGGCGTTGCCCTAACCGGCGTATCGAGATCGGTGCCGGGGACGACGGTTGCGGTCAGAAAATCCTTGGGGAAGGACAGCACCACGGGACCGGGGCGTCCCGCTAGGGCGCGGCGGCAGGCCGCATCGACATATTCGCCGAGCCGTTCGGGCGCATGCACCGTGCGGGCCCACTTCACGATTGAGCGCACTAGGGCGAGTTCATCGTGATCGATCTGGTGTTCGGGTTCGGTCCAGGTATCGGGTTCACGGCCGACCAGGATGAGAACCGGCGAACAGGCCTCGAAGGCCGACGAGATGCCGGTGATCGCGTTCGGCATGCCTTGGTCGACGTTGATCATGGCGACGCCGACCTTGCCGGTGATTCGGCTGTAGCCATCGGCCGCGCCAACGGTGGCGGACTCGTGGCGGCTCGGGACGATCTTGACGCCACCCCTGTCGAGCTCGTCGAGCAGCACGGTTTGCGATGCACCGGCGAGGGCGAAAACCGTGCGCACGCCATAGCGACCGAGCACGCGGGCGACCACCTGTGCGCCCGTCAGACGGTTCGATTCGGTGTCCGATGGAGCGGCGGGCACGGCGCGCCGCTCGGCTTAGCGGTGGGCGCCGAAGATGATCCCGCGATTGAGCGACGATGCCGCGGGATCGTCGCAAACGTCGGGAAACGCCGGGTTGCCGTCCTGGCCGATGGTCATCCATACGGCGGTCGCATTTTGCGACGGGAACCCTGCGCCACGCATTAGGTCGCGCGGGTTTTGGTCGTGCAACTTCCCCCAATAGGGTTCGGCATTATATCGGGTATCCCAATCGTGCATGAACTGGTCGTGCAGATTGAGGCCGATGTCGAACTGCGGATCGGCGTGCATCGTCACCCCGCCTGGCGCGAGAACGCGGTTGGCCTCCTTGAGAATGTTCCGCGTCGCTTGCGTCGCAGTTTCATGGAGCAGACCGTGCGAGACGACCAAATCGAAGTGGCCGTCGGGGAAATTGGTTGCTTCCGCGCTTTGCTGCGAGAAGTGGACTTTCTTGCCCAAATATTCGGCGCGCGCGTGGCCGTAGCGCAGGCTCGGCGCACCGACATCGATGGCATAAACCTCCGCCTCGGGAAACGCCTCGGTATAGGGCAAGGTCGATCCGCCGATGGTGCAGCCCATGTCGAGAATGCGGCGCGGCTTCAGGTCGGGATAGCGGCTCTTGATGTAGGCAATGGTGGCCCGGCCTTGATACTCGAGAAAGAGCCCAAAGGGATTGTCGGGACGATCGTTGATGTCGTGGGCGCTCCGGCCCAACAAACCCGCCACATAGTAGTAGGCACCACGATCATAGATCGCGCCCGAGTAGACGTCGTCGGCGGTCAGATCGGTATGGTACCCGCCCGGCATGCAGTGAATGTCGATCTCGCCGTTGTAGCGCGGCACTTTGAGACTGGGGTCGAGGGTCAACGAGCCGAGCGGTTTGGCGATTTGCGCGCGGGCAATCAAGTCAGGGAGCTGACGCTGGACGCTCTCACCGACCCCGTCCCACAGCATCTCCTGAATGGTGCGCGCCATGGCGCTCCACATCTTGGTGGAGGGCTCGCGCTCCATCAGCTTGCGCACTTCGTGGTGGTCCCGCGGCGCGCGCCCGGCCTCCTTCTTGAATGCCGGTAGCGCCTTCTTTTCGTACACCGCCGCATCGACGGGGTAGACCTGCTCTTCCATGTGGATCTTGAGATCGACGACGAATTCCTGGCGGGCCAATTCGTCGTGCTGGGCCAGCGGCATCATCGGATGGGCAAAGGGCTGTTTCATGGCGGGCCTCCCCTAGTTGACCCGCAAAGTCTACGGTCCCGCGGCGCCCCGGTCCACCGAAGCGGCGCGGGATCACGGAATCTCGATGCAGACCTTGCCGAAATGGCGCCCCGCCATGAGGTGTTCGTAGGCTTCGCTCGCTTGCTCCATCGGGAAGACGCGGTCGATCACGGGCTTGGTCCCGTGCAATGCCATGGCGCGTAGCATCGTCGCGAGCCCCTCGGTCGTGCCCACGGTCACCCCCTGCAAGCGGATGTTGCGCGACCCGATCAACGGGATCAGCAGGTCCGACTTGGCCCCGGCGAGAACGCCGACCAAGCTGACCATGCCACCCGGCCGGATCGCGCGCAGCGTCTGTTTCATGGTGCCGGCGCCGCCCACCTCCATGATGTGATCCACCCCGCGACCACCGGTCAGCTCAAAGGCGGTCTTGCCCCAATCGGGATCGGCAACATAGTTGATCGTGTGATCGGCCCCGAGGTCGCGGACGCGGGCGAGTTTCGCGTCGCTCGACGAGGTGGCGATCACCTCGGCACCGGCGAGCTTGGCGAATTGCAGCGCGAACAACGAGACGCCGCCGGTCCCCTGGACCAACACGACGTCGCCCGGTTGGGTCGCGCCCATCGTCACGATCCCGGTCCACGCGGTGAGACCCGCGCACGGCGTACTGGCTGCCTCGATATCCGACAGGGCATCGGGCGTGGGAACGAGACCGGATTCCTTAAAGACTCGAAGCTCGCACAGGGTTCCGTCATGGGCGCGGCCAAGATCGTCGTCGAGCAACGCCTGGGTCGGGCGACCGCCGACCCAACTTTGAAAGAAACTCACGGTGACGCGCGCACCGGGCTTGAAGCGCGTCACGCCCTCGCCCACCGCGACAACCTCGCCGGCCCCGTCCGAGAGCGGGACGAGATCGGTTTTTTTCTGGCGCGAACCGTAGCCGCCGGTGGTGACCAGCGTGTCGCGGTAGTTGAGTGCGGCGGCGCGCAGCCGCACCAGCACCTCGCCCGGACCGGCGACGGGATCGGGACGCTCCACCAGTGTCAGGCTTTTCGGCCCCCCTAGGTCTTTCAGTACAACCGCCTTCATCTGCCCTAGCTTCCTGTTCTTGGAGGCTGGGAGCATAACGGGCGGCGTGCAGGAAATCACACCGCGTCCTGCAAAGGTCGTTCGCTTTTTATTGCCAGCGGCGTAAATTGGGCGCCATGTCGACCGGAACGAACCAACGCCAAGTACCGCTTGAGGGCGCCAGCAATTTTCGCGACCTCGGTGGGTACCGGACCGACGAGGGCCGCCAGGTGCGTTGGGGTAAGGTGTTTCGCTCCGGGGCGCTCGACCGCCTGACCGACGGCGATCTTGCGACCCTGTCGGCCCTGGGTTTGCGGACGATTTGCGATCTGCGGCACCCCGAGGAGCAATCGGCGTTCCCCACCCGACGGGCAGAACAGGCGCCGCCGACAATTCATAGCCTACCGATTCGACCCACCGTGCCCGGCAACTACCGGGAGCGGATCGAGGCGGGCGACCCCGAGGCGGGCGAGCTCGCGCTGGCGTATATGAGCGAGGCGTACCGCTGCTACGTGCGCGACCACACAGACGCCTATAGCGCATTGATGCACACGGTTGCCGACCCTGCCAATCATCCGTTGGTCTTTCACTGCGCGGCGGGCAAGGACCGTACCGGATTCGCGGCAGCCCTCATCTTGATGACGCTGGGCGTTCCCGAGGAAACCGTGATCGAGGATTATCTCGCAACAAATACCTACTGGACGGAAAGCGGTCTCCGGGTTCAAATCGACCTCCCCGAAGCGGCGCGCGATCAAATGAAGGCCGCCAACACCGTTTTCCTCCGCGCCGCGATCGACACCCTGCACGAGGTCCACACGTCGCTCGATAGCTACCTGACCCGCGGTTTGCGAATGGATAGAACGACGGTCGCGCAATTGCGCGACTTGCTGCTGGAGTAATCAGGCGGCGGCCGGTGCAACGCCGGCCTCTCGCATTTTCTGCCGGATGTCGCCATAGGCGGCTACGTCGGTGATCAACGTATCCTGCATACCCTCCGCCCGACCGTAGTCGAAAGTCACCCGATCATCTTCGAACGCGTAGGTGACGAATCCGACCCGCTTGTCACCCAAGCGCGGCTGGAGATCGTCAGGCAGGATGAACGCCGTGGAGGGACACCAGACATGATCGATGCCGCCGTAGCTAAAGGATCGGTATTGGTGTACGTGGCCGCACCCGATTACCTTAACCTGCGCCCGTTTCATCAATCCCAACAGCCGGAGGCGCGGTTTGAGCGGCACGTAGCGATGCTTTGCCGTGTCGACATCGTCGGGACGATCCTTGAATAGCGGCTTGTGGAGGAACACCGCGACCGGCCGCGCACCGGCGTCGGCGAAAACGTTATCGAGAAAAGCCCACTGCGCCTCCTCCGCCGCCAAGCCTGTATCGAATAATTGAGCATTCATCCCGATGAGCAACCAATTGCCAGCATTCATGGACCAGAAGCCGAGGCCGAAGCGCCGTTCGTAGGCGTGCATCCGGGCCGACGTGACGGGTTGCTTGGGCGGATGCGTTGGGTCGGTCGGATTGTCGCCGAGGTCGTGGTTGCCCGGAATGGTCCGTAGCGGCGCAGCCAATCGGGCATGCTGTTCGGCGGCAAACGCGAGGTCGTCTTCGACATCGGGCCCGTTGAGCGCGATATCGCCGGTGTTCAAGACCAAGTCGGGTTTCAGGCCGTCGATATGCGCCACCACCGCATCCCAATTGGCGACGAAATGCGGATTGGCGCGGCTGAGGTGCGTATCGGAAATTTGAACTACGCGAAAGGCGGTCATCGGATGCTCCTTTGGGTTTCTTCCCTTGTCGCAAACGTCGATGGCACCTGGATGACGCGCGAATGACATTTTAGGCGGCGAGCGAGTCGCATCGTCGTCACAACACACTCAGAAAAGAGTCACACGGCGTTCGCCGATATGTCACCCGATCCGATCACGGTGCCAGCGTGCAACCCGCACGACATGCAATTCCGATCCGAGGAGCGATCCGATGACTAGGATTCTTAGGGGCGCCGCATTCGCGTTGCTCGCCACGATTTTCACAGCAGGCAACGCCAGTGCCGTCGAAATCGTCTTCTACCACTATCAGCAAGGCGGAAATTACCAAGTCTTCCGCTCCATCCTCGACGATTTCGAAAAAGCCAATCCAGGCACCGAAGTCACCGACGTTTTCAAGCAGTCGTCGACGATTACCGCCGACGTGCAGGCCGCGCTCGCCGCGGGTCGACCGGTCGACGTCGCCACGGTGATCGGCAAGAACATCATTTTCTTCTTGAACAACACCCCTGCGGTCCCGCTCAACAACGATGGCGACACCGCATGGCTCGACGCTTACTTGCCGAACTTCCTCGACCTCGGCCGGGTGGGCGACAAAATCTACGCGATCCCGCACGCCTACGGCACGCCGATGATCTATTACAACAAAGACATTTTCCGCGAAGCGGGCCTAGATCCGGAGAACCCACCCAAGACCTGGGATGAGGTCTTCGCGGCGGCCAAGCAGATCAAATCCAAAACCGACAAATTCGGTGTGGCACACCTACATGCATCGATGGGCGACTATGGCACCATGGTGATGGTGACCAATGCCGGTTCGACTTATTTGACCAAAGACGGCACCGAGGCGGGATTCGACGACGCCAACGGGATCGCAATTCTGCAAATGTGGCAAGACCTCGCGACCAGCGGTGTGATGCCGGTCGCCAACGACCGGCAGTGGGGCTCGGCATTCCAGGGCGGCAAGATGGGTATGTATCTGACCTCGAGCGCCGCGTTGCGTGGCTACATCGCTGCAGCCAAAGACACCTTCGATCTTGGGGTCGCGAACTATCCCCAATGGAAAGACCAACCGAGGCGCGTCAACAATTCCGGTGCAGCACTGATGTTGTATGCCCCCGAGGGCGAACGGCGCGAGGCGTCGATGAAGCTGCTGCGCTACATTTCTCAGCAGACGGTTTCGAACAAGTGGTCGCGCGAATCCGGCTACATGCCGGTTATCCAAAACCCGGAAAACGATCCTGAG
This sequence comes from Alphaproteobacteria bacterium, assembly GCA_040216735.1. NCBI lineage: Bacteria > Pseudomonadati > Pseudomonadota > Alphaproteobacteria > Alphaproteobacteria bacterium. The sequence goes on along the minus strand of JAVJOO010000004.1, from coordinate 212,376 downwards.
ATGAAGGCCTACATCGAAGGCTTTCCCTATGTCCAACCGGTGATCGCACAAATGGCGGACACGGTACCTACCGCGACGTGGCCCGCGGTCGGAACGCTCGAAGCGCAAACTACGATCCGAGCGATGCTGGACGAGTTGTGGGCCGGCAAACGGCCAGCCTCGGAAATCGTGCCGGAGGCGGTGGCCCGGGTTAATGCGGCCCTCGCACCGAACAAGAAGACCAACTGAGCCGCCTGTAGCGGACGACGACAACTAGGGGGCGGCGCCGGCAACGGACCGCCCCCCACCTTGCGACCCCGCACGGGAGACGATGTGACCATTACCGGCACCAACCCAAGCCCCGCCCTCGGCGCGGCGGGCCTGTGGCAAACCACGGCCCGAGCGCTTCGCAGCCGGGCGGCTACGCCCTACTACTACCTCGCGCCGATCCTGGTGCTCCTCGGCATCTTCACCTACTGGCCGTTTATCCATACGATCTTTCTCAGCTTTACCGAGTGGAACCTGAACCCGGACGTGCCGATCAAGTGGTCGGGGACATCGAACTTCGAAGGCATCATCAAGAGCCAGCTCTTCTTAGATGCCCTGCGCAACACCGTCATTTACGTCACCGGATCGATCCCGTTGAAGGTCCTGTTACCGATCCCGATCGCGGTCTTTCTGTGGAGCCTCGGCAGCGGGGGGCACATATACCGGTCGCTCATTTTCCTGCCGACGCTGTTCAGCTTTGTCGTGGTCTCCGTCGCATTCCTTTGGATTCTCAACCCGATCGGCGGCCATGCCCAGCAATTCTTCGCCATGTTCGGTATCGCCTTCCCCAACGTTCTGGCGGCACCGAACTCTGCCCTGTGGACGATCCTGCTGATCTCAACCTGGAAAGTGATCGGCTTCAACACGTTGCTCTATCTGGCGGGCCTCGCCAGCATCAACCGCGACTATATCGAGGCGATGCGGATCGACGGTGCCGGCGACTGGACGATTCTGCGCCATCTGATCTGGCCGTTGCTCACGCCGACAACGTTCTTCGTGCTGATCGCAACGGTGATCTTTTCGATCCAGCAGGTCTTCACGCCAATCGACCTCCTGACCGAGGGCGGACCGGCGAACGGGACCACCAACCTATTCTACATGGTCTACCAGTACGCCTTCGTAACCTTCAACGTGGGCTACGGCGCGGCTGGTACAGTCATGTTGTTCGCCCTCCTCCTTGTCATCACGCTGTTCCAGGTGCGGATCCTGGATCGCCGCGTGCACTACCAGCAATAGGCGGTTCAGATGCAACTGAGCATTCCCTGGCGGGTGGTTGGGCACACGGCGCTGTTGCTGATCTGCCTGTCGATCCTGATCCCCATGGCTGTCACGATCAGCACCGCTTTCAAACCGGCCAACGAGGTCTATTCGATCTCGCTATGGCCGGCGTCACCGACGCTCGACAACTTCGTGCGCATCTTTACCGATACGCCTTTCGGGATTTACCTGTGGAACAGTACCGGCACCACGGTATTGCGCGTGGGCGGACAGTTGCTGATCGCCGTGCTGACCGCCTATGCCTTTGCGCGCTGGGAGTTCCGCGGGCGCGACGCGATCTTCGCCCTAGTACTGGGCGCGATGATGATTCCGCACCAACTCACCATGATCCCGATCTATATTCTGGTCGCGCGACTCCAGTGGTTCGATACCTGGCAAGCCTTGATCGTCCCCAACCTCGCCATGCCGTTTGGCGTGTTCCTGCTGCGCCAGCACTTTCTGAGTTTCCCGAAGGAGTTGTTCGAGGCCGCTGAGATCGACGGCGCCGGCCATTGGCGCTCGCTCTGGCTGGTGGTGATCCCCAATTTGCGCCCGGCCTTGGCGGCGCTGACCATCATTTTGTTCATCGACACTTGGAACGAATACTTCTGGCCGCTCCTGGTCACCGACACGCCGCATTCGCGGACCATCCAAGTCGGGCTGCGCCAATTCCTCCAGGAAGAATACGACGACTACGGCGCGCTGATGGCCGGTATTACGCTAGCCAGCCTTCCCGCCCTTGCGATCTTTTTCTTCTTCCAACGCCAGGTGATGGAAACCTTCGTTTCGTCCGGCATCAAGGGGTAGACCATGGCAACCATCTCGTTCCGCGGCCTAGGTAAAATGTTCGGCGACTTTGCCGCGGTGGATTCGTTTTCACTGGATGTCGCCGACGGCGAGTTTGTCGTTCTGGTGGGCCCCTCGGGTTGCGGCAAGACCACGTCGTTGCGCATGCTGGCGGGCCTGACCCCGCCGACCTCCGGTGAAATATGGTTGGGCGACCGTGACATCACCAACCTTGACGCCAAGGATCGCAATGTCGCGATGGTCTTCCAAAACTATGCGCTCTACCCGCACATGACGGTCTTCGACAACGTCAGTTTCGCCCTCAAACTGCAACGGCGCAGCAAGAGTGAAATCGACGGTGCCGTGCGCCGCGCCGCCGGCCTTATGGGAATAGACCAACTCCTCGAACGGCGGCCCCGTGAACTATCGGGCGGACAACGGCAGCGCGTTGCCGTCTGCCGCGCGATCGTGCGCGACCCCGAAGCGTTCCTGTTCGACGAACCCCTGTCGAACCTCGATGCCAAACTGCGTACCAGTGCGCGGGCACAAATCCGCAAGCTACAACAGCAGCTCGGCGTCACGACGGTGTACGTGACCCACGATCAAGTGGAAGCGATGACGATGGCCGACCGGATCGTCGTCATGAACGACGCAGTGGTCCAGCAGGTCGGCCCACCGCTCGACATCTACGCCCGGCCGGAGAACGTTTTCGTCGCCTCGTTTATCGGCAACCCCGCAATGAACCTCGTACCGGGCATAGGGACTGCGGGCCCAAGCTCCGACGCCATTGTCGCGGGGGCCATCGCGCTCGACGTTGCCAACGGGATCGGAGGCGACGGGCTAACCCTGGGGTTTCGCCCCGAAGATGTGGTCCTCAGCGCCGATTCCTGCCGCGACCCGATCACCTTTCGCGCTGAAGTCAACTACGCCGAGGCCCTTGGATCGGAAACGCTGCTCCACCTCGAAACCGAGGCGGGCGACATCCTTTCGCGAATTCCTGGGGGCGTCGCGGTTCGCGCCGGCGCCGCGATCGACTGTTTTGTCGATGCGAGCGCTTTTCACGTCTTCGCTGCGGACGGCCGACGCCTCGATGGATGGCGGCGCCACGCTACCGGCGACATTTCACGGCAAACCTCAACAGCGGCATAGGCGGCACTCCATGAACATCACCTCCGACATACCATCAGCACCGACGCGCCGTGTCGCGCTCGAAGGCGCCAGCAACTTCCGCGATCTCGGCGGCTACGAAACGCGCGGCGGGCAAACGGTGCGCTGGCGCACGGTCTTTCGCTCGGGTGCCTTGGACCGGCTCACCGATGGAGACCTCACGTCGCTCAAAGCAATAGGTCTGCGCGCTGTGTGCGACCTACGCCACGACGACGAAGTTAAGGCGAACCCAAGCCGACTACCCCAAACCGACCCGCCGATCGTCTTCAATCTGCCGATTCGAACCGCAGCCAACGGTCGGTTGCGCGCATTGCTCGAGCGGCGCGACCCGGACTCGGCGCAGGACGTTCACGAAACACTCACCGAATCCTATCGCTGCTATGTCCGCGACCACACCGATGTTTATGGCGACCTGATGCACCGACTCGCGGACGCCGACAATCACCCTTTGGTCTTCCACTGTTCTGCCGGCAAGGACCGTACCGGATTTGGCGCAGCCCTGGTCTTGATGACGCTGGGTGTGCCCGAGGAGACGATTTTTGAGGATTACCGGCTGACCAATACCTATTGGACCGAAGGCCGCCAGCGGGTACCTGGGATCCTGCCAGACGCATTGCGCGACGCTGTGATTGCCGCGAACGATGCCTACCTGCGCGCCGCGATCGACACGCTGCACGAGGTTCACGAGTCGCTTGACGCCTATCTCACCCAGGGTCTGCGGATGGAGGGCGCAACGATCGCGCGACTGCGCAACCTGCTCCTGGAGTAATTGTGGTGGCGCCGGTTTAGGGCCAGCAAAAAGGGCGCCCGAAGGCGCCCTTTTTCGTCTCTCAGTGGGCAGGATTTCTTAGAAATCCATGTCACCCATGTCCGCGCCCGGCGTCAGGGCGGGGCTGTCTTTTTTCTCGGGCTTGTCGGTCACACCAGCTTCGGTGGTGATCAACAGGCTCGCAACCGACGCTGCGTCTTCGAGCGCGGTCCGTACGACTTTGGCAGGGTCGATAATGCCCCACTTGATCAAGTCGCCGTAGACTTCCTTTTGCGCATCGAAACCGAAGCTGCGGCTGTTTTGCTCAAGCAGTTTGCCAACGACGACGCCGCCATTGACGCCGGCATTCTCGGCGATCTGCTTGACCGGCGCTTGCAGCGCCTTCCGTACGATATCGACGCCGATCTTTTGGTCTTCGTTGTCGACCTTGATCTTGTCGAGGCCGCGGCTGGCGTACAGCAACGCCGACCCGCCACCGGCAACGACACCCTCTTCGACCGCAGCGCGGGTTGCGTTGAGCGCGTCGTCGACGCGGTCTTTGCGCTCCTTCACTTCGATCTCGGTGGCGCCCCCGACCCGGATCACCGCAACACCGCCCGACAATTTGGCGAGACGTTCTTGCAGCTTTTCCTTGTCATAGTCGGAGGTCGTGTCTTCGACCTGGGCACGAATTTGCGCGCAACGGCCTTCGATATCGCCTTTCTTGCCGGCGCCGTCGACGACCGTGGTCTCCTCCTTGGAGATAGAGACCTTCTTGGCCCTGCCGAGCATGTCGAGCGTGACATTCTCAAGCTTGATCCCGAGGTCTTCGGAGATCACGGTGCCGGCGGTCAGGATCGCCAGATCTTCGAGCATCGCCTTGCGACGATCGCCGAAGCCGGGTGCCTTCACGGCGGCGACCTTCAGGCCGCCACGCAGCTTGTTGACCACGAGGGTGGCCAGGGCTTCGCCCTCGACGTCCTCGGCAATGATCAAAAGCGGCCGGCCGGACTTGGCCACGGCCTCGAGCACCGGCAGCATCGCCTGCAGGTTCGAGAGCTTCTTCTCGTTGATGAGGATGTAGGGGTCTTCCAGGTCGACGAGCATTTTCTCGGCGTTGGTCACGAAGTACGGCGACAGGTAGCCGCGGTCGAACTGCATCCCTTCGACGACTTCGAGCTCGGTCGCGAAGCCCTTGGCTTCCTCGACGGTGATGACCCCTTCTTTGCCGACCTTGTCCATCGCCTCGGCGAGGATTTGACCGATCTCAGCTTCGCCGTTCGACGAAATGGTGCCGACCTGGGCAATCTCGTCGTGCCCTTTGATCTTCTTGGCGGCACTCTTGATATCGGCAACGGCGTTCTTCACGGCGAGATCGACGCCGCGCTTGAGGTCCATCGGGTTGGCGCCGGCGGCAACGGCCTTGGCACCTTCGCGAACGATGGCCTGGGCCAGTACGGTCGCAGTCGTGGTGCCGTCGCCGGCTTCGTCATTGGTGCGCTGCGCCACGTCTTTGACGAGCTGGGCGCCCATGTTCTCGAACTTGTCGGCAAGCTCGATCTCTTTTGCGACCGTCACACCGTCTTTGGTGATGCGGGGTGCGCCGAACGACTTGTCGATCACGACGTTGCGGCCCTTCGGACCGAGCGTCACTTTGACCGCGTTGGCAAGAACGTCCACGCCGCGGAGCATCCGCTCGCGTGCGTCGTTGCCGAATCTAACTTGTTTCGCCATTGAGTTTCTTCCTTCTTTCTTGGGCTGTTCGAGCTACGCGGCTTTCTTTTTGGACGCCGTCTTGCCTTCGATGATGCCCATGACGTCGCTTTCCTTGATGATGACGAGATCCTCGCCCCCAATGGTCACGTCGGTGCCGGCATATTTGCCGAACAGGACGCGATCTCCGGCTTTGACGTCGGGGGTGATGATTTCACCCTTTTCGTTGCGGGCCCCGGGGCCGACCGAGATCACCTCGCCCTCCATGGGCTTTTCCTTGGCGGTATCGGGAATGATGATCCCACCGGCCGTACGTTCCTCTTCGGCCGAGCGGCGGACGAGGACACGATCGTGTAACGGTCTGAATTTCATAGATTTTTCTCCCATTCCTGCGTCTAGCAGTGTTCCGGCTGGAGTGCTTAGCACTCTTTAGCCGCGAGTGCCAGATGACTCGTGGCGGGGATTTAGGAGAGGGCTCCGCCCCTGTCAAGAAGCCGCGCGCGCATTTTTTGCTCAAAAGGAGTGCCGGGAGTGCCGTCCGGGCGACATCCCAGCAGCGGACACCTTCGCTAACAGGTCCGGGGGTGCCAGCTCGGCCTATCGCTTTGACCTGCGGGCGGGCGTTTTGGCGATCGTCAGTCCAGGAACTTGGGTTGCGTTCGGTCGTCCAGCGCCTTGGGGTTCATCACACGGACCGGGGTGCCAGCAAGATAGGCCAGGATGTTTTCCACCGTGTGCGGGATGAATACGCGGTAGGTGGCCTCGGTCGAATAGCCGATATGCGGCGTCAGCAATGTGTTGGGCAGGCGCCGCAACGGGTGGTCGCCGGGCAAGGGTTCCTGGTCATACACGTCGAGCGCCGCACCGCCGATCCGGTTTTCCTTGAGGGCCTGGATCAAAGCTGCCTCGTTGATCAGCGGCCCGCGCGAGGCATTCACCAAGATGGCATCGGCCTTCATTTTGCGCAGATCGGTTTCGCCGATGAGGTCACGGGTGCGCGCGCTCAGCACCATCAAGATGGCGATCACGTCGCTGCGCGTTAGGAGTTCGTCCTTCGTCACCGCCGTGGCTCCGGCTTCGGCAGCCCGCGCGTCGGTCATGTTGGGGCTCCACGCGATCACCGTCATACCGAACGCGGCGCCGACGCGCGCAACCGGCGTCCCCAAACGGCCCAGGCCAATGACGCCGAGCGTGAGGCCTTTCAAGTCGCGGCCCATCGTCGACTGCCAACGAGCCGCGCGCATGTTGGCGTCTTCGATGTGGATTTGGCGGGTGAGGCCCAGGATTAGCGCCCAGGTGATTTCGGCAGCCGCCAATCCTGGATCGGGAACGCCGGTCCCGCACACCGTGATGCCACGCGCGGCCGCAGCGGCGACGTCGATTGCGGCGTTGGTCGGTGCGGTCGAGCACAGCAGTTTTAAATTGGGCAAACGGGCCAGCGTAGCTGCGTCAAAGCGCGTGCGTTCGCGCATACAACAGACGATGTCGTAGGGCGCGAGACGGGTGACCAGGGCATCCACGGTCTCGGCATGGGCGTGAAAGACATCGAGCGTGCAGTCCGCCGGCAGTTGGGCCCAGTCGGCGTAATCCTGCACGTTGCCGACGTAGTCGTCGATGATCGCGATTTTGGGCATGGTTGGCGGCTCCGGGGCGCGGGCGCTAGAACGCGACGGTTTCGCCGTTAAAGCGCTTGAACGCGCCGGACTCTTGAAGCGTCCAGGCAGCGATTTGTTTACGCATGCCGGCGATCGAATCGACACGCTCGACCGCCGCCCCCTCCCCGCCCATATCTGTTTTGACGTGGCCGGGGCAAAACACCATCACCGTTACACCTTTGTCGCGCAGAACCGAGGCCAGCGTCGTAAAGGTCTTGGTCACCCCGGCCTTGGAGGCGGCATAGGCAAAGACCGGCGCTTGCATCTCCACATTCGAGCCGACGGTCGACGAAATCACGGCGACTTTCTTTTGGTCGCCCCGCATCAGGTTGTCGAAAAACGCCTCGGTCACCTTGAACGGCGCCATCGTGTTGGTGCGCAAGACCCGTTCCCAGGCGGCGTAATCCATCGTGCCGAAGCTCTGCTTGGCGAGCTCGGCGCGCACCGGGCCGATAATCCCGGCATTGTTGATCAGCAGGTCGACCGGCCGACCGGCAAGGCGTGCGGCGGCGGTATCGATCGCGGCGAAATCGAGGATATCGAGGGCATGGACCTCGACGCGGCCACCGGCTGTGCCGGAGAGCGCGGCGAGTTCGCCGGCCTGGGCCGGATCGCGGCAGAACGCGATCACCGACCAGCCGTCGGCAGCGTATTGCTGCGCAAATTCAAGGCCCAGCCCCCGGTTTGCTCCGGTAATCATCACTGTCGGCATGGCGCCCTTCCTCTGGTGAATGTCGTGCGCAACGCGCCCACGATTATGGGGGAGCCAACCGCGCGGTAAAAGGCCGCGGCCCGAATGGGCTTTTGGCTGGCGAAGCCCCAATCGATTTGCTATAGCACGCCCACCGATCCCCGGTAGCTCAGTTGGTAGAGCAAGCGGCTGTTAACCGCTTTGTCGCTGGTTCGAGTCCGGCCCGGGGAGCCAGTTTAGATCAAGGGGTTAGGCCTTAGGCCTAGCCCCTTTTTCGTTGGACTGTGATCGCGGGTTGAGTTGAGTCGCGCGGCGGGGGCTTTGACGCCCCCACCGCGCCTTCCTGTTGCTGCCTTTGACTCAACAACCTGGTGTGCGGTCTCCTAGGCGAGATCGAAACGATCCGCGTTCATGACCTTTGTCCAGGCGGCGACAAAGTCTTTCACAAACTTCTCCTTGGCATCGTCTTGGGCATAGACTTCGGCGTAGGCGCGAAGAACGGAGTTAGAACCGAAGACAAGGTCGATCCGCGTTGCTGTCCATTTGACCGCACCCGTCGTGCGGTCCTGGATCTCATAGAGGTTCTTGCCCGCGGGTTGCCACGCAAAGGCCATATCCGTCAGGTTAACGAAGAAGTCGTTGCTCAAGACACCCACCCGATCGGTGAAAACACCGTGTTTGGTGCCGCTGTGGTTGGTACCAAGAACACGCATCCCACCGACAAGCACCGTCATCTCGTGGGCGGTCAGCCCCATAAGCTGCGTTCGGTCGAGCATCAGTTCTTCGGCACTGACTGCGTAGTCCTTCTTAAGCCAGTTGCGATAGCCGTCATGGAGAGGTTCCAGCACGTCGAACGAGTCGGCATCGGTCATCTCGTCTGTGGCGTCGCCGCGGCCAGGTGAGAAAGGTACGGCAGTATCGAAGCCGGCCGCCTTGGCGGCTTGTTCGATGCCGAGATTGCCCGCCAAAACGATCACATCGGCAACGCTCGCCCCGGTTTGCGCCGAGATCGTTTCGAGTACCGACAGAACTTTAGCTAGACGTGCGGGCTCGTTGCCCTCCCAGTCCTTCTGTGGGGCCAAACGGATACGTGCGCCGTTGGCGCCGCCCCGCATGTCCGAGCGCCGGAAGGTGCGGGCGCTGTCCCAGGCTGTCGCCACCATTTCGGCAACCGTCAAACCGCTCGCTGCGATCTTGGCCTTCACCGCGGCGACGTCATAGGCCGCGTCGCCGGTTGGGACCGGGTCCTGCCAGAGCAGATCTTCCCGCGGCACGTCGGGCCCGAGGTAGCGCACCTTCGGTCCCATGTCGCGGTGCGTCAGCTTGAACCAAGCGCGCGCGAAGGTTTCCGAGAAGTACGCGGGGTCCTTGTGAAACCGTTCGGATATCTTGCGATAGGCCGGATCTACCTTCATCGCCATATCGGCGTCGGTCATGATCGGTTTGCAGCGGATCGAGGGGTCCTCGACATCGACCGGCATATCTTCCTCCGCGATGTCTACGGGTTCCCACTGCCAAGCACCGGCAGGGCTCTTTTTCAACGCCCACTCGTGGCTGAGAAGCATATCGAAATAGCCGTTGTCCCACTGCGTGGGGTGGGTGGTCCAGGCGCCCTCGAGCCCGCTCGTCACGGTGTCGCGACCGATGCCGCGCTTGGTCTTGTTGAGCCAGCCGAAGCCCTGATCCTCGACATCGGCTGCCTCCGGTTCAGGTCCGAGGAGCTTCGCGTCGCCGTTGCCGTGAGTCTTTCCGACCGTATGGCCACCGGCGGTGAGTGCAACGGTCTCCTCGTCGTTCATTGCCATGCGCGCAAATGTCTCACGCACGTCTTGCGCAGTACGCAGCGGATCCGGCTTACCGCCGACACCCTCCGGGTTCACATAGATCAGACCCATCTGCACGGCAGCGAGCGGGTTTTCCAGCGAGTCGCGGTCGTCGTCACCGTAACGGTTGGCACCGAGCCATTCGCTTTCAGAACCCCAGTAGGTGTCTTTTTCCGGGTGCCAGATATCCTCGCGACCGAAACCGAAACCGAAGGATTTCAGGCCCATCGATTCATAGGCGATGGTTCCGGCGAGGATGATGAGATCGGCCCAACTGATCTTGTTGCCGTACTTCTTCTTGATCGGCCATAGGAGACGGCGGGCCTTGTCGAGGTTCGCATTATCGGGCCAGGAGTTGAGTGGCGCGAAGCGCTGGTTCCCGGTGCCACCACCGCCTCTCCCGTCGGCGGTCCGGTACGAACCGGCCGCATGCCATGCCATGCGGATCATCAGGCCACCGTAATGGCCCCAGTCCGCGGGCCACCATGTCTGGCTGTTGGTCATCAGGGCGTGAAGGTCAGTTTTGAGCGCCGCGACATCGAGTTTCTTGTGTTCTTCGCGATAGTCGAAGCTCTCCCCCAAGGGGTTAGTCTTGGCATCATGCTGATGGAGGATGTCGAGGTTGAGGGCCTTGGGCCACCAATCTTTCTTTGAGGTGCCGACGGTCGTATTCCCGCCATGCATTACTGGGCACTTGCCCGGCGCGTTCCGTTTGTTTTGATCCACGATTGTTCTCCTTCGTTGCCGGCCTGCCCCAGCCTTTGGTCGGTTCATGCCAATCGGCAAAAACCGAGCCACCGACCGCAAGCGAATCGCCGCGGCATCAACGCGTCCGCTGGCTATATTAGAATAATTCTAATATGGGTATCCGCTTTCTGAAGCGCAAGGCCCCTTGGCCCAGATCAGGTTCCGGGGCCGCGGTCCAGCACATCCGTGATCAACATCGCGCCCGGCGCGTGGGTGATGCACAGCGAGGGCTTCGCCACCTGAACGGCCGCCTGGGGGGTTACACCGCAGGCCCAAAAAACCGGCACTTGACCGTCTTCCAGGACGGGAGGATCGCCCCAATCCGGTTCCGATAGGTTTCGTATCCCGATTTCGACGGGGTCGCCGATGTGAAGTGGCGCACCATGGGCGTGGGGAAAGCGTGCGGTGATCACCGCGGCCCGGATCGCTTCGGCCGCGCGCATGGGACGCATCGAGACGACGACCGGTCCGCGGAACGGTCCGGCGGGCTGCGTCTCTATCGAGGTTCGATACATCGCCACGGTCTTGTTGTCTTCGATGTGGGCGAGGCGTATGCCCTCGGCCAAAAGCGCCTGTTCGAAGGTGAAGGAACATCCGAGCACAAAGGCGACAAGGTCGTCGCGCCACAGATCGTCAATATCGGTCGCTTGTCGCTCCAACTGCCCATCCAGGTAGATGTTGTAGAGCGGCACATCGCGGCGAATGTCGATGTCGTCGCCCAGCGTGTGCATCATGGGATCGCCGGTGTCCGAAACTCCGACCAACGGACAGGGCTTGGGGTTGCGCTGACAAAAACGGAAGAAATCGAGCGCGTAATCGGCGGGAAGGATCGCAAGATTTCCCTGCAGACGCCCCAGCCCGATGCCGGCCGTGTGCCCACGATAGGCGCCCGAGCGGATCGCCGCGCGCACCGCGTCCATCGGCGCATGCCGCAGGTCCTCGAAAAGGCTGCCGCCGCCGTGCGCGACCTTGGTGTCGGTCATGTCCCCTCCGCTCAGGCGGTTTCCGGCGGGCGCGCGAGCACCTTCGGCGTCTTCCCGGAAAAATCGATCCATGAATTGGTGCCCAGCAACTCGGCGCCATCGACACTGGGTTCCTCGTAGCGCATGACGAAGGTTTCCGGCCCATGGGCGTGGGCGACGACCAAGCCGTAGTCCGAATCGAGAAAGGCGCCGTGGGGGCCCAGGCCGGGATAACTAATCCGCCAACCCGGCCCGTCCAATCCGACATGTCCCAGGGTTAGTTTTCCGATCACCTGATCGGGCAAGACGAAGAACCACGTCCAGGGACCGCCCGATACGAAGGTCATGACCTCGTCAATGCCCACGCCGTTCTCGGCGCTGTTGACGTGCAGCTTGCCGAATTTCCCCTGGAGGAAAACCTTCACGTCCGGGGTCATTGCCTTGGTGTCGTAGACTTTTGGATACGGCGGCACATCGATTTCCGATATCGACAGGAACCCGCCGCGAGGTGCCGCCGGCTCTCGACCGGCTTTGCGAATCTCGTCAAGCAATTCGCCGCGATGCAGCGAAAAAATCGACAGCAGCGTCGCGATTTCCGCGTCTGTCACCGCGCGGGATTGCGACGCTTTGAGAATTGATGCGGCTTCTTTTGGCAGGGGCATAGTGTCGACGTTAACCCCGATGGTTCGCAGAACCGCACCGACGGCCTCGACCCCTGTGGTCGCTGGCTTACCATCGCTGTAGGAAAGTGTCACAGAGCTCATCGGGGTAAGGCCTCCATATTCATTTCGTCGCCGCTCTAAGGTTCGGCACGCCATGTGAGCCAAGGATAGACCTGAAAAGCTTTAATGGGATAGCGCGGGCCGACCCACTCGACACGTGGGCCCCAGCGACGGAAGAGTGGCATCGCACTGAGCGACCAACGTCCCCCAGAGCAATGCTAGGTCCAGGCCATCGCGGGCTTGTTTGGCATTGGCCTGGGCGATTCCTGCAAGACCCCCGAGTGTCGCTTGGAACGAAACCGTTCTCGCCTGCCCGTTGTCGCCGAGTCGGCGACCTGCGGCTAGCTAACGAGCGTAACGACAGGGCCGGACGATTCACCCCATTGGGGGGCTGGGATTTTCTCGAAGGCTTCTCGAAGGCCGCTGGACCAGCCTTCAGAAACGGTTTTGAAGTAAGGGTCGTCCACCGGAATCACACGCAGGGTTTCGATGTCCGCCGCATTGCGACGGAACACCAGCAAGTCGAGCGGCAGACCGACGGAGATGTTGGACCGAATGGTCGAATCCATCGAGATCAACGCGCATTTCGTCGCGTCCTCAAGCGAGGTCTCGAAATTGACGATGCGATCGAGAATTGGCTTGCCGTACTTGAGTTCGCCGATTTGGAAAAAGGGCGATTCCGTCGAGGCCTCGATATAGTTGCCCGCCGTATAGAAGAGAAACATCCGCAGTTGGCGTCCGTTGATCTGACCGCCGAGGATGAAGCTCACGTCGAAGCCGACGCCGGCTTGGCGCATATTGGGTCCTTCGAGGCGTTCGACCTCGCGGATTGCGCGACCGACCAGACGAGCCGCTTCGGTCATGGATTCGACAGTGCGCATGCTGACAAGCTTCCCGCTCGCGTCCGGAAGCCCCTCATCGAGCATCGTCACGACATTCTGGGAAATCGAGAGGTTGCCGGCTGTGGAGAGCGCGACCGCCCGTTCTCCCGGCGTTTCCCACACCGTCAGCTTTGAATATGTGGAAATGTAGTCGACGCCCGCGTTGGTGCGCGAATCGGACAGCATCACCAAACCTTCGTTGAGCAGCAAGCCTACGCAATAGGTCATTCGAACTCCGGTTTCGTAGTCTTCGCCGCATAGCGGCGTCGTTCATTAGGCACGACGGAACTCGCCGACCCTTCGAAGCGTGTTCTAGACCTTTCCGAACGCCAGCAAAATGAGTTTCGTCAGGCGACCGGGCCCCTTGGGCACGCAACACAGCGCAGGAAGGTAGCCGGTATCTCAAAATCCGCCGGATCCAGGGGACGCTCGACAAAAAAGAACACCTAGACGCCAGTGACGTCACGTAGGCATATAGCAGAAAGGGTCTATATGGCCCAGTAGGGTCCATATGACCCAGTAGGGCCAAGCGGATCGTACCCTAGAGAGTTGCTTCCTCAACGATTGCGAGCAACCCGCCCCAACGAAACCGAGATTTTGTACGGGATTCCTGTGCCATGACCATCCATATCGCACTCAATCATAAGACCCTCTACGACTACGACCGTTCGGTCGAGATGGGACCGCAAGTTATTCGGCTACGCCCGGCACCGCATAGCCGCACACCGATCGAGAGCTATGCGCTGAAGATCGAGCCCTCGGGGCATTTCCTGAACTGGCAGCAAGACCCGTTCGGCAACTACCTGGCGCGCGTGGTTTTCCCGGAAAAGGTTCGGAAGTTTTCGGTCGAAGTCGACCTTGTCGCCGACATGGTCGTATTCAACCCGTTCGACTTCTTCTTGGAACCCGCCGCCGAAACGTTCCCCTTCTCCTACGACGCGGACCTCGCGCAAGACCTCAAACCGTTCCTGGAGAAGGCGGCCCCCGGCCCGCTCCTCAAGGATTGGCTTGCCCGCTATCCCAAACCAAAGGACGTCCCGACGGTCGACTTCCTAGTCGCGCTCAATCAAAAACTTCGAGAATCGGTCGACTATGTCATCCGCATGGAGCCCGGTGTCCAAACCCCGGAGGAGACGCTGCAGATCGCGCGCGGTTCGTGCCGCGATTCGAGCTGGTTGCTGGTTCAAATTCTCCGCCACTTCGGCCTCGCGGCGCGGTTCGTCTCGGGCTACCTCATTCAACTTGTCGCAGACGTTAAATCCCTCGACGGACCGTCAGGCACCGATCGCGATTTCACCGACTTGCATGCCTGGGTTGAGGTCTTCCTGCCTGGCGCCGGTTGGGTTGGCCTCGACCCGACGTCGGGGTTGTTTGCAGGCGAGGGCCATATTCCCCTCGCCTGCACACCGCATCCGTCCAGCGCCGCGCCGATCAGCGGCGCCCTCGAATACGCCGAGACGACGTTCAGCCACGACATGAAGGTGACTCGCGTTTTCGAAACGGCGCGCGTGACCAAACCCTATAGCGAAGAGCAGTGGCAGGCGGTCGAGCGTTTTGCCGAAAAGATCGACGCCGATCTGACCGAGCACGACGTCCGTTTGACGATCGGCGGCGAACCGACCTTCGTTTCCATCGACCACCCTGACGAAGAGGAGTGGAACACGGCCGCGATCGGCCCAACTAAGGAGGCACGGGCCGCCGATCTCATCGGACGCCTGAAAGCACGATACGCGCCGAACGGATTCATTCACTTCGGTCTGGGTAAATGGTACCCCGGCGAACAACTGCCGCGCTGGGCCTATTCGCTCTATTGGCGCGCCGACGGCAAACCGGTGTGGCGCCACGACGAATTGATTGCGATTTCGTCGAAGGCGACGCCGCCAAACGACAACGACGCACGAAAATTCGCCCAGAGCATCGCAGCGCGTCTCGAAATCGGGCCCGGCGCCATCACCCCCGCTTACGAGGATCCGTGGCACTTCGTCGATCAAGAACGCAAGCTGCCCGAGAACCTAGACCCGGGCAGTAATAAGCTCGACGATCCGATGGCGCGGCAGCGCTTGGCCCAGGTCTTCGAGCGCGGTCTGAGCCGGCCTACCGGGTACGTCCTGCCGGTGCAGCGTTGGCAATCCAAGGCTGGGTCGCGCTGGTACAGCCAGGCGTGGTCGACGCGGGCCAAGCACCTTTACTTGTTGCCTGGCGATTCGCCCATGGGCTTGCGCCTGCCGCTCCCGTCGCTGCCTTACGTCCCCCCGGTCAACTATCCCTACATAGTCCCGACCGACCCCTTTGCGGCCCGCGGTCCGTTACCCGATACCAATCCCCAGCGGCAACCATTCCTGCGCAAGAACGGCGACCCCAACGCCGTGCGCCAAACCGTCGTAGGGCAAAACGCGAAGGGTGGTGACGGACGCATTGTACGCGCCGCCATGACCGTCGAACCGCGCGGCGGCTATCTGTGGGTGTTCATGCCGCCGGTCGAGTCGGTGGAGGACTATCTCGACCTTGTCGCCGCTGTTGAGGATGCCGCCGAAGAAAGCGTCCTGCCAATCCGAATGGAAGGATATGTGCCGCCGACAGACCACCGCTTGAACGTGATCAAGGTTACCCCCGATCCGGGCGTTATCGAGGTCAATGTGCAGCCCGCGGGTAATTGGCAAGAAATGCAGGCCATCACGGAGGGGCTTTACGAAGAGGCGCGCCTGTCCCGGCTCGGGACCGAGAAATTCATGATCGACGGCCGCCACACCGGGACCGGCGGCGGCAACCATGTCGTTCTTGGCGCAGCGGACCCCGCCGATAGCCCCTTCCTGCGGCGGCCGGACTTGCTGCGCAGTTTGCTGACCTATTGGCAGCATCACCCGTCTCTTTCCTATCTGTTCTCAGGCCTCTTCATCGGACCGACCAGTCAGGCACCGCGTGTCGACGAAGCCCGGCATGATACGTTGCATGAACTGGAACTGGCGTTCACCCAGGTTCCGTCGATGGATGCCGACAACGTGGCGCCTTGGGTGGTCGACCGCATTTTCCGTAACCTGCTCACCGACGTGAGCGGGAACACGCACCGTTCCGAGATTTGCATCGACAAGTTGTACTCGCCCGACGGCCCTACCGGCCGACTTGGACTGGTCGAGTTCCGCGCCTTCGAGATGCCACCGCATGCCCGGATGAGTCTGGTCCAGCAGTTGATGTTGCGTGCGCTGGTCGCGCGGTTCTGGCGCGAACCTTACACCGGCAATTTGGTTCGGTGGGGGACAGAACTGCATGATCGATTCATGCTGCCGCATTACGTGCGGGAGGATCTGCGCGACGTGGTTACCGGCATGCAAAGCGCGGGCTACGCGATGGACGAAGAGTGGTTCGCGCCGCACTACGAGTTTCGTTTTCCCCGCTACGGCGCAGTGCGCTACCGCGACATCGAATTGGAACTGCGCCAGGCCTTGGAACCTTGGCATGTCTTGGGTGAGGAAGGTTCCGTCGGCGGCACCGTGCGCTATGTCGACTCGTCGGTTGAACGACTACAGGTACGGGCCACCGGGATGTCGGGCGATCGTTATGCCATTGCCTGCAACGGGTGCGAAGTTCCGATGCGAGAGACCGGCGTTGCGGGCGAGCAGGTCGCGGGAGTGCGGTACCGCGCCTGGAAACCGTCGTCGAGTTTGCACCCTTCGATCGACGTCGATGCACCACTGGTCTTTGACATTTATGACCGGTGGACCGGGCGGGCCGTGGGCGGATGTACCTATCACGTCGCCCATCCCGGCGGGCGCAACTACGAGACATTTCCGGTCAACTCCTACGAGGCAGAGAGTCGGCGTCTAGCCCGGTTTTTCACCGAGGGACACACCCCGGGTACGAGCCCGGCGCCTCGCAAGACCGTACGACCGGAGTTCCCCTACACGCTCGACCTGCGGTGGTCCTGATCGCAATCCACGAAAGACCCCGCTGACGGCGCACTCGGCCCAGGTGTGCTAGAAACCCGTCCATGCTTCAACGGACCGCCTGTGCCTGCCGCTAGTCCTGACGACATCCTGCGCGATACCTTTGGGTTCCGATCCTTTCGACCGGGGCAACGGGAGATCGTGGAAACGTTGCTTGCGGGTCGGCATGTCCTGGCGGTGATGCCGACCGGGGCGGGTAAATCGCTGTGCTACCAGGTACCGGCCCTCATTCAGGAGCGCTTGACGGTGGTCGTCTCGCCTTTGGTGGCACTGATCGACGATCAGGTTGCAGCGTTGCGGGCCAACGGCGTCGCCGCGGCACGGATTCATTCCGGACGGTCGCGCGAGGACAATGTCGATGACTGGCGCGAAGCCGAGGCGGGCAATGCCAGAATGCTCTACATGTCGCCCGAGCGCTTGATGAGCGAGCGGATGTTGACGGCGCTGGAACGCCTCGACCCGGCGATGTTCGTGATCGACGAAGCGCATTGCGTGTCCAAGTGGGGGATCAGCTTTCGTCCCGAATACGGCGCGCTTGCGGCCCTCAAGGAACGGTTTCCCCGTGCAACGATCGCCGGCTTCACCGCGACCGCTGATACCGCCACCCAACGTGACATTGCCGACAAACTTTTTGGCGGCCGTGGGGAGGTCGTGGTCCAGGGCTTCGATCGACCGAACCTGTGGCTGGGCGTCACCCCGAAGACGAAATGGCGCGATCAACTTCTCGCCTTTCTCGACTCGCGCCGCGGTCAATCCGGGATCGTTTATTGTCTGTCCCGACGACTGACGGAGGAAGTCGCCACCCTCCTTGAAAGTGCCGGGGTGCAAGCCCTGCCCTATCACGCCGGACTCGACGCAAGTGTGCGCAAGGAAAACCAAGAAACCTTCATGGCCGAAGACGGCGTCGTGATGGTGGCGACGATCGCGTTTGGCATGGGTATCGACAAGCCGGATATCAGGTTCGTCTTTCATCTCAACCTGCCCGGCAGTATGGAAGCGTATTACCAAGAGGTCGGCCGCGCGGGGCGCGACGGGACGCCCGCCGACGTCTTCATGGTGTACGGATTGGACGACATCCGGATGCGCCGTCAGTTCATTGAACAGGACGGCGAGGACGGCGACCATAAACGGCGCGAGCACCGGCGGCTCGATTCGCTGCTTGCCTATTGCGAAGCTTCGCAGTGCCGCCGGGTTACGTTGCTATCCTATTTCGGCGAGACCACCGCACCCTGCGGCAACTGCGATATCTGCCAGGACCCGCCCAACATGGTCGATGGGACCACCGAGGCGCAGATGCTGTTTTCCGCCGTCCTGCGCACCGGTGAGCGATTCGGTACCGCGCACCTGATCGATGTGTTGTTGGGCAAGACGTCCGAGCGCATCGCGAAACTGGGTCACGACCGGCTGCCGACCTTCGGTGTCGGCGCGGCGAGGGCCAAACCCTTTTGGCAGGCCTTCATCCGTCAAGCGGTTGCGGGCGGTTATCTCGTGATCGACATCGACCGCTATGGCGGCCTGCGGCTCAGCGAGCGCGGGCGGCGCGTGCTCAAGAACGACGAGAAATTTGCCTACCACGAGGCGGCCGGATTCACCCTCGCCGCCGCCGCCGCCGCGAAACGAGCGAAAGCGCCGGCCCCCGACATCGGCGACATCGATCCTGTTCTGCTGGCCCGTCTCAAAGAGTTGCGGCGCGAACTTGCGCGGGTGCGCGGCGTTCCGGCCTATGTCGTTTTTTCGGACAAGACCTTGCAGCACATGTGCGCGCTACGCCCGGAGTCGCTGGACGCGATGGCCGAAGTCAACGGCGTGGGCCCGGCCAAGCTAAAGGACTTCGGCCCCGCTTTTCTGTCGGCGATCGCCGGTGAAGCCGGTGCCTAGGCCACCGCGCGCACCAGAGATGACAGCGGCCCCAACGCCCGCTATAAAGCGGCGATGAACAACGCCCTTGCGACCCTCTATTTCTACTTTAGCTATCCGGCGCCTCTGGCGGCGGGAGGGGTTCGCACGGCTTAGCACCACGTGAACGACCATTTCCCCAGCCGCCAGCGACCTGGCGGCTTTTTTGTTGCCCCAGGTACGGACAACACGAGGAACACACGATGACGATCGCCACCGACGACCTGCGGATCAAAGAAATTATCGCGCTCAACACGCCCGACACCGTAATGCGCGAGGTCGCCCCCTCGCCTGCTGCGATGCAGACGGTTTCGGACTCGCGGCACGCCCTGCAGGGCATCCTGCACGGGCGCGACGACCGGCTTGCCGTCGTGGTCGGCCCCTGCTCGATTCACGATCCGAAATCGGCGATGGAGTACGCACAGCGTCTGGTGCCATTGCGGGCGCGCTTGGGCGACCGACTCGAAATCATCATGCGGGTCTACTTCGAAAAGCCGCGTACGACGGTCGGGTGGAAAGGATTGATCAACGATCCCGATCTCGACGACAGTTTCAAAATCAACAAGGGGCTCCGCCTCGCGCGCCGTTTGCTGGCCGATATCAATGGATTGGGCGTACCGGCCGGCTGCGAGTTCCTCGATACCACGACGCCGCAATACTTCGCCGACCTCGTCGCCTGGGCCGCCATCGGCGCGCGCACGACCGAGAGTCAAATCCACCGGGAAATGGCGTCCGGCCTGTCGTGCCCGGTCGGTTTCAAGAACGGTACCGGCGGCGACATCAAGATCGCTGTCGATGCGGTGAAGTCCGCCTCCAACCCGCACCATTTCCTGGCCGTGACCAAAAACGGCGAATGCGCCATCGCCCAAACCACCGGCAACGAGGACTGCCACATCATCCTGCGCGGCGGCGATGCGCCGAACTATGACGCCGCAAGCGTTGCCGCGGCCTGCGCGGTCGCCGAAAAATCGGGTGTCACACCGATGCTAATGATCGACGCGAGCCACGCCAATTCGGGCAAGAACCCGGACAACCAGCCCGCCGTGATCGACGATATCGCCGCCCAAGTGGCAGGCGGCGACCGGCGGATCGTCGGTGTCATGATCGAAAGCCACCTTGTCGGCGGCCGCCAGGACCAGAAGCCCGGTCAGGCGCTCGTGTATGGCCAGAGCATCACCGACGGTTGCCTCGACTGGGATCGCACGGCTGCGTGCCTCGAGGTTCTGGCCGACGCCGTGACGTCACGGCGGGGCTGACCAAGGGCAGCGACCCGGTTGTTGCCTAAGGTTTCTTGAAGAAGATCGTCAGTTCGCCAAGCTCGACGCCAAACTTGGTAACGCGGGCCCGGTTGATGAGGACGCCGTCCGGCTGGAGCCACAGCCAATCGTTGAGGCGCACACGGATGGTCCGGTCGCCGACCGGCAGATCCATCACGTAGGTCCAGTTGAAGGCATTGCCGGATGCCGCGCCCGCAGCCGCGCCGATGACGTCGCCCGCCGTACCGCTGTACGCGCCGGTCGGTGATTTGGTCAACGTCCACACGCGCCGGTCGGCACGGCCCGAGGCGTAGAGGAAGTCCTCCTCCAGCACGAGGGTCGGTTCGTTCCAGGTGCCCTTTATATCGACGGTGAACTGCGCCCGCAGATTGCCGAAGCGGTCTTCGAAAATACCCCAGGCGCGGGTGTCGCCGGCGAAATAGTCTTCGAGAACCAGGGGCGGTGTCGTTCCCTCGAACGATTTGAGCGACATCGATCCGCAGGCGCTCAAGATCAGCGCCGCGGCCAAGACGAAGATCGTGCGCATAGCAAAATTTCCTTTCACTGGGGCGATCACCGCCGCCTTCTCAGTGAATACCGCGTCGATACCGAAATGGATTACAGGCGCGCACCGTAAACCGCCCACGGCTTGCCTTTACGGCCGTCGCCACCACGGAACGTGACTTTTTTGTCGCGGTTCAACGCGTCGTTAGGGACATAGCCGTCGAAATATCGATTGCGCGCGAAACCACAATCGGTGAACAGAGCGCGCATATCGGTATCGCGCATCCGGCCCATGAAGGGTTCGTTGTTGTTGTAGGTATCCCAATCGGGGATCGCGAGATCGAAGGCATCGCCCTCGCGCTGGGGCACATCGCAATGGGTCATCACCCCGCCCGGCGCGAGGAGCCTGCGGCACTCGCGGATGATGTTGGGCAATGCCGTACCTGAGGTTTCATGAAGCAGGACGTGGCTCACAATCAAATCGAAATGTCCGTCCGGAAAGTCTGTCCGTTCGGCATTCTGTTGGGAGAAGTGCACCGCCGCGCCGAGCGATTCGGCCCGCGCATGGGCGTAGCGCAAACTCGCCGCGCCGACATCGATACCGTGAACCTCGGCGCCGGGATAGGCTTCCACGAACGGCACGGTCGAGTGACCGACGGTGCAGCCCATATCGAGGATGCGTAGGGGCCGCAGATCGGGGAACGTCTGCTTGAGGTAGGCAATGCATCCGCGCCCGATGTCTTGATTGGAATCGCCGAGGCCGCTCATTGCGTAGATATAGAGCCCCTTGTCGTAGATCGCGCCGGCGGTGAGATCGCCGTCGGCCAAGTCGGTATGGTAGCTGCCGGGCATCACGTGGATATCGGTCGCGGTTTGATAGCGCGGGACGGCAAGACCGGGATCGAGCCTAAGGCTACCCTTTGGCCGCACGGGATTGGCGCCGGCGCGGGCGACGAGGTCGTCCATCTGACGTTCGATCGAACTGCCCACGGACTCCCACATGAGTTCCTGCGTTGTCCGCAGGAGCGATCCCCAGGCTTGGTGATACGGCTCCTTGTCCATCGCCCGCCGAACTTCGTGGCGGTCAACAGGGTCGCGGCCGTGCGTCCGGTGAAAGGCTGGGCGGACCTTGGTGTCATAGAGCGGCCGGTTGCCGGACGAAACCTCGCGCATCATGTGCACGCGTAAGCCCGCGACGAAGTCTTGGCGTGCGGCCTCGTCGTGGGTGGCGTCGGGTAGAACGGCGTGGTGGCGCTGATTGCGAATCACCTGCGTCTCCTTCCGAGGATGGAACACGTAAGTGTAGCAAATCGCGGGACAGTCACCAGAGCCCGGAAATCGACCGGACCCTGGTTCCAGTCAGTCTGCAACGGCTACCCTATTTCGCCCCGGCAGCAAGTTTGCGGGCGACTTCTGCCACATGTTGGCCTTGGAAGCGCGCCAGTTCGAGTTCGTTGTCGCTGGGCATGCGCGACCCGTCCCCGCCGGTGATCGTTGAGGCGCCGTAGGGCGAGCCGCCGGTCATTTCGTCAATCCGGGTTTGCCCCTGAGCCGAATACGGCAGACCAACGTAGACAAGGCCGTGATGCAGCAGCATCGGGAGCGAACCGAGAATCGTACTTTCCTGTCCACCGTGTTGGGTGGCCGACGCGGTGAAGATGCTGCCGACCTTGCCGACTAGGGCGCCCTTGGCCCAAAGCGGACCGGTTTGATCCCAAAAGTTGGCCATTTGCGCGACCATGCGACCGTAACGGGTCGGAATGCCGAGAACGATCGCGTCGTAGTTCGCCAGTTCGTCGACCGTTGCGACGGGCGCGTCCTGATCGAGTTTGGCGTGCGCCTTCTTAAGCACGTCCTCTGGAATGGTCTCAGGAACCCGCTTCACCGAAACCTCGACGCCGCCGACCTTGCCTGCGCCCTCGGCAACGGCATTGGCCATCGCTTCGATATGGCCATAGAAGCTGTAATAGAGAACGAGAACTTTGGTCATGACGTAGGCCTCCGATGGGGTTGGCATGGGGCTAAATTGCCCCTCTCCCGCACACATACGAACCGCAGAGCCTGTAGACAATTAACCTAATAGTGGAAATACTGTTTCCAACTTAGAAACATAGGCGGGAGCCACGTGGACACCCTGACCAGCATGGCTGTGTTCAACGATGTCGTTGAGGCGGCGAGTTTTACTGGCGCCGCACGCAAACTTGGGATGTCTAAGTCGTCGGTCAGCAAGCACGTAGCCGCGCTGGAGAGCCGACTGGGCTTGCGTCTCCTCCACCGGACGACCCGCAAACTGAGCCTAACGGAAGCAGGCGCGGTCCTTTACGAACAAGCGACGCGGATCGTCGCCGAAGCCGTAGAGGCAGAAACGCTCGTCACGCAGCTCCACGCCAAACCGCGTGGCCTGCTTAGGGTGAACGCGCCGATCGATTTCGGGCGGGAGAACCTCTCGCCGATCCTGCCTGCCTTCCTTGCGCACTATCCGGACATCACGCTCGACCTCACACTCAATGATCGCTACGTCGACCTTGTGGACGAGGGCTTCGACCTCGCGATTCGAATCGCCAAGTTGCGCGACTCGAGCCTCGTGGCGCGTAAAATCGCGGACAACCGGATGATCATCTGCGCTGCCCCGTCCTACCTCGAGCGCCATGGCACACCGGCGACCCCAGACGATCTCGCCGGTCACGACTGCCTGATTTACAGCTACGCGTCCGCCCCGAACGAGTGGATTCTCATCGGACCTGACGGCAAGCGGAACAAAGTGCGCGTGGCCAGCCGCTTCATCTCCAACAACGGCGGTGCTATGCGCACGGTTCTTCTGGGCGGCGCTGGGATCGTCGCCGCGCCCGCGTTCATGCTCGGCGCGGACGTCCGAACCGGACGTTTGCAACCAATTCTGCAGGAGTACAGCCTCGGCGACGCGTCGGGCATCTACATCGTCTATCCGCACGGCCGGTTTGTCCCGGCCAAGGTGCGCGCTTTCATCACCCATGTCGTCGCGGCCTTCGGGCCGGTACCGCCATGGGAAATGGCAGAGGAAGAGACGATCGGATGAATCGCGTCCATCGATCCAAGCGCTATACTTCGCTCATCGCCCTCCCATGAGATCAGCTGTGTCCAAAGAAGAAATCACGCGTGTCCTGCACGACGCCGGCTTGCGTATGCCCGAGGATGAACGAGATACCTTGACCGAGGGGATCACGATTCTCGAGACGGTCGTCGCCAGGTTGGACGACCGACCCCTCACCGAATCGCCTGCCCAGCCCCGCGGCAAACGGCCATGACCGACGACCTCGCCTACATCTCGATCG
The DNA here is from genome assembly GCA_040216735.1 of Alphaproteobacteria bacterium. Lineage (NCBI taxonomy): Bacteria > Pseudomonadati > Pseudomonadota > Alphaproteobacteria > Alphaproteobacteria bacterium. Next base: position 188,289 of record JAVJOO010000004.1, on the reverse strand, counting down.
CCGAAGCTGGGCGGCGCATCGCGGCGCGCGAACTCTCGCCGGTCGATCTCACCGACGCCATGATCGCGCGGGCTGCTGCCATCGACGGCGCGCTGGGCAGTTTCGTCACCCGAACCGATGCATTGGCGCGGTCCCAGGCCGAGGCGGCGGCGGCCGAAATCGCCGCTGGACAATACAAGGGACCGTTGCACGGCATTCCGATCGCCCTCAAGGAAGCCTTCGAGACGGCCGGCATTCGCACCACAGTCGGCTCCAAATTGCTACGCGACAATGTGCCGACGCGCGACGCGACGGCCTGGACGCGCCTGCGCGATGCCGGCGCCATTCTCTTGGGAAAATTGGAAACGACCGAGTTCTGCTACGGCGGCCCGTCGGACGACAGTCTGTTTCGGCCGGCGCGCAATCCGTGGAACCACGCCTGCTACGCCGGGGGATCATCGAGCGGCGCCGGTGTGGCGCTGGCGAGCGGTCAGATCCTTGGGGCACTCGGCACCGACACCGGCGGGTCGATCCGCCTGCCCGCGGCCTACTGCGGGATTACCGGGCTGATGCCGTCCTATGGACTCGTCAGCCGCGCTGGAGTCTTTCCGTTGTCGGCGACATTGGATCACGTCGGGCCGATGGCGCGGTCGGTCGAAGATTGCGCCATCCTCTTGAACGCGCTGGCCGGACACGATGCTGCCGATCCGGGGAGTGTTGCGCAGGCCCGGCCGGATTACACCGCAAACCTCGGCGATGGTGCCAAGGGCTTGCGGATCGGCCTTGCCGGATCTCTGGCCCAGGACGACGCTGTGTCGCCCGAAGGGATCGCCGCCTACCGCGCGGCGGCGGCAACCTTCCGCGACCTTGGGGCGACGGTTCGGGACGTCGACCTGCCGCCGTTCGACGATTTCGCGACCGCGCAAATCGTCATCACCATTGTCGAAGGGTACGCGTTGCACGAGCGCGATTTGCGCGACCGGCGCGAGGACTACAGCTACCACACCCGGATGCGGCTTTCGTTGGGTCCGTTCATCCGGGCGGTCGACTACGCCCGGGCGCTGCGTTTGCGCGAATCGCTGATTGCCCATTATGTCGCGGCTATGCGCGATATAGATGTGCTTCTAGCACCTGGCGCGCCCGGCGCGGCACCGAAGGCGGCCAGCGTCGGCGCCTTTCAGTTCTTCAAGAAGCCGCTCGTGACCATGCCGGCGAACGTCCTCGGCGTCCCGGCACTGGGTATCCCGGCCGGGATGTCATCGGATGGGTTGCCGCTTGCCGTGCAACTGATGGGAAAACGGTACGACGACGCCACGGTATTGCGGGCAGGTGCCGCGTTCCAAGCGGCCACAGCATGGCACATGGCGCGCCCGCCGGTCGGTTGAGATCCCTTAGTCGAGCTGTAACACCATTGCCTTGAGGTAGCGGCTCTGCGGCAGCATCGGATGGGCGGGGTGGTCCGCCGCCGCTTCGGCTACCCGCAAGACCCGTCCCTTGCGTCCCGCCAGTGAGAGCGCGTGCGCCACTTCGTCCTCGAACGCATCGCGTTCGACCAAGTGGGAACACGACGCCGCAAAGAGAAAGCCGCCCGGGGTGACGAGATCGGCGGCAAGGCGAAAGAGCTTGCGGTAGCCTTTCAGTCCGGTTGCCAGGTTCTTACGCGATTTGACGAAGGCAGGCGGGTCGCACACGACGATGTCGAAACGCTCGCCGCCGCCCGCAAAGTCCTCCATGAATCCCGGCAACGTGTGGGCCTCGAAGCTACATACCTCGGCCACGCCGTTGCGGACGGCTGCTTCGCGGGCTAGCGCGAGCGCCTGTTCGGAGCGGTCGACGCAAAGGACGCGGCTGGCACCGGCTTTTGCCGCTTGAATCCCGAAGCCACCGAGGTAGCAGTAGAGATCGAGAACCCGCGCACCCTTTGCAAGAGAGGCAACGAAGGCGCGGTTGTCGCGCTGGTCGTAGAACCAGCCGGTCTTCTGCCCGCCCGCGACGGGCGCCAGGAACGTTGCGCCGTTTTCCTCGATGATCAGCGGGTCGCCGGGCAACGTACCGATGACCTCGTCGTACAAGGTGAGGCCTTCGAGTTCGCGAACGGGCGAGTCGTTCTTGAGGACGATCGCCTGCGTGCCCAGGACTTCGGCGATGGCCCCGGTGATCGCGTCCCGGTGGCGTTCGGCGCCAGCGGTGTTGAGTTGACAGACCGCAACGTCGCCATAACGATCGACGATGATGCCGGGCAGGCCGTCGGCTTCGGCGTGAATCAAGCGGTAGAACGGTGCGGCGTAGAGCCGGTCACGCAAAGCGCAGGCGCGCCGCAGTCGGTCGGCCACAAAAGCCTGATCAAATACTTGGCTTGCTTTACCGGCAAAAACACGCGCCGCGATCAAGCTGTGCGGGTTGAAGAAAGCAGCCCCAAGCGGGCGGCCCATTTGTTCTTGCAAGCGCACGACGCTCCCGGGCGGGATCGCCTTGGTCGCGTTGCTCATTTCGATTTCGTTGGAGAAGACCCACGGTGTACCGCGGCGCACCCGTTTGGTGCGTGTCACCATGACGACGGGGCGAGTGTCCTCGCCCTCAGGTGCCGCTTCGTCGCTTTGCATCACGCCCACATCGCCTCACAGACTTCAACGCGTTCCCCATCGGGGCCGAAAAAACAAAAGGTGCGCGCACCGGAATAGGGCGCCGCCTGTACAGTGCGCGGTTGGCCGATGAACCCCGCGTCCGCCGTGCCGCGCACCGCCGCGACGACCGCATCGAGATCGACCGTCGTAAGGGTTGCCATGCAGGTCCCGCCGTCGAACAGCGCCCGGTCGTTGGGACTGTCGTCGATGAACGCGCTTTCGACCCCGTGGATTTCGACGGCGCCGAGACCGGCGCCGGGCGCATCGCCTTTCAAGATGTCGAGGCGGTAGAGCGGCCCGGGTGGAATGTTCCACGCTGCGTGCATCGGGCCGTCGGTCGATTGCGATTCGAGGAGCGGGATCATGCCCAGCGTCTCGCCGTAGAACCGGCGGCACCGCGGGTAGTCCGGAGTGTTTACGGGCGATTCGAAAATGTAACCGACCTGGGCGTCGGTCTCGGGAAAGGTTCGGCCCTCGGGTTGGGTCACGGCCATCGTCATGGTGACATGGGTACCGCCAGGCAGGTGCGCGCTAAATGCCCTGTGGATGTTGCTCTTGACGGCAGTGAAATCGAAATCCTGCGGCGGGGCGATGGGAGCGGACACAGGATCGTCCAGCATGGCTGCATAGAGGTCGTCGATATCCCGCGATACGACGATCTCGAAACCTCCCCAATGGGCCGCGCGTTGGCGCGTCCGCTGGCGCGCCGGTCCGGTAACAAGCCGGAGCATCCCCCGGTTCGCGCCGGGCGAACGCAAGACCGTGAAGCGATCGCCGGCACTCCCGGCGGCGACGCCCCAGGTCGCCTCGAGATCGGCATCGATCGGTCCATCAGCCAGTTGCTCCCAACCCCACACATCGGTGAGGAAGCGGGCAAAGCGTGCGGGTTCGGGGCACGCGACGGTCATCGCCGCAAGAGCGGTCACAAGGGGCTTCATCGGGTCTTCAGTACCGTTCCATCAACGCGCCATAGCCACCCACACGGTCGGTAATGCCGTTGGATCGTAGCGCGTGCCAGTAGGTGGCGACATTGACACAAATAACCGGTCGGTCGAACCATTGTTCGGCAACGGCGGCAAATTTGCCCATGGGCAGATTGGCGCCGAATTGAACGATGGCATCTGCCCCGCCGTCGACCAGGGCCTGCAGCCCATCACGCAACGCGCTGCGCGGCGTGTGGGCGATGACGACCGGCCCGCCGCACTCCAGATGCACCATGCCACTGACCGCATAGCCGATATCGTCCATGAATTTTTGGATGTGCTGTTCGGCGGTCGGCATATAGGGCGTGAGCAACCCCACCTTACCGGCCACGCCGTGGGCCTTGAGTGCCGCCGGCAAGGCATCGGCCGCAAGGGTGACGCCGAGACCGCCGGAGCGCTTGCTCATCCGCGCCTTGACCAATTCCGCCGCTTCGAGACCGCCGCCCCAGATACTTTCAGCCGAGATCCCCAGGATCATATGGTCGGGTTTACAGGTCATGACGCGGTCGACGGCTTCTTCCAGCGCGACATCGATCCGGCGGATGAGTTCTTCAAAGTCCGCGTCGTTCGTCACCGGATCGTCCGGGATATGCATTCGCCCGACGTGGTTGGTCACGCCGAGCGGGCGCAAATCGTCGTATTCCGGTTGCACGATCGTATTGGTCGAGGGCGTCACCACCCCAAACTTCATCCGCCACGCCAGTCCATCGCCCATCTTGCCGCTCCTCTAGGTCCAGGTGTTTCTAAGTCCGGGTCTTCCTAAGTCCAGGTCTTTCGGGCCGGCGACTTGATCTCGATGAGAACGCAATCTTCCAGCGCTTCGCTCATGTGCAAGACCCCGACCGGATGACGCCAGACGTCGCCTGGATTGCACATGAACACCTCGTCGCCGATGTGCATGCGCAGTTTCCCCTCCAGCAATGTCGCCACCGATTCGTGGTCGTCGTGCTTTTGCCACGGGTCGGTGATGCCCTTCATCTTCCAGGCCTTAAAGACCAGCATGTTGTCGGTGACCATCAGAACCTTGAGGTAGAGGCCCTCGGGCTCCATGACGCCCTCGACCGATTCGATCTTCACCCGCTCCAGCGCGTCGTCGCGCAGAAAGAGTGCCTCAAACGGCGCCATATGACGGTCTTCGGTCAACTTCCTATACCCCCTAGATGCAGCGACAATTCAACCGACGAAGGCGGATGTTAGCGGGAATGGCCGCCCGACGAGCGGTTTTCTGGGGCAAATTTTTTGGGCATGAACCACAAGATATCTGGCCTCGCTTCTCCATTTGCACTAGAGTTTGTGCGTCTTCAACAAATCAGAAGGAGGTGATCCATTGTCTAGCGGAATGTGTGGCGACAAACGCCAGTTCGGTGCGGCGACGGTGAGACTACCTTCGCAGGCGTCGTGACGAACGGACGATAGTCCAAGGGCGTTTACGCCTATTCACGCGGGGGCGGTCCAATGGGCCGCCCTTTCGCGTTTCCAGGGTCAGTAGCTTTTGGGCAGGCCGAGCACCCGTTCGGCGATGTAGCACAGGATGAGCTGTTGGCTCACCGGCGCGATGCGCGCGATCATCACTTCCCGCAGGAGGCGCTCGACGACGAATTCCTTCGCATAACCATAGCCGCCATGGGAGAGAACCGCGCGCTCGCAGGCGCGGTAGGCGACCTCGGCGGCAAGGTACTTGGCCGCATTGGCTTCGGCGCCGCAGGGTTTACCGGCGTCGTAGAGTTGGGCGGCCTTGAGCATGAGAAGGTCGGCGGCCTCGAGTTCGGCCCAGCTTTCGGCCAGCGGATGTTGGATGGCTTGGTTCTGTCCGATCGGGCGACCGAATACGACCCGTTCGCCGGCATACTTGGCGGCCCGCTGAATGGCATACCGACCGATCCCGATGGCCTCGGCGGCCACTAAGATGCGTTCGGGGTTGAGGCCGTGCAGCAGGTAGCGGAACCCGTCGCCCTCCTTCCCGATCAGGTCCGCGGCCGGTACCGGCAATCCGTCGATAAACACCTCGTTCGAATCGACGGCTTTGCGGCCCATCTTGTCGATTTCGCGCACCGTCACGTAGTCGCGGTCCAGCGCGGTATAGAACAACGAGAGGCCGTCGGTACCGCGCGCCCCCTCGGTGCGCGGACTAGTGCGGGCTAGGAGCAGAATGTGATCGGCTTCTTGCGCGGTCGAGGTCCAGACCTTGCGGCCCTGCACGATGTAGATATCACCATTACGGACCGCTTTGGTTTTAATGCTGCCGGTATCGAGGCCCGCGTCGGGTTCGGTCACGCCGAAACAGGCGCGATGCTCGCCGCCAATGATGGGCGGCATCATGCGCGCGCACTGTTCCGCCGTGCCGAAGACCGCAACCGGGTTGAGGCCGAAGATGTTCAGGTGGATCGACGAGGCCGCCCCGAACGCGCCGGGGCCGCCCGCGACGGTCTGCATCATGAGCGCAGCCTCGGTAATGCCGAGCCCGGCCCCGCCGTAGGCCTGGGGCATGGCGATGCCGAGCCACCCGTCGTCGGCCATGGCCTTCGCGAAGTCGGCGGGAAAGCCACCCTCGCGGTCGCGCGTTAGCCAATAGGTTTCATCGAAGCCGGCGCAGATCCTGCCGACCGCGTCCTGGATCGCCCTTTGTTCGTCGCTCAGCGTGAAGTCCATCGGCGCCTAATTTCTATGTCAGGGGTTGCAAAAGACAACGGACTTCTTCGCCGTCGACCGAGGTGACCGGCCCTGGGAAGCGAAAATCGATGGTCATCTGATGCAAGGAAAAAACACGATTGAGTGGGAACGTCTTGCTCGTCATTTCGCGCACCTTGCTGTAAGGCGAGAACTGGCTATGGGTGGTAATTTCCGCGCCGCAGGACAGCCGCACCGTCGGACGTGCGGGCGGCACCGCATCCAGCGACACCGTGGCCTGAACATGGACGGCGCACGATTCAAAACCGTCACCGAACGCCTTCTCCTTGCAGTCCAAGTTGGTGGTCATGATCGTCACGTAGGAACCCTTGGGCAGCGTGGGCTCAGGTTTGTGCTGCGGCAGCGCCGCCGCACCCGCACCGAGGTGGAGGCGCGCGAGTTCAACCCACCCCTTCAACGCGATCCCGCCCTTGTCGTAAGCGATCTCCGCCCACGCGCCCTGACGCGACAGCACCTGCACTGACCGCCCCCCTGGAACGCCGTCGACAATCGCGCCGCCGGGCGTTTGGTGGACGGCGGCGCGCTGGACGGTTTGGGCGCTTTGCCCTTGGGCAGCGGCAGGGTCCGTCAATGCGAGACCCAACAGGACGAGGCCGACAGCGATTGACGCAAGCCGCAGCGGCCTACCGGGCATAACGCCCGCTGCCGCGTGGTTTTGCTCGCGCCGGATCATTACTTGGTGCGGCGCGCCGCTTTCTTGGGCTTGGCCCCACCGGACCGGGCGCGACTCTTGACCGCCGCGGGCTTCCCCTTGGCTGCCTTCGTCTTTTTCTTCGTTGTCTTGGCAGCGATCTTCTTTTTCGGGGCGCTCGCCGCACCGTCGGTCGCTTCGCGTTTTTCGAAGGCGGCGGCGGCGCGAAGCATAGCGTGAATCATCCCGGGCCTCTCGACCTGGGGCCGGGGATGGGCGGTGCGCGAATGGGTGTGGCCAAGGCTTAGCATGGTCTCGACCATCTTGTAGGTCAGCGGCCCCGGATTGACGACCGGCACCGGCAGGTTCTCGTTCAACCAGGTACCGGCCTGGTGCATCGTGGTCGAACCAAGCAGGATGACATCGGCGCCTTTGGCGATGGCGCGCTCGGCGGCCGCCTTCATCAGCGGGAACATGTCTTCTTCCTTGCCGGTCATCAGTTTGGCGACATCGGTCTTGCCGCCGCCGATGGGTTCGACCGCAGCGAGGTACTGCGACAAATTGCGATGCTCGGCCCACTGCCGGTGATTGAGGCACCCGGCTTCGTTCATCGCCAAGATGCCGAAGCGCGATCCGAGCATCAATGCATACAGCATGGCGGTGCGGCCCGGACCGATTACCGGGATGTCGAGCACGCTGCGCAGTGCGAGGACCGCGGAGTCCGACGTCGCGTCGATCACCACTGCGTCGTAGCCTTCTTCCTGGGCGGTGAGGCCCGCTTCCAAGCAACCGGCATCCATCAAGAACCAATCGTGGTCGCTCATGAAGCTGGTGCAACTTGCCAGCACGGGACGGAAATCGAAGTCGATATCGGGACCGAGCTTGACCGACTTCAATTGAAGTTTGCGGTTGGCAACCCCCTCGTCGTCGAGGGGAAACGGGACAATCACGAGGCCGCGGTGCATGGTGGGTTCCCTCCGGGACGAACAAACGAGCGGCCGCGCGCCGCGACCATGCCCGGACCTTAGCCGTTTCTGCTGGTTTCCGGCAGTCCGCACGGTTTCCCGTTGACGAAGCGGGTGCCTTCCTAGAAATAGAACTCATGAGTTCTATTTCTTACGACGCCGAACCGCGCTGGCGGACCGAACGGCGCGACCGGATTGTCGACGCTACGGTCGACCTGTTACGCGAAGGCGACCTTGAGCAGGTCCAGATGAACGAGGTCGCCGCCGCCGCCGCCGTCGGCAAGGCGACGCTCTACCGATATTTTCCGTCCAAACAGGCCTTGATCCTGGCCTGTTTCGATTCATTCATGTCCGAACTTTGCGCGCGCGTAGAGCAGGCCGAAGCACAAGACGCCGAGCCGCGGGCGCGCCTCGTATCCTTGATCGGCGTCGCGACCGACGTCCTCACACGCCACAAGTCGTTTCTACGCATGCTGACTCGGCGCAAAGCCGAAATCGACGAGGACGCGCGGCGCCTGATGATGAGTCGCCGCGAACGTCTCCTGGCCGTCGTCAAACACAACATCGAGGACGGTATCGCGCGCGGCGATTACCGCGACGCTGACTCCGACCTGCTGCCGTCCCTCATTCTCGGCATGTTGCGCGGCGCGACCCTCACCGACGCACCGACACCGCCCGACCGAATCGGCCGCACCGTTACCGATCTCATTCTCAATGGCCTGACCAGCGGGTGCGCACCGCGCCCGAACGTCGAATAAGGAACACCATGGACCAAACCGTCCGCACGACAACGATCCCCTATCTCGAAACGTCTCCGGCACAGAGCATGTCGAAACTCGCGGTACTGTCGATCGTGGGCTCATTGATGGCGACGATGCTGCTGCAGGCGTTGTTCCAGACGGTATTGTCCACGGCGCTGCCCAAGATCATCATTTCATTGCACGGACTAGACCGCTTCACCTGGGTGATGACGGCCTATTTCCTCGGCATGACTGCAGTCGTTCCTATCGTCGGGCGGTTGTCGGATCAATTCGGCGCGCGGCGCTTTCTATTGGGCGGCGTGGTCGTCTTCATGGCGGGAACGCTTCTTGGCGGCTTCGCCAATAGTATGGATGTGCTGATCGTGGCACGTGCGATCCAAGGTATCGGCGGCGGCATGGGAATGACGTTGGTGATGATCGCCTTGGGAGACCTGTTCACGCCAAAGGAGCGTGGACGCTGGCAAGGCATGTTCGGGGCGACCTTCGGCGTCGCCAGCATCGTCGGCCCGGTGGTCGGCGGCTGGTTCACCGATAACGGCCCGTTGATCGACGGCCTTGTCGACGAGACGACACGTTGGCGTTGGATCTTCTTCGCGATGGTGCCGGTCGGCCTCGCCACCTTCGCTGCTCTGTGGAAATTCATGCCGTCGCTCCCCGGCAAGAGCAGTAACGTTCAGGGTGTGCCGTTGCATCGGCGGATCGACTTTGCCGGTGCTGTTCTGGTCACCGCGGGCACCGTCGCGCTGCTGCTCGGGCTCGTGTGGGGCGGCCAGGCTCAATACGGTTGGGGATCAACCGAAGTGATTGGGTTGTTTGCCGCCGCGATCGTCTTGCTTGCCGCCTTCATCGCGGTCGAAACTCGGGTTGCAACGCCGTTGCTGCCACTGTCGTTGTTCAACGATCGTGCGTACATCGGCAATGCGATCCTGGCGCTCACGGCCGGGGCGGCAATGTTGGCCATCGCGACCTACATGCCGCTATTCATGCAGAACGTGCTGGGCATGTCCGCAACATCGTCTGGCGCGACCATTACACCGATGATGCTCAGTTTCATCGGCGGCGCGACGTTGACAGGCTTAATCGTCGGACGCTTCGGTAATTACAAGACGATGGCGTTTGTTGCCGGCGCGGTGCTGCTCACCGGCGGCATCATGCTGGCCCTGATGACGCCGCAATCCTCGCTCCCCCATGCGATCGCGAGCATGGTGATCGCCGGTCTCGGTATCGGCTCGACCTTCCCGTTGATCACGTTGCTGGCCCAGGCCTCGGCGCCGAAACACCTGATGGGCGCGGCAACCGCCAACGTCACCTACTTCCGCTCGACCGGCCAAGTGATGGGCGTTGCCGTGGTCGGAACAGTCGTCACCCACTCGTTGGCGACGCGGCTGGGCGGCCCGGTGCCGGCGAACCTAATAGGGATGCCTGCAGAGCCGCTCGGCATGGCAATCATCGACGGCTTTTTGGTCGTCGTTGCCGCGGGTGTTATCGCCCTTCTTGCGGCAATACTTCTGCGCAACCCGGCCGAAACGATCGCCCGCCGACGGAACTAAAACAGGCCTGCCTCGGCGACGTGACGACGAACCGACTGGGCGAACCAGTCGAAATGGTGTGGGCCGAACGACATGTGGCCGACGACATTGACGCCGTCGGACATACCACACATGTAGCTGAATTCCTTGGACAGCATGAACAGGGGTAGGCAGGCGCGCTCGAAGTCCTCCAGCGGACGGACCTCTTCGTAGCCGCGCATATAGGCGGCTGTGGTTTCGGGGGTGATCTTCTTGTTGCCGTTATGCATGAAGTAGGTGTTGGCCCAGGCGGGGCTCATGCAGTCGTGCATCAAATGCGCCTCGCCGCAGGTGTCGAAATCGAGAATGGTGAAACCATCGCCCGGAGTGACGAAGACATTCCGGAGGTGGATGTCACCGTGGATCGGCCCGTAGGGAACTCCGGCGGCGTATGCAGCTTCGAGTTTTTCAGGAAGCGCCTCCGCGACCTTGGTGTAGTAGGTCCGGTCGTCGGGGCGGTCGTCGAGGCGGGCCAGCAACGCCGGAAACTTACGCCGGATTTCGCCGGGGAAGTCGATCGGGCGGGCGGTCTTGCCCTTGAAGTCGGCGCCTGCGGCATGCATGCGCGCGACCGTGGCGCCGACCCTCTGCGCCAAGTCGGGCTTGGGGTCGGCAAAGAACTGATCGCCATCGGCCCATTCGAACAGGCAAACGCGGCGGGTTCCTTCGGGTGCGTCGATCCCAAAGGACAGCGCGCCCTGGCTGTCGGGAACCGCCGCGATGACAGGGACACCCTTTTTCTTAAGGTGGGCCAGATAGTCGAGCTCCCAGGTTACGCTGTCTGCGGTGTGCTTGTCCGCGCGCCAGACACGGGCGGCGAAACGGTCCTTCCCACTGTGCACGACGTAGACGTCGTTCATACCGCGGGTGATCAGTTCGCACCGGAAAGGACCCGGCAAATCCCAGCGCCGGCGAATCTCTTCGCCCAGCGCGACGTTGTCGACGACCGAATGACGTATGGGAAACATGACTCCTCCCCTGTTCTCTGACACGATCCTAGCAATAACCGGCCGTCGTCACGCGAAAACCGACTCCGGAAAGATATGAGCGCCGTCTGCACCGAGCGGAAGATCGTGGGCCGCGGCCACCGCTTCGACCGGCAGGGAACCATAAAGGTGGGGAAAGAGCGCGCCGCCGCGCGAAGGCTCCCACTTCAGCGCCTCGCCGAGCGGGGTCGGATCGACCACCAGTAACACCAGGCCCGACTGACCGGCGCGGTGCCGCGCCACGCTTTCGCGGAGTTGCTCGATGGCCGAGAAATGAATGAAGCCGTCGCGGGTATCGTCGGCCGACCCTGCATAGCGGCCGGATGCTTTGGCCGCTTCCCAGTCAGCGGATTTACAGACGTGAAAGATCATCGGTGCCCTTGGACAAAGACGTCGCGATGGACGCGGGCCCTATCCTAGGGCAGGTCTATCGGCTGTCGATGAGTTTCTCCAACGAATCGAACTGAAATTCCCAGAACCTTCTATGACGCTCTGTCCTGGCGCGGACATCGTTCAGGAATTCCGCCTACCAGCCTACCGGCTACGCGTAGAGCGCGGCGATTTCGCGTTCGTAGGCTTCGGTGATCTTGGCGCGGCGAATTTTCATGGTCGCGGTGACCTCGCCGTCGTCGTGGTCGAGCTCTTTGGTCAGAAGGTGGAACTTCTTGACCCGCTCGACATTGGCGAGCTGCGCGTTCTCGCGATCGACCTCGCGCTGGACTAGCTCGCGGACCCGCGGATGTTCGGCCAACGAGCGGAAGGTCGTGTATCCGATCCCCTCGCGTTCCGCCCAATTCGCCATCATGTCGAAGTCGATCTGGATCAACGCCGTGACGAAGCGGCGTCCGTCGGCGACCACGATGCATTCTTTGATGTAAGGACTGGCCTTTATCGCGTTTTCGATCAGGCTGGGCGTCAGGTTCTTGCCACCCGCGGTAATCGCAATATCCTTCTTGCGATCGACGATGGAGACCGACCCGTCGTCGAATACCTCAGCGATATCCCCGGTGTGGAGCCATCCGTCGCGTAGCGCCTCGCGAGTCGCTTCTTCATTGCGGTAGTAACCGGCAAAGACGCAGCCGCCACGAATCAGGAGTTCGCCATCCGATGCGGTCTTCATCTCAATGCCTTCTAGCGGTGCGCCGATGCGTCCTGCCATTTTGCGCTCACGCAATTGGATGGCGCAGGCCCCCGCGGTTTCGGTCATCCCGAAACCCTCCATCAGCGGAATGCCGAGACCGCGGAAAAACTTGAGGGTCTCGAGGGAAATCGGTGCCGCGCCCGAAATCGCGATCTTGCAGCGGGTGAGGCCCACCGCGTTGCGCAGGGGACGGTAGGCTAGACGTTCCCAAAGCCAGCGGCGCAGGCGGTCGGCGAGGCTATAGTCGGTTTTCCATGGATCGTCGAAGCGGCGCGAATCGCGTAGGGCGGCGCGTAGAACGATGCCTTGCAGGAAACCGGTGTTACGCGCGCCAATCAGGATGTCGCTGCGCATCTTTTCCCAAATCCGTGGGACCCCGAGGAAAATTGTCGGCGCGATCTCGCGTAGATCCGACTGCACTGTGCGCAAACTTTCGCCAAAACTCACGGCGTAGCCACCGTTCATTGCCAAGAAGACCGAAAACAACTGTTCGGCGACGTGACAGAGCGGCAGGTACGAAACCGCCGAATCCTCCAGGGTCTGGCCGATGTTGCGCGCCGACGCGGTGCCGACGAAAGCGATGTTGCGGAAGGTGATGAGGGCGGCCTTCGGCGGCCCCGTCGAGCCCGAGGTACCGACGATCAAGGCGACGTCGTCGGGATCATGGTCCGCCAACGCGCGGTCTAGAAAACCGGGATCGCGCCGCGCGGCTGCAGCCCCCGACTCCATCACATCGTTGTAGGGCATTAGGCCGGGGTCGTCGTAGCCTGCCATGCCCTTCCCTTCGACATAGACGATATGGCGCAGCAGCGGCAGGCGATCGCGTATTTCGAGCACTTTGTCGACTTGCTCTTGGTCTTCGCAGACGATCGCCTTCGCTTCGGTGAGTTCGAGTACGTGGAGGATTTCGGGCGCCGGCGAGGTCGGATAGACCCCCGCCACCACCGCCCCAGCCAAGTGCGCCCCGAGTTCGGCGATGACCCATTCCTGGCGATTCTCGGACAAGACCGCGATATGGTCGCCGCGGCCATAGCCCAACGCGGCCAAACCTTGGGCAAAATGGCTGGCGGCGCGCTCGTATTCTGCCCAAGTCAGTTCGTTCCAAATGCCGAATCGCTTTTGCCGCAGGGCCGCTACGTTCGGCCGGGTGCGCGCATGGTGCCGCAGGAGTCGAGGCAGCGTGAGAACCTCAGGTGAGCGTTCGTGCGCTACATCTATGTTCTCGGCTAGCGCCATGACCCCCTCAACTTAACCAGCGCTTGCGGCGCTTGTAGTGCTTCACGTCGCGGAACGATTTGCGCTCCGCGCCACCAACGCCGAGGTAGAACTCGCGCACGTCGTCGTCGCTGCGCAGTTTGTCGACCGCACCTTCGATTGCGACTCTGCCGTTCTCCAAGATGTAGCCGTAATGGGCGTGGGAAAAGGCGATATTGGCGTTCTGTTCGACCAATAGGATCGTCGCGCCGCGCTCTTCGTTGATGCGCGAGATCGTGTCGAATATTTCGAGGACGAGCTTGGGTGCCAATCCAAGCGAGGGCTCGTCGAGAAGAATAATCTGGGGCTTGCCGATCAACGCCCGACCAAGCGCAAGCATTTGCTGCTCGCCGCCGGATAGGTAGCCCGCCAGTTGGCTACGCCGTTCCTTGAGACGCGGAAACAGATCGTAGATGTCGTCGAAATCGGGATGTGCGTCTTTGCGCCCCGACAGGGCGAAGCTTGCAGCAACAAGGTTGTCGTGGACGGTGAGGTCGGCGAATACCCGCCGCCCTTCGCGCACGTGGCCCATGCCGCGCCGGACCAAAGTGTGGGGTTCGTCGCGTAGGACGGACCGCCCGCCAAACAAAATGTCGCCCGCCGTGACCTCGCCGTTCTCCAACGGCAACAAACCGGAAATAGCTTTGAGCGCCGTGGTCTTACCGGCACCGTTGGCACCCAATAAGGCGACGACCTTGCCTTCGGGCACGTCGAAGGACAGCCCGCGCAGGCCCTGGACCACGCGGTGGTAATATACTTCGATGTTGCTGACGCTCAGCAACGGCCCCTCCCGCGCTTCGGCGGCGCCAAGGGCGCCGCCGTGTTGCGCTGTCCTACGTGACGATCCAATCGGAGACCGGCAGGAACAGCTTGTTCTCCGCGTTGTAGGAGTAGACCCGGCCCTGCGGCACCGAGTGGTTCACCACGGTGACGGGTTGCCCCATGTAGCCGCCGGAGTCCCAGTCCTTGATCGCCGCAAGGGCCGCGATCAGGTTCGCGGCATTGACTTCTTTGTCCGCTTTGACTGTCGCTTCGATCGCGTTCTTGGCCAACTCGTGGCTGAACATCGGTTGGAGCGACCAGGTCACGACATAGCCGGGGAATTGATCGCCGTACTTTTGTTTCTTGAAGGCGAAGAACTTCGAATAGGACGCCGAGTCCTTGGCTTCATAGAAATAGCGATACGGGAGAACACCAGCATAGCCGTCGAGGATCGGACCGGCCTTGGCCGTGACGCCGTCGGCGATGACCTTTTCCATGCCCCAGAACGTGCCCAGGAACTTGGTCTCCATCTTGAATGCCCGTGCGGTGCCAATGATTTCCGGCCACACACCGGTGACATAGCCGTGCAAAATGACGAAGTCGGGATTCGCCCGGCGCAATTGGGCGACGTGAGTCTGGACCTCGGCACCCGCGGCCTTGGTGATTTCCTCGTGCACGACCTTGAGGCCCAGCGCCGCCGCCGCCGCCCGGCCATGTTCGATCGGATCGCGACCGAATTCCGTGTCCGAGTAGACGAACGCAACTGTGCTGCCGCCGTTGTCCTTCACGTGTTTCAGCAAAATATCGAACATCGCCTGGTAGGTCGGGCCCGCGATGTACTGGTACGGGTTGGTCGCCGGATTTGCGAGATCGGAAGCAAACGACGTCCCACCGCACAGAACCGGCGTGCGGGTCAACTCTGGCGCCACCAACTTCATAAAGCCGGTCGAGTCGCCGGAGTAGAAGATCGGCTTTTCGTCGGCCGACATCGCCTTCTTGAAGTTCGCGAGCGAGTTGGTCGGCACATAGCCCGAGTCCTCGTGGATGAGTTCCACCGGACGACCGGCAATACCGCCCATGTCGTTGGTCATCTCGACCCAGTCGAGCAGATCTTTGAGCGCCGTGGTGCCGGCTTGGGCAAACGGTCCCGTCAACGGCGACGAACCGGCAAAGACCCACTTCTTGCTTTGCGCGCGAACGATCGCGGGCATGCCCATGATTGAAGCTGCCGCAACCGCTGCGGTGCCTTTGAGTACCGTTCTACGATCGACTTTCATTGCTTCTCTCCCTTTGATTCGGTGATGGACTGGTTACGGTGAAAATGGCCACAAATTGAGATAGCGCCAGAATCGTGTCCAGATCGCCGCCAAACCCATCGGCTCGAAGATCATAAACACAATTATCAAAAGGCCGTACGCGATTGTGTTGGCTGGCGCGGTGTATTCCACGATGGTCGGGCTGAACGGTGTCAGAAATCCGAATACCCATTTGAGAAACTCGGGAATCAAGATCACGAAAATAGCGCCGAAAACCGGCCCAAGCGTGCGCGCTGAGCCACCGACCACTAGGGCCGCCAGGAATACAATCGAGAGCTGTAGTTCGAACTGGGTCGGCAGCAATGCCAAAAAATTGTACGCCCAGAGCGAACCTGCCAGCCCGGCATAGGCCGAGCCCAGCGCAAAAGCGAGAAGCTTGTAGCGGGTCAACCCGACACCGATGATCTCCGCGGAGTAGTCGGAGTCGCGGATCGCAATGAAGGCGCGCCCGACGCGAGTACGGAAGAGATTCTGGGCGAACAACACTGCAAGAACTGCAATGGGAACGATCAGCGCGTACTTTTGCGCGTCGCTCACCAGATCGATCCCGAATACCGACGCTGGTGCGAGGGTAATGCCACTGTCACCGTTGGTCACCGACTTCCAGTGTTCGATGACGAAAATGATGATGAAGCTCGCGGCCAACGTCGCGATGGTCAAGTAGAGCCCACGAATCCGTAACGACGGCAAGCCGAAACCCAGACCAATGACGGCGGTCGTAACGACGGCCATTGGGATCACGACCCAGAACGGCACCCCCAACCAGTTACCGAAGATCGCCGTCGCGTAGGCACCAACTCCCACCAAAGCGCCATGGCCGAGCGAGATCAATCCGGTGTATCCGGTTAGGATATTGAGGCCAGTGATCGCGACGGTGTAGATCGCGACCTGAACGGCGAGGAAGACAATGAAACTGTTGGCCGCGAAGGGGAGGACCGCGAGAACCACGACCATCGCGGCGAAGCCGTAACGCATGGGCCAACTGCCGAAGATCGATTCGTCGGCGGCGTAGCTTGCCTTGTAGTTGCCAATCAGCATGGACTAGACCCGCTCCACGTCGGGCGTCCCGAGCAGGCCATGCGGACGGACAAGAATGATCAATAGAACGACAACGTAGGGCACGATTTCCTTGAAGTTGCCGCCGAGGAAGTGATTGGCCATCGCCTCTAGCCATCCGACGATAAAGGCCGCGAGCAACACGCCGATGACCGAATCCAGGCCGCCCAAGATGACCACGGCAATGACGCTTAATCCGACCTGCCCCAACACCGGCGTCAGGCTGTTCAGCGGTGCAAGCAGAATACCGGCCAGCGCCCCCGTGGCGGCGGCCACCATCCAGGTCACGGTGAAGACGCGCGGAACATTGATCCCCATCGCATAGGCCGTGGACTGGTCCGATGCCGTGGCGCGGATCGCCACGCCCGCCTTAGACTTGAGGAACAGGATGGCGATCAACGCAAACACCAGCCCCGCAATCAGGAAACTTGCGAGCATCTGACGGTTAACCGCCAATCCTGCAACGAAATCCATGGTCAAGCCGACCAGCGCAGGCGGGTACTGTGCATTGGTCGACCAAATTACCGCCGCGCCGCCCTCCAGCACGGAGATCAGACCGATCGTGACCATGATCTTTGCGAACGGATGTTGCCCCAGCATCGGCCGCATGACGATGCGCTCCACGACCGCGCCGAACAGTGCGGCGGCGAGCAACGTCAACGGGACGCCGATGAAATAGATCGCCCACGTCCCGAGCCCGAGATCGTTCAGCACCAGGGCGATGGTGTAATAGAAATAGGCACCGACCATCATGACGGTGCCGTGGGCAAAGTTGAAAACCTTGGTCGCGCGAAACACCAAGACGATCCCGACGGCGATAAGCGCATAGACCCCACCGGTCATGAGGCCGGTGATACTGTCCTCGATGACGAAGGCGAGGTTCATCAGGCTGCGTCCTGTGCAACGCCGAGATAGGCCTCTATCACGGCGGGGTTTTTCTGAATTTGTTCGGGCGGGCCCTCGGCGATTTTCTCACCGAAGTTCAGCACGACGACATGGTTGGAGATGTCCATCACCATGCTCATGTCATGCTCGACCAATAGAACGGTGACCCCCCACTCCTCTTGTAGGTCGAGGATGAAGCGCGCCATATCCTCGGTCTCTTCGCGGTTCATGCCCGCGACCGGCTCGTCCAATAGCAACAGCTTGGGCTGCATCGCCAGCGCGCGGCCCAACTCGACACGTTTTTGTAAACCGTAGGGCAACATTGCCACCGGTGTTTTGCGAATGTGATCGATTTCGAGGAAATCGATGATGTCGCGTTCGATGCGTGCCCGCAGCGCCGTTTCCTCGCGCTGCGCCGGCCCCCAAAACAACCCCGCGGCGAGGACGCCAGTTTTCAAATGGGTGTGGGCGCCGAGTTTGATGTTGTCGAGCACCGTCATCCCTGGAAACAGCGCGATGTTCTGGAAAGTCCGCGCCATCCCGAGGGCTGCGCGTTTGTGAGTCGCCAGCGTGGTGAAATCGTTACCGCCGAAAACCAGGCGACCGGCATCGGCGCGATGGAACCCCGAAATGACGTTGAACAGGCTAGTTTTGCCGGCGCCGTTTGGACCGATCAGCGCGGTGATGCCCCCGGCGGCAACATCGAGCGACACTTGTTTGAGCGCCGCCACGCCGCCAAAGCTCAGTTCAATTCCCTCGGCCCGAAGTAGCGGCTCAGACGTCACGGTCGCTTCCCTTGCTACCTGCCGCCCTCTAACCGGGGCGCCTTTGACTAGCGCCTTACATTAGCGGGAAACCGACGCCACCACGACCGTTCTTTGCGCCATTCGGTTAACGCAAGGTCAAGACGAAGTGATCGACAACTTTGGCGAATGCCGCCGGTTTGTCCAAGGGGACATGGTGGCCCGAGTCGGCGACGGCGGTGGTTGTCGCCTGGGGGATGTAACCCGCCAAGCGCTCCAACGCGTCCGCGGATGTGATATCCGAGTGTTCGCCGCGGACCAGTAGAGCGGGACACGCAACGGACAGGGCCTCGATACCGAAGGCGGCGCGACTTTCGGCGGTCTCGCTTTGCTCAAAATGACGGTATTCGACTTGCCGGTTGCGTAGCGGTCGAAACGAATGGTGCGCGTAGTGATCCTTCGCCGCGTCAGACCATCGGTCGCTGCGATCCAACGCCGCCCGTCCTGTTTCCAGATCGGCGTAGATCCGCTTGCGCGGGGCGAAGTTCGTCTTCGGGTCGATCCAAATGCCCGAATCGACGACGGCAATCCCGGCAACCATGTCGGGCCGTGCGTCGGCCATAGTCAACGCCATGTAGCCGCCTGTTGCGGTCCCGACGACAATCACGCGATCAATAGAAAGCGCGTCGAGAAAGTCCCAGATGTCGTCCACCAACGTTTCGATGCGGTAGCCGCTGGGCGGCGCGTCGCTCAGGCCATGACCGCGTAGGTCTGGTGCAAGGAATCGGTGGGACGCGAGCGCGCTCGCGTCGACAACGAAGTCCCACACCCGGGCATGGGACTTGTTGCCGTGCAGGAGGAGGACCGGCACACCCTCCCCGGGCCAATCGAGGTAGTGAAGCGAAAGGCCGCCAGGGATAGCACACCGGGCCTCTTGGGCCGGTCGCTGGAACACCGGCGGCAGGTTCACCGACTCAGCGCTCGTCGACGATGGGGTTGCGTAGGACGCCGATCCCCGAGATATCGATTTCGACGACGTCGCCCGGCTTCATCCACACCGGCGGCGTGCGGCCGGCGCCGACACCGCCAGTCGTACCGGTGGCGACCACCGTTCCCGGCACCAGGGGGGCGACCTTGGAGAGATATTCGATGAGGGTCGGGATATCGAATAGCAGATCGTCGGTCCGCGCCTCTTGCATAACGGTCCCGTTGAGCCGGGTTGTGAGGGACAGCGCGGTGGGATCGGGTATGGCGTCCGCGGTGACCATCCATGGCCCGATAGCCCCGGAATGCCAGAAGGTCTTCCCCGGCATGAACTGCGTCGTGTGACGTTGATAGTCGCGGATCGAGCCGTCGTTGAAGCAGGTGTAACCAGCGATATAGTCGAGCGCGTTCTTGGCCGCGATGTGCCGGCCAGAGCGCCCGATCACAAAGGCAAGCTCGCCTTCGAAGTCGAACTGTTCGGAGACCTTGGGCCGTACCATCGGTTGCTCGTGCCCAACCTGGGAATCGGCGTAGCGCGCGAACAGCATGGGGTAGGCCGGGGCGTCGCGCCCCATTTCCTCGATATGCGTCTTGTAATTCAGCCCAACGCAAATGATTTTGGGCGGCGCGACGATTGTCGGTAGATGCTCGACCTCGGCGTAGGGCACTTCGGCGGACTTGCCCGCGCCGGCCCGCATCAAATCGTCCAATCCACCGTCGGCGATCGCATCGCCGAGGCTGGACCAATGATCGGCGAACTCGCGGCCAAGGTCGGCAACCCCGTCGTCGAGCGCCACGCCATAGGTATCGTTGCCGTTATGCCGGTAGCTCAAGAGTTTCATCGATCATCCCCGTCGAGAAAGATCGCTCGGGTATAGCACTCCGGCGCCCGCACGCAACGGGATTGCGCGCATCTAACCGGCGGAGCGACTGCCTCGAAGGGACCATGCACGGGGTATTGCCACCTTTTTGACTGGCATTGCCGACCCGCAACATGCTGGTATTGCGTTTTGGTCGGTAGGGAACCATGGCAGAACAACGTGACATCGCCGCTGGACGCCTCGATGCGGCAGCCTATGCCGCTGGGTTCGAGACCGACGCCAGGGTTCCTCTCGACCGCCGGCGGGCCTTGATCGAGGCCAGCCGGTGCTACTTTTGCTACGACGCGCCCTGCGTCGAAGCCTGCCCCACCGGGATCGATATTCCATCCTTCATTCGCAAGATATCGACGGACAATATCCGCGGCGCAGCGCTCGATATTCTCGAACCCAACATTTTCGGCGGCGCCTGTGCGCGGGTTTGTCCGGTTGAGGAACTGTGCGAAGAAGCCTGCGTGCGCGACGCCCAAGAAACCAAACCCGTCGCGATAGGTTTGCTGCAGCGCTACGCCACCGATCTATTTTTCGAAACCGGCGAACAGCCGTTCGCGCGCACCGCAGCCACCGGGAAGAAGGTCGCCGTCGTTGGTGCCGGCCCTGCCGGCCTGTCATGCGCCCACCGGTTGGCCCGGCTCGGCCACGCCGTCACCGTGTACGATGCCCGCGACAAGCCGGGCGGCCTGAACGAATACGGCATTGCGGCCTACAAGGTGGTTGGCGGCTTCGCCCAAAGGGAGATCGATTTCATTCTTGGGATCGGCGGGATCTCGATCGAGACCGGCAAGACCCTCGGCAAAGACCTGACATTGGAGGGACTGCGGCGCGACTACGATGCGGTGTTCCTGGGCATCGGCCAAACGGGGGTGCGCGCCATCGAGATCGCCGGCGAGGACCTCGATGGCGTCGAACCGGCTGTCGATTTCATTGCACGGCTGCGGCAGGCCCCCGATCTCGCCGCGCTTGCCGTCGGTCGCCGGGTCGTTGTCATTGGCGGCGGCAACACGGCGATCGACGCGGCGATCCAGAGCCGCCGCCTCGGTGCCGACGATGTCACGATGATCTATCGCCGCGGCCCGGACGAAATGGGCGCCACAGACCACGAGCAGGAATTCGCGCAAACCGACGGAGTGAAGATCAAATATTGGTCCAAGCCTGTACGGTTCGTCGGCTCGGGCGGCGGCCTAACCGGCGTCGAGTTCGAACGCACCCGCATGACAGGTGGCAGAATCGAAGGCACCGGCGAGACCTATCTGGTCCCCGCCGACATGGCGTTGACCGCGGTGGGCCAGGTTCTGGTCGCCGACCCCGTTCAGGGAGGTGCGAAGGAGCCCCTCGACGTACGCGGCGGCCGCATCGTTACCGATGCAATGGGGCGCACGTCGCTCAAGGGCGTCTACGCCGGGGGCGATTGCATCGACGGAAAAGATCTGACGGTACAGGCCGTCGAGGACGGTAAGATTGCCGCGCGCGCCATCGACGGCGACCTGCGCGGCTGAACGAGAGAGGAACCCACCATGGCCGACCTGCGCGCAAACTTTGCCGGGATCAAATCGCCCAATCCTTTTTGGCTCGCCTCGGGCCCCCCAACCGACAAAGCCTATAACGTCGAACGCGCCTTCGAAGCCGGTTGGGGCGGCGTGGTTTGGAAGACGGTCGGCGAACCGGTCGTGAACGTGTCGTCGCGCTACGGCGCCAACGGCTACAACGGCACGCGGGTTGCCGGATTTACCAACATCGAACTGATCAGCGACCGCCCGGTCGCGGTGAACCTGCAGGAAATCAAAGACGTGAAAAAACGGTGGCCGGATCGGGCTATCGTCGTGTCGCTGATGGTCCCGTGCGAGGAACCCGCGTGGGAAACCATTCTCCGCCAGGTGGAGGACACCGGTTGCGACGGCGTGGAGCTGAATTTCGGCTGTCCACACGGCATGTCCGAACGCGGCATGGGCGCCGCAGTCGGCCAGGTGCCCGAATACGTCACGATGGTCACCGAGTGGGCCAAGAAGCACACCCGTTTACCGGTGATCGTGAAGCTGACGCCAAACGTCAACGACGTCCTGTTCCCCGCCCAGGCGGCGGTAGATGGCAAGGCCGACGCCGTTTCGCTCATCAATACCGTGGCCTCCGTCATCGGTGTCGATCTCGATACGATGTCGCCGCTACCCGAGGTCAACGGCAAGGGGAGTCACGGCGGCTATTGTGGCCCAGCGGTCAAGCCGATCGCCCTGCGCATGATCGGCGACATCGCCCGCGAGTTCGGATCGGGTTTGCCGATTTCAGGAATCGGCGGTATTTCAACGTGGCGCGACGCCGCCGAACATATCGCAATGGGTGCCGGGACCGTTCAAGTCTGCACCGCGGCCATGCATCAAGGGTTCAAGATCGTCGAAGACATGATCGACGGCTTGTCGAATTGGATGGATTCGAAGGGCTACCGCACGATCGACGATGTGCGCGGACGCGCCGTCGAGAACTACGTTCGGTGGGAAAACCTCGACATCAACTACGAGATTGTCGCGCGGATCGACCAGGATGCATGCATTAAGTGCGGGCTGTGCCACATCGCCTGTGAGGATACGGCGCACCAAGCGATTACCGCGCGCAGTAACGGCGTTCGGCGCTACGAAGTGGTCGATGCGGAATGCGTGGGCTGCAATCTATGTATGTTGGTCTGTCCGGTAGATAACTGCATCACGATGGTACGTGTCGATAACGGACGCCCCTATACCCCGTGGACCGAGGATCCCCGCAACCCGGCCAACCGGCAGGCCGCAGAGTAACCGGCGACCTGACCGCGGATAGGTCAGAAGCCGCGCCGCGGATTTGTCACGGGTTAAGCGGCGCGGCGGATCTCCTGTCCGTTGTGCGTATCCAGCCCCGTTTCGATTATCGTTTGGATCATATCCGAGAGCCGCACGCCCTCGCGGTAGGCGGTCGCCTCCAGCCGCGCGATAACGGCCTCCGGCAGTCGCACGTCCAAGGGAACCAGTTTGTCGCGTGTCGTGTGATACATCGTTTCCAACTCTTGTATGGGCGCCGCCTCAATTCGGTACAGGCGTCCCGCTTCATCATCCGCCTTCCAGTACAGGAGGTTCATGACGAGTGGGTGACAGCAACCGGGCGAAACCAAGGCAAATGGCCGCCCACCGGGTGACGGACGTGCCCGACGTTCAAAGGCTACCGCGGCGACCCGCCAGGACTGCGCCACCGACATGTCGACCGGCCGCGAGGTCTGCGCCCTTGGGAAACGGTCGCGACCGCGCGATCTGAAAGACCGAATCGTGGGCGAGAGCGACCGGACGGATACGAGGCCAGATTTCCTGACGGAGGAAAACCTGATCGGCCCAGCGGCCGCCGTACTGCGTCATTTGGGCCTCGATCATCGGACCCAGCGCCGGCAGAACGCCGGCAACGCCGCCCCACATCCCCGCGAGGACAAGTTCGATATGGGCCGGGCTGTCCCGCATGACATGGAAAGCGCTCCCCTCGTCGATCCACTCGGCGACGGCTGCCGCCTCGCGCGCGTTGAGCCGGGCGTCGCAGTCACGGCACAAAAATCGGTCGATGGTCGGATCGTTCGCTGCCTCGAAGCGCCAGAATGCCCCCCGCGCCGCCTGTGGCGGTTTCGGCCGGACGACGATCTCGGCGCCAAGTTTCTTCAGAACGCCGACGACAGGCTGTGGAACCGTGGAATCGACATAGAATCGCGCGGTCCAACCGGGGTAGACGGTACCGACGAGCTCGGCGTTTTCGAGCGCGCCAGCAAGATATTCTCCGCCGCTCCCCCACAGCGAGAAAGCGATGACATTGCGTGCCGGCGCATCGGCTCGGAACGGTGGAACCACTATTGCGTCCGCCCGAAGGGGAACCACCCCCGCGCGGGCGACAGCCTGACGATCCTTCATCGCCAAGGCGTGTTGCCCCGCGTTTACCGCTTCGCCGCGCTGTCCAAGCCGGTGCAGCACCGTGGCGACATTGGCCGCCGCCGTCGCATCGTTAGGCGATAGGTCAAGCGCGCGGCGCAGAACCGGTAGTGCTTCGTCATAGCGGCCGAGGTCGCGCAACGCGCCGCCGAGGTTCTGGTGAAACGACGCCTCTTTCGGCCGCAAAGCAATTGAGCGCGTCATCATTTTCAGCGCCTCGTCGCGTTGGCCGCCCTGGAACAATACGACGCCGAGAAAATGGATGCTCGGCGCGTGATCCGGGGCCACCTTCAAGATATCGCGGAACACCGATTCGGCGCGGCCAGGCGACCCTTGTCGCAGCGCTTTGATTCCTTCCGCAAACGCCTCGTCGGGAGTCATCTCCGCCCCCTAAAAAGGCCGAACAACCTGAAAGCTCCACCTACGACGCGGGGGATCGCCGCGCCACTCGGCCAAACCGGCACCGCCCTACTCGGCCGCGAGGCGCTTTGGGCTTGTCGCGGCGATCGTCTTGGGAATGTCGAAGTAGAAGATCGATCCTCCACCTGGGGCCGGCTGGTACCCAATCGTGCCGCGATGACGATCGACGATGAGTTTGCAGATGTGGAGA
The DNA here is from genome assembly GCA_040216735.1 of Alphaproteobacteria bacterium. Lineage (NCBI taxonomy): Bacteria > Pseudomonadati > Pseudomonadota > Alphaproteobacteria > Alphaproteobacteria bacterium. The sequence goes on along the minus strand of JAVJOO010000004.1, from coordinate 163,552 downwards.
CCAAGGCCGGTGCCGCCGTGTTTGCGCGCAGTCGACGCATCGGCTTGGGAAAATTTCTCGAATAGATGCGGCCGAAACTCCTCCGAGATGCCCGGACCGCGGTCGGTCACAGAGACGCGCACCGACGTTTCGGCAGAAACGACACGCACGACCACATCCGTGCCGCGGGGCGAGAACTTGATCGCATTCGCGAGAAGATTCACCAAGACCTGCAAGAGTTGGTCCCGGTCGCCCTCGGCATGAACAGGGGTATGTGTGTCGAGCACCGAGAGGCTGACCCCTTCGCCATGCGCTAATCCAATAGACTGATCTACCGCCAGCCGAACCAACGAGATGAGGTCAACGGATTCTCTGCGGAGCGAAGAGCGACCGGCTTCGATACGCTCAATGTCGAGAATATCGTTGATCAATCGAATGAGCCGGTCGCTGTTGTTCGCGGCGATCGTGACGATTTCCTGGGCTCGTTCGGAAATGTGTCCGACCATGCCCGATTCGAGGAGGCCAAGGGCGCCTTTGATGGAGGTTAATGGCGTCCGCAATTCGTGACTGACCGTCGAAACGAATTCGTTCTTCATTCGCTCGATCTGTCGGCGTTCGCTGACGTCGAGGACGGTCAGTTGAACCGCCTCGACCCCGTCCCAAATGACATGCTGGATATGACTTTCGACCCACACTTCGCTCCCGTCTTTACGGAACGCCGGGTGTATGGCCTCGCGGGCACGACCGAGTTGACGGCTTTCTTTTGATCGTTCGAGCGCCGCCGTGCGTGCCGCCTCGGGCAACATCCAACTCATCGTGCCGGATTCGAGCGCTTCGGCCACCGATCCAAAGCCAAAGATGTCGGCAAAGGCCCGGTTGCAATAGAGCGGCTCGAAATTGCGTTGAATACAAATGCCTTGGACCGACCCCTCGGCGAGGTCCCGAAACTTCGCTTCATTGTCGCGGGCCCTAAGTTCCGCGCGTCTCGCCCGATCCAACGCCGCGAATACCGCCAACCAAATCGGCACGGCCACAACCAACGGAATAATGGCGAGAAAGACGCCATTCGCCGGTCGTTCCCTATATCCGGGAAGATCGAATACCCAGAAGGAGAGAAGCGCTACTGCATTCAGAACGAGGGTGAACAAGACGCTTGCCAGCACCGCACTGGGCCAGACGCCGAGTCGAGTGGGGACGTTGGACATCGCGCGGTTCAGCCGCTCGGTGAGCTTCGGTCGGTCTTGGCCAGCGTTTGAAGTCGACAGTTCCAATCCCCTTAAACGACGCGTGTCGGCCCGTCGCAGGATACTGTCATTTAGGGCCCAGGGGTAAAGGGCGGTCCCCCTCCAGGGCCAGCGGGGGGACCGCCTTACAAAATTTACTACGCGTCGTGGTTACTCAATGCCGCAGTATTCCACGGGTTTCGGGAGTTGGCTGTGACCGTCGTCACGGCGCGCGTCCTTTCCCCAGCCTTGGCCCCGCTATTTCTAACTGGGTCGCGCATCCAGCGTCGGAAATGCCGGGTTCAGGGGCGATCGGCCTCGGTGACAAGGCGCTCTGCGGTACCGGTTTCCAGGTAGCGGCAGACGTTGGCAACCGCATGACGGGCAGCGTTGACGAAATAGGTACCGGTCGTGGCCGAGTTATGCGGCGAGCCGATCACGTTCGGCAAATCGATAAACGGATAGGCCGCGCTGAATTTGCGGTCGGGATACGGTTCCCCCCACCAGGTGTCGATGCAGGCGTAGAAGGATGGGTTTGCCTGGAGGTGCTCAAAGAGCGCCGCCTCATCGATCACCGCGCCGCGGGCGACGTTGACCAGCGTTGCATCGCGTTTCATCGATGCCAGGGCCTCGCGATCGATCAAGTCCCGCGACTGCGCGTTCAGACCAAGGGAGAGCACAATGATATCGGCCCGCGGGAGCAGCTCGTTCAACGACGCGAGCGTTCCGATCGTATCGACCGGCTCGTCGGTTCGCCCGCTGCGATTGACTGCCTCGATCCGAACGTCGAAAGCACGCAGAAGTTTCGCCGTTGCCTTGCCGATCCCGCCGAACCCGACAATCAGACAAGTGTCCCCGCGCAGTTCACGGGTCCCGTCGGCTTGCATCCACGCGCCACGCGCCAGTGCCTGGTGCCGGCCCAGTAGATCCTTTTTGGCCGCCAAAATCATTCCAACGATGTGCTCGGCCATCTGCGGCGCGAAAGCGCCGCCGTTGTGGGCGACCATCGCGCCGGGCGGCAGGCTATCGAAGGGGAGCTGATCGACGCCGGCGATCATCGTCTGAATAAGCTTGCCCACAATCAGCTTCGGATCGATCCAGCTCAAATCCGATTTGAATCCGCGCACCACAACGGCCTTTGCCGACGTAAACGCATCGATGCGCGCGGCGTCTTCGAGCGAGGGCAGGAACACCACACCGGCTTTCCCGGCCAGTCCATCGTCGAATTCCCGGCGGACGCGTTCATCCTCGGGGTTGAAGGCAATCGCAACGACAGGCAGCGGCATATCGAGGGTCCTCGGGTTCAGGCGGTGTGCGCGATTTGGCGCGTTGCGCGTTAAGCGAGCAAGGGATTTAGGGCCGGCGTCGCAGAGAAGTTGATGGCGATCGATATCCGGACGCTCTTCCCAAGGTAAGGCCGGACCCCGTGACTAAGGAAGGACGGGAAGATCACCATCATGCCGCTTCGCGGCGTGATCGACTCGGATGCCCCGAGGGATTGCCCGCCGGGAAAACTAAACGCGAGCAGCGGTGCGTGCATCGCCGGTCCGACACCGCGCGGATCGGCGAACTCAAGCTGACCGCCAAGGGCCGGGTCGTCGGCGATCCCGCCGTCGGCGACGTAGTAGACCGCCGACCAAAAACAGCCGGCATGGGTATGGTACTCGTTGCCATGGTGCAGGCGGTTGACGTTGGCCCACGCGTTGATGTGCCAGTCGACCTTCACGGCCCGGCCATGTCGATCGGCAGTCAACCGGTCGACCAAGGCGCGGGCTTGGCCGACGAGCGATGCCGCGGTGGGGCCGCCCCATGACAAGAACTCGGTGTCTGATTGCCAACCGCCCAAGTTGCTGTGCTGGGTCGAGGGATGGGATTTCTCGCGCGCCAGGACGATTTTTTCGAGGGCCGGGCTGAGCGTCACGCTATCGGGCAGGACCGTCGCCAAGACCGGGGTCTGGAACAGTCCGTTGACGTGGACTTCTTGCTTGGGCGGAGTGGACATGACCTCAGTTTAGGCGGCTTGGACGGCAGGCAACAGGCGGCGGCGGGCTTTTTCGGCGCTAGGGTGCAGAGTCGGTGGGCGCCCGCGGATCCATGTCGGTAGCGACCGGCACGGGCCGCAACATCGGTACAAAGTCCTCGCGATCGGTCGCCGCGACCGGGCCGCGGCGGCCCATGCGGTACATCGCAAACCCCGCCAACGCGAGGTGGGCTACAGCCGTCCACAGGAACAAAAAGCGCGGCCCAAGTTCGGACATCAACGCGGCAGCCAAGATTGGGCCGCTCACAGCGCCCAGTCCGTAGTAGAGCAAGAGCCCGCTGCTCGCCGCGACGAAGTCTTTGCTTTGAACGTGATCGTTGGTGTGCGCAACGCACAGCGAGTAGATCGACAGCATGAAGACGCCGGTCACCCCGCCCCAGACCAGCGTCGCCAAGGAACCGCCTGGCCAAACGACCATCAGTACGCCGCCCAAACCCGCCGCCAGGCAGGTTACGACGATGGCTTTGCGACGGTCCCAACGGTCCGACAGGCGCCCGATCGGCCACTGGCCAACCGCCCCGCCTAAAACGAAGACGCTGACAAAGACGGCGGCAAGCGCCGTCGATCCGAGCTGCTCGGCGCCGAAGACCGGTCCGAGCGACCAGAATGAGCCGTTCGCGATGCCGACAAGCACGCACCCCACAGTGCCGAGCGGCGAAATTCGATAGAGCGCGAGAAGGCTCAACGGTTCGGTCGGTTCCGCCACGGGGGCCGTCGTCCGCGACAACGCTACCGGCACCAGCGAAAGGCACACGGCCAGGCAGGTTACGAGGAACGGCGTCACCGCCCCGACTTCCATCACCACCATCAGCAACTGGCCCGTCATCAGCGCAACGAAATTCACGACCATGTAGACCGCGAAGAGCCGTCCGCGGGTCTCGTTCGTCGCTTGATGGTTGAGCCAGCTTTCTATGACGATGTAGAGACCCGCGACGGCGAAACCGGTTACCATACGAGCGGCGATCCAGACCGGCAGGTTGACCGCCAGCGCATGGACCAGCACGGTCGCCGCGCAAATCGCCGCCAATGAGGCAAAAAGCCGAATGTGGCCAACGCGCTCGACCAGCCTCGGCGTCAGCAAACATCCCGCGATGAACCCAAGGAAGTAACCGCCGCCCATCACGGCGACGCCATAGGTAGAGAATCCTTCGGCAACACCACGCAGGGGCAGAAGCACACCCAACACGCCGGTCCCGACCACGAGCCCGGTCACGCCGAGTAGCAAGGCGGATACGGGCAAGATAGCTAAGGGCGTCGGCAACGGCGGACTCGCTTAGGGAACTGAAGGGGCGCTAGTAGCGGTGTTCTAACAGCAATCGGCCCCATTGGCCCAGGGCCGTTGTCGAATTCCTTGGACGCAAATCGCTTTTTCGCGGTGCAGAGTCCCTAAAGCAGTTTGGCGTCGTCGACATGGCGGCGCACGCTTTCGGCGAACCAGTCGAAGCCTGGAAAATGGAACGCGACATGGCCGATCGCGTTGACCGCGCGTGAAAAGCCGCACAGGTACTGAAACTCCTTGCCGACCAGGAACAGCGGGATATGGCTGCGCTCGAGATCGGAGAGCGGCCGCACCGTCTCGTACCCCTCCAAGAACACCTCCCACAGCGACATCGGCAAATCGTTCTTCTCGATCGACCAACGGTAGCTCATGAGTTCCTGGGCGAAATAATCCAGGCCGCAGGCATCGAAATCCATGATGGTTACGTCGTCATTCGCCCGCACGAACGCATTGTGGATATGGAAATCGCCATGGATAGCGCCCGACGGTACGTTCCCCGCCGTCCTCACCGTGCGGTACCCCGCCGTCACCGCGTCGGCCACCTCGCGGTAGTAGGCGAGGTCGTCGGGGCGATGGGCGGCCAGTTTTTCAAGGTAGGGAAAGGAACTCGCAATTCCCTTTTCGCGGTCGATCAAGCGCGCCTCTTTCGTCCGGTCCCAGCCTTCCGAAAGTTTATGAATCTGACCGAAGATCACGCCCATCTTGCGCGACACCGACGCGGTCGGGTCCGACGAGAACGCCTTACCTTCGACGAACCGAAATAGAGCGACGGGGCGCTCGCCTTCGGGACCAGCGACGATCAAGTGACCCGATCCGTCCGCTCCGCGCTGCGGTACCGGCAGAGGAATCCCCCCCGCATCTAGGTGCAGCATAAAATCCATTTGGTAGTCGACCTTGTCGACAGGCGTCGTACCCGGTCGCCAAACCTGCGCCACATACTTTTTTCCGGCTGCACGGACGAGGTAAAAATCGTTCATCCCTCGGTGCAGCAGTTCGCAAACGAATGGGGTGCCCAATCCATAGTGGGCGTTGATCGCTTCGCCCAACGCGACGGCGTCAAGAATGGTATGGGCCGCCGGAATAACGTGTTGGTTCATCGTTCCTCCCCTGTATCTCATCATCCTACCCGGCGCCGCCCCCGACGCAATGCTGGCATAGTGCCGACAGCGCGCAAGGGCGGGGCGCGCTACACTGATGCCGCACCGAAGGAGGGTTCCCATGACCGACGCGACAAGTCCGTTCCTCAACCTTCAAACATGCATTTACCGGGTCGCCGATTTGGACGCTGCAAAGGCGTGGTACACCGAGGTTCTCGGCTCTCCACCCTCGTTCGACGAATCCTTTTATGTCGGCTTCAGTGTGTCGGGCTACGAGCTTGGCTTGATGCCCGCTGAGACTGCGCCGCCGGCGACACCGACGATGCTTTGTTATTGGGGCGTCGGCGACGCCGAAGCCGCCTATCAGCGATTACTGGGTTTGGGAGCAACCGCGCTGGAACCCCCGCACGATGTCGGCGGCGGCATCGTCGTGGCGGCCGTGTTCGACCCATTCGGCAACCCGTTTGGCGTGATTCTTAACCCGCACTTCACCAAGTAAACGTCAATTCGCACCGGCCAGGAGAGCCGCCCGGCGTTCGGCTGCGCGATGGGCGAACAGCAGCAGCACCAGGGCGCCGCTGATCGCGATCATCATCCACAGGGCGCCGTCGAACCCACCGGTAAGGTCCGAAACCATGCCGATCGTAAGCGGCCCAAGGACGCCGCCGATCTCGGCAGCCGAGAAAAACAGACCACCTGCCGCGCCCATATGTTGGGCCTCCACGCCGCGGGTCTCCATCAAGATGAGCATCGCCACGGCCATCAAAGAACCGCGCCCCAGCCCCTGCACGATGAGCGAGGCGACGATGCTCGGCATCGCCGGGCTGAACAGTAGGATCGCGCCGAGGGCGATGCTGACGAACAAAATCAGCAGAATCGCGAACCGGCGGCCCGGTGTGGCCAAGCGCGGTACCACCAGCGACCCGACGATCCCGACGATCACGGGTAACGAGGCCCAGAGACCCGCCGCCGAGGGCGCCATGCCACCGTGCCGCAGCAACTCGGGCAGCCAGTTTCCCATGCCGTGATAGAAGAAAAATATCCCAACGCTCATCATCAGCACGAGTACGACAGACGGAATCCGCAGCAGCGTACCGAAGACCGCGATCTGCTCGCCCATCGAGCCACGGCGCCGGTGCGTGGCCTCGACGGCGCGGTTGATCGGGTTCATCGCCACGAGCAGCCATGCGAATCCAGCGGCGACCACCAAGCCGGCATGAACCAGTAGGACCGAACGCCATTCACCGCCCACCAACGGCAGCAGCACACTATTGGTCAACGAGAGCGACAGGACACTGCCGAGCGCAGGGCCGGTGATATAGATGCCCATCGCGAGGCCGCGTTCGGGGCCTTTGAACCATTGCGCAATCGCCTTCGGCGCACCGATGGAAATCAGCGGGCCCCCGATCCCGAAAATTCCGACCGCGAGGAACATGGTCCAGAAATCGGGTGCGACTGCACGCAGTCCCCCCGACGTCGCCATGATCAACGCAGCCAGGAACAACGACCATTTCAGGCCAACCCGGTCGACGAACGCACCGCATGGGATTGCCACAACGATATACACCAGGGGCCATGCTCCCAGGATGCTGCCCATCGCGGTGTGACTGATCTCGAGATCCGCCGTGATGCGCGCGACGAGCGGCGCCATCGATGCCGATAGCAATCCGAACGAAAAATAGATTAACCAGACGCCCCCCAGCATGGCCCAACGAAACGGGTGTCCGGCCGGATCGATCACGCGGGCGTCGCTGGGTGTACTGGTCAGAACCGTCATTCCTTAGGTTACCGCGGCGACATGCGGTGCGTCGCGTTCGACCGCGCGCCGATGTAGGCCGAGCAAGATGATAAGCGCGACACTAACCCCTGTCAGGACGAAAAGGGGTGCCGCAAACGTCCCGGTGATATCGAAGAGAACGCCAAAGCTCAATGGCCCGAAGACGCCGCCGATCTCGGCCGCCGTAAAGAAGAGCCCGCCCGCCGCACCGATTTGATGGGCGGCAATACCCTTGGTTTCCATGAGCATCATTAGGGCGACAGTCATCAGGGCGCCGCGCGCGATCCCGTGGCCGATAAATGCGCCGCCCAGTGCGATCGGGTTCGACGACAGCAGAAGCACCGCCCCCAACCCAACACACACGAACAGCATCAACAGAATGACGCCGCGCCGCTCGGGCGTCGCTAGGCGGGGAATGAGCAAAGACGCGGCGACCCCAACCGCGACCGGCGCTGCGGCCCAGAGGCCGGCCTGCCCCGGCGCCAATCCATGGGCGATGAGAATTTCGGGCAACCAATTCGTGGTGGAATCGTAGAAATAGAACATGCCCATACTCATCAACAGAATGAGCACTACCGCGGGGATACGTAGCAGATAGCCGAATACCGCGATTTGTTGGCGCACGGTGCCCCTGCCCGCCTCGTCCGCGCCGGTATCCGCGCGGCGGAACGTTTTACGGCGCGAAATGGCATACCAGTACGCGCCGCCCACCCCCGTAATCGCCGCGTAGAAAAAGAGCACCAGCCGCCAGTTACCGTCGGCGAGCGGCATCAAGACAGTGTTCGACAAAGCGAGGGCGGCGACACTGCCAATCGATACGCCGGTGAAGTAGATCCCCATCGCCAAGCCGCGCTCGCGTCCGACGAACCACTTAGCGACTGCTTTGGGTGCCGTGATCGAGAGCAACGGACCGCCGATACCGAAGAGGGCGATCGCGAAAAATAGGCTCCAGAAATCGACAGCAGCGACGCGGGCGAGCGCCGAGGCCGACATCACCGCTGCCGCGATGAGGAGCGCGCGCCGCGTCCCGATCCGATCGACCAGCGCGCCGCACGGGATGGAGGCGAAAACATAAAAGAGCGGCCACGCGCTCAGAACCGTCCCCATCGCCGAGTAACTGAGGCCAAGATCGACGCTGATCGGACCGACCAGGGGCGCCAGTGCATTGATCTGGAGACCGAAGGAAAAATAGATCAACCAGATTCCACTCAGAACGACCCAGCGGTAGGGGCTATCGTGCGCCGCGGGCTGCGGCGGGTCGGTCTCGGCGATCATCCGCGCCGGTTAAAGAATGCCCAGAGCGCCGATGTGGCGGCGGGTGCGCTCGGCAAACCAATCCAAGTCGGGATTGAGCAGCGGCGTGTGGCCGACGGCGTTCACGTTGTTTGCAAAACCGATCAAGAAGCGCAGCTCTTTGGCCGCATAGAATAGAGGAAGCAGCGCGCGTTCGGCCGCCCCCATCGGTCGTTCGCTCTCGTAGCCCGCGACGAACGATTCGTTGACGGCTGGGTCGAAGCCGCCGATGTAATCGTTGGCCCAGGTGAAGCTGACGATCTCCGCGGCCCAATGGTCGACACCGCAGTTGTCGAAATCGAGCAGTGTGATCTCGTCGTTTTCGATGAAGGCGTTGTGGCAATGGAAGTCGCCGTGACTCGGCCCCTTCGGTGCGTCCTTTTCGGGAAGCTTTTTCAACGCAGTGGCCATCGCCTCTACCGCGCGCGCGTACCACGCGCTATCGCCTTCGCGGTGGGCCACCATGCGTTGTAGCGCGGGAAGTCCACGACGGAGCTGGCCCGCACTGTCGATCTGACGCACGGCTTTCGGCGCGAATCCCTTGGCGGCCAGGTGCAAGCGCCCAAAAAGGGCCCCCAGGCGGTGCGCGATCGCCGGGTCCGGGTCCTCCGCGAACGGCGTACCGGCGACCCAACGAAACAGCGATAGGTGGCGCTGACCCTCGGGGGCCAGAAGCGGCACATAGAGGGTACCGGCGCGGGTCGGCACCGCTTCGGGAACGGGGAAGCCAGCCGCATCGAGGAAGTTCAAGAAGGCCGTCTCGTACGCCACATCCGCTTCGCTCCGGAACCCTGCCCGCCAGACCCGGCTGGCGTAAGTCGTCTCACCGCCGCGGACGAGGTAGACATCGTTCATACCCCGAGTCAGCAGTTCGCAATGGACGGGCTGCGGCAACTCGTAAGCGTCGGCGATGAGATCGCGCAGCGCCGGCGAATCGAGAATCGAATGCGCGATCGGCAGTACCTTGGTAGCCATGGGCGTGATCCTTGGATAGCGGGACGGAAATAGGAAGGTCGCGGCGGACGCGCAGGAGTGTATGCGCCCGGGTCAACCGATCCAATCGACTTGATCGGCGGCGCCCACGCTGCGCCGCAGCCCACAGTTTCGTTGGACAAGTTGGGGCCACGCCGCATACTTCCCACTCGTCTCCCGACCCGAAGCGAACCCGAAAGAGACTTGATGCGCCTTGCGCCTTCCAAAACCGACGTTCTGTTGGCGATCGACATCCAGAACGATTTTTGCCCTGGCGGCGCCCTTGCCGTGCCCGAGGGCGATGGGATCATACCGATCGTCAACCGGCTTCAGACTCACTTCGACAACGTCGTCCTGACGCAGGATTGGCATCCCGCGAACCACACCTCTTTTGCCGCGCAACACCGCGGTCGAAAGGCCTTCGAGACGGTCACGCTCGATTACGGCGACCAAGTGTTGTGGCCCGACCATTGTGTCCAGGGGACCGACGGCGCCGCCTTTCATCCCGCCCTCGACCAGGGTCGCGCCCACTTGGTGATTCGCAAGGGGTTTCGCCCTGAGATCGATTCGTACTCGGCCTTCTTCGAGAACGACCGCACGACGACCACCGGCTTGTCCGGATACCTGCGCGAGCGTGGGATCGACCGCGTCTTCCTGACTGGTCTGGCAACCGACGTCTGCGTCCGCTTCAGCGCAATGGATGCGCGCAATCATGGCTTCGACACCGTACTGATCGTCGATGCTTGCCGGGGTCTCGATGAGCGGGGCGTTAACGGCGCGGTTACCGCGATGAAGGAAGCGGGCGTGCGCGTCATCGAATCCTTCGCCATTACCGGACTGGTGGTATGACCCAATTCGTCACCTTGGAAGAGATTCGCGCCGCCCATGAAAATTTGCCGGCGATAGTTCGGCGCACCCCGATCGTCCCCCTCGCCCGCACGCCCTCGGAGATCGGGCGCGAATCGCTTTACCTGAAGCTTGAGAATCTTCAGGTCACCGGGGCATACAAAGTGCGGGCGGCGTTCAACACAATCCGTGTCATGGGCCCGCAGAATCTCAAGCACGGCCTGGTGCTGACGTCCTCCGGCAACTTCGCCCAAGCCTTCGCGCTCGCCGGCCAGCGCCACGATATCCCGATCGTCGTCGTCATGATGGACCGCACCAGCCCCTTTAAGGTCGAGGCGGCACGCGGGTATGGCGCAGAAGTGGTGTTTTGCGGCAACGATGCACTGGCGCGGCAACCGGCTGCCGAGGCCGTCGCCCGGGAGCGGGGCATGACCGTCATCGATACATGGGAGGAACGCCCCATCCCCGCCGGGCACGGGAGCCTGGGCCTGGAACTACTCGATCAAATGCCCGATGTGGAACAGGTCCTGGTGCCGGTCAGCAGTAGCGGCCTGATCGCCGGTGTCGCCACAGCGATCAAGGAGAGCGCACCGCACGTTGCCGTCATCGGCGTGCAGCCCGAGCGCGCCAACGCGGCCTACGTTTCGTTGCGTGCCGGGACACCGGCGACGATCGACTATTGGGACAGTATTGCAGATGGGCTTTCCGCCGTGCGGCCTGGGGCATTCCCGTTTGCCCATGTCCAGCGCTACGTCGACGAGATCGTTCTTGTCACCGAGATCGATATCGAGTCGGCGTTTCGTACGCTCTTGTACCGTGGAAAGGTTTTGGGAGAGCCGGCCGGCGTCGTCGCCGCTGCGGGATTCCTGTCCGGGCGGGTTAGCGCAGGGAAGAAGACCGTTGCCCTCGTAACCGGCGGCAACATCACCCCGGCTATGGTTCAGCGCCTACTCGTCGACCCCGAGAGCCCGGACACAAAATAGAGAAAGGCCGTCCAGCAGAGCTGGACGGCCTTGATCTGGAAATGGCGCGGACCGCGTTAGGGGTTCGTCACGCGCCGTTCCAACCGATCGATGATCTTTTCCGCGCCACGCCGAAGGCCGGGAGGACCGCGGAAAATAAGCTACCGATCAGCTATTTCTTTCCCGAACCGGGTTTTGCGCCAGGTTTCGCGGAAATGCCGGGTTTTGCAGCGGGCTTCGCGGACGCGGCGGGTTTCGCGCCGGGTTTCTTCGTGTCCATGTAGGGTCTTCTCCAAAAAAACCAGCATCTGCTGGCACAACGAAATGTAGTCTCAGACCTTTCATCGAACAAACGAATGTTTTATGTATTTACTATCGCTTTTTTCGATGGATTAACATGGACGACGTCCAAGCACGCACCTTCTTGGAGATCATCGAAGCCGGGACATTCGTGGCGGCGGCTGAGCGCCTAAATGTTACCCAGTCGACGGTCAGCGCACGGATCAAAGAACTCGAACTGGCTCTAGGGCGGCAACTTTTCGTCCGCGGTCGCGCCGGCGCAGTTCTCACGCCTGCTGGGCGGCGCCTGAGACGCCACGCCACGGCAATTCTACGGGTTTGGCAACAGGCAAAGCAGGAGGTTGCTCTACCTGCCACCTACCGCGCCAGTCTGCGCATCGGGGGACAACTCAGTTTGTGGGATCGGGTTCTGGTCCGCTGGCTAGGACGGCTGAGAACGGCAATGCCGGATGTCGCGCTGCAAGGCGACGTCGATCAACCGGAGGGCCTCATGCGACAGATGACCGAAGGGTTTCTCGATGTCGCCGTACTGTATTCGCCGGAGTCCCGTTCGGGCCTCATCGTGGAACCGCTGCTCGACGAGTCGCTGATTCTAGTCAGCAGCGCTCAGAATTACGCCGACTCGCCCAACGTTCCCTATGTCTTTGTCGATTGGGGATCGGCCTTCCTCAACAGTCATCAGCAAACCTTTGCCGATACCGACGCCGCCGGCCTCCAGGTCAGTGTCGGCGTGATCGGCCTCCAATACATCTTGGAATTTGGCGGCGCTGGTTACTTCCCATCGCGAGTCGTGCAGCCCCTAATCGAACGAGGCATCCTATTCAGGATTGCCGCGGCCCCGGCATTCACGCGACCGGCATTTGCGGTCTATCGCAGCGACGACAAGAGCGACGACCTCGCCGCCGCCCTCGATCACCTGCGGGCCCTTATCGCCGAAGAGTCGATACCGAGAACCGACGCCCTCAACGCTTTTGCGCCACCTTCCTGAAACGGGGTTTGCGCTTAGCGCGAAAAGCACGTTCGCCTTCGCGACCTTCGGGGGAATCGTAGTACAGCCGCACCGCGATGTTGCCCAAATTGGAAAGACCGCGAATCGATTCGGTCTCGGCGTTGAATGCCCGCTTGCCTAACGCGATTGCCGTCGGGCTCATTTCCAGAATTTCGTCGCACCAGCGCCGCACCTCGGCATCGAGTTGCGCATCAGGAACGACCGCGTTGACGAGCCCCATCTCCATCGCTTCGAACGCGCTGTAGCGGCGGCAAAGAAACCAAATTTCCTTGGCTTTCTTCTGGCCGACATGACGCGCCAAAAGGTTGGTGCCGAATCCTGGGTCGATCGATCCCATTTTCGGGCCAACCTGGCCGAAGATCGCGCTCTCTCCCGCGATCGTGAGATCGCAGATCGTCGCCAGTACGTTGCCCCCGCCGATGCACCAGCCGCGCACCTTGGCAATCACCGGTTTGGGCGCATCGCGCATGATCGAATGCAGGTCTTCGACCGGCAACCCGATGGTGCCCCGTCCGTCATAGACATGGTCGTGGGCGCCCTGGTCGCCGCCAGACGAGAAGGCTTTCTTGCCCGCTCCCGTCAGAACGATGACACCGATGTCGTCGTCCCAGGCCGCCTTGTTGAAGGCATCGACCATTTCTTCGCAAGTCTGCCCGCGAAAAGCGTTGTGCACCTGCGGCCGATTGATCGTGATGGTCGCGACGCCCGCACGCACCGCATACTTTATGTCTTTGTAGGCCATGTCAGGAATGTCCCTGCCAATAGGGTTTGCGAAGTTCGGCCTTCATTACCTTGCCGGCCGGGTTACGCGGCAATTCGTCGCGAACCTCAATGGCTGCGATGCGTTGATGCTTTCCGAGCCGTTCGTTGGCCCAGGCGCGCATCGCCACAAGATCCGGGGTGACCCCAGGCGTCGGCACGATCAAGGCAAGCGGCGTCTCGCCCCAGCGTTCGTGCGGAATGCCGATGACGCACAGATCGTACACGTTGGGATGGGCGCCCAAGATTCGTTCGATATCGGCGGGGAACACGTTGTAGCCCCCGGACACGATCATGTCCTTCTTGCGGTCGAGCAAATAGAGGAACCCCTCCTCGTCCAGTCGCCCGACGTCACCGGACCGCAGGAAGGTTCTCCCACTGACCGGTTCGCGCCATATCGCCGCCTCGGTTTGGTCGGGGCTGTTGTGGTAGCCCTTCATGAGGATCGGGCTGTAGCCGACAATTTCGCCGGCCTCCCCCTGGGGCAGCTCGGCGCCCGAATCGTCGATGATGCGGATGTCGTTGCCAAGCATGGCGCGGCCCACCGAGACGATCTTCGCGGGCAAGTCTTCGGGCCGCACGATGGTCGCAAAGCCTTCGGTTAGACCGTAGACCTCGTAGTAGCCACACGGAAAAGTTTCCAACATGCGCCGCTTGATGCCCTCGCGCATGTGGGATCCCACCGTGGCCAAGGTCTTGAGCGAAGACAAATCGCGCGACTGGGACGACGGCGAATCGAGGATGGCCTGATACTGCGCCGGAACCATGACCGTCGCCGAACCGCGCCAACGCTCGACCAAACGGCACCATTCCTCAGCCTCGAACTTCGGCATGATCACCGCCGTGGCACCGAACAGGAAGGCACACAGCAACAGAGTCCATGCGGTGTTCGAGTGCAACGCCGTCGTGACGATGAACACCGAATCGGTGTTGAAGTGCTGTTCCGCACTCATCAGGTAGGCGTGGTTGAGGCGGCAATGGTGGGTGAGCACGATTCCCTTCGGGACCCCGGTCGTTCCCGAGGAATAGATAAGACAAGCATCGTCGTCGGGTTCGTTGCGGATAGCCGGAGCACTGTCGCTCGCCTCCGCCAGCCATTCGTCGAACGACCGCCAGCCAGCCCGCGCCGCGCCGATCGCGATGAAAGCGGCCGGGTCGACATCCAGTTCGGTGCGGATGCCGTCGATCCGGTCGAGATAGCCTTCGCTCACGATCAGCGCCTTGGCCGCACAGTCGGCGATCATCGTCGCCAAGCTGTCGGCGGTAACGATCGTCGGCAGCGACGCGACGGCCGCACCGGCTTTTAGCGTACCGAAATAGGCACACACCGCATCGGTGCTGTTGTCGGCGAGGATACCGACCTTGTCGCCGCGCCCGATGCCGCGGGCGGCGAGCGCCTGGGCGACCCGGTTTTGGCGGCGGTCGAATTCGCCCCAACTGAGGGCGTCGTCGTGGAAGACCAACGCCGTCTTGTTTGGATGCCGCCGCGCATGCAGCGCCATGTGTTCAGGGATGAGGATCGCAGGGATATCGAATCTGGTCATGATGGTCGCAGTGTCGCGGCGCGCGGGCCGCGGCGCAAGAGTGCCGCTTGCGGCGGCCCCGCACCGACGCCACACTGCGGCCTTACGAGGGAGCGGCCATGCCACAAACCAAACACGCAATACTGGTGGATGCGGATCACGACGAAGCGGCGCGGCAGCACTTCGCTGTAGGGCTGAAGTCGCATCTTTCGGGGAACGTCGCGCCTGGCACGAAATCGGTCTACGAGAACCGGGTCAAGCCCGCCTTTCGGCGTGCCAAGGGCCGGGTGCCAACGACGCGCCACGAGGTGCGACGAGCCCTGTCCGAAGATTCCTATTACCAAGCTGCAAGTGCGCTCAAGCGTACGGCACAGGAGCTCATGTGGGATTCGGTCGGCGAACCGGTGGCACGTCGATGGAGCGACCTGAAAGCCCGCGCGGGCACGGTCCGCGGTCGAGGTTCCCTGCGCCTCGACCCGGCGCTGGAAATCCCGCGCTATCACGCGGCAGTCGATATTCATTGCATGCCAGGCGGCTACCACAGCGAACTCGGCGAAGACGATCTCTTCGCCGGCGCGCTGTACGACCGCGGTATCTATCTGTTCTCGATGGGCCTGCGCGGGACCCTCAACGACGACTTCGGTCAGAGCCTCGTCGCGTGGGTCAAGGAGAACCATCCCGGCCTTTCGCCTAAGCGAATCCTCGACATGGGATGCTCAGTCGGACACGGGACACTGCCCTGGTGCGACGCCTTTCCAAACGCGGAAGTGCATGCGTTCGACATCGGCGCGCCGATGGTGCGCTATGCCCACGCCCGGGCCCAAGCCTTGGGCAAGACGGTTCATTTTTCGCAACAAAATGCCGAGACGACCGATTTTCCGGATGCCCATTTCGATCTGATCGTGTCGCAGATCATCATCCATGAAACCTCCCGCCGCGCCCTGCCCCGCATCCTGCGCGAATGCCACCGGCTCCTGAAGCCCGGTGGCGTGATGCTGCATATGGATGGGGTCGACTGGCGTGGCCTGGATCCCTACGACGCCTTCGTTCCGGATTGGGATACCTATTTCAACAACGAACCTTTTATCGGACCGATGCACGACTTGGACCTCCCGCAGCTGGCGAGCGACGTCGGCTTCGCGCGGGACAAGGTGATCTATACGACCGCAACAAGTGCGCGGCGCGACCGCGAAAATCGCGGGCGCCGGGAGCTCGCCTCGGGCGACTTCGGCAACGTGGGCGCCTTTATGGTGTTCGGCGGCGTCAAGGAATGAACAATAGATAGGCAATGGCACGGCGCTGCCTAAGTTCTATGCAGAAAATCGACACCAAGCAGAGCTTACCGCGCCTGATTCGAAGATTTTTTCCTTTAATTTCAGTTACCTAGCTCGACACGCGGAACCTGGCACGACTCTTGGGTAATGGGGCTCAATAACCCCTAGACCAAAGGCGAGTCAGCCCCATGCGCAAATCCCTCGGCGTCAGCATCGTCAGCCTTCTTTGCCTAGCCACCACGCCTGCGTGGGCCCAGGAAGTCAGCGAAACCGCTTTCATCTTCAATTCGCTTTCTTTTCTGATGAACGGATTCCTCGTCATGTGGATGGCGGCCGGTTTCGCGATGCTTGAAAGCGGACTGGTGCGCAGCAAAAACGTCGCGACGATTTGCCTAAAGAACATCGCCCTCTTTGCCATCGCCGGGATCACCTACTACCTCGTCGGCTACGACCTGATGTACACCGGCGTTGACGGTGGATTTATCGGAAGTATCTCCTGGTGGCGTGCCGACGACAGCGCTGCGCTCGCGGGCGACTTCTCGGGCAACTATGCCGCCTCCTCCGACTGGTTCTTCCAAATGGTTTTCGTTGCGACCGCGGCATCGATCGTGTCGGGCGCAGTCGCCGAACGCAGCAAACTATGGTCCTTCTTGGTCTTCGTCGTGGTTCTCACAGCTGTTATTTATCCGATCACCGGATCGTGGCAGTGGGGCGGTGGCTGGCTCAGCGAAATGGGTTTCGCCGACTTCGCGGGGTCGACACTAGTCCATTCCGTCGGTGGTTGGGCCGCCCTGACCGGATGCCTGATCCTTGGAGCGCGGCGCGGCAAATACGCAAATGGGCGTGTCAATCCGATGCCGGGATCGTCGTTGCCCCTCGCGACTCTCGGAACGTTCATCTTATGGCTCGGTTGGTTCGGCTTTAACGGCGGCAGCCAGCTCGCGATGGGATCGGCCGCGGATGTGATTGCCATCGCCAATATCTACGTAAACACCAACATGGCAGCCGCCGGTGGCGTCGTGGCATCGATGCTGCTTGCGCAAATCCTTTACAAAAAGGTCGACCTGACCCTCGTTCTCAACGGCGCCATTGCCGGCTTGGTCTCCATTACCGCAGGGCCGGATACCCCCTCGATCTTCGAAGCCATCTTGATCGGTGGAGTCGGCGGCATTCTCGCGGTCGTTGCCATCCCGCTGTTCGACAGATTCAAGGTCGACGACGTGGTCGGCGCAATCTCGGCCCATTTGGTGGCGGGCATTTGGGGCACCCTGGCCGTGCCCCTCACCAACAACGACGCCAGTTTCGGCACTCAAATTGTAGGCATCTTGGCCATCGGGGCGTTCACCGTCGTGGCGAGTGCAATCGTATGGTTTGCCATCAAGTACACGATGGGGATCCGTGCCGACCAAGAAAGCGAAGCTCTGGGTCTCGACCGCGCCGAACTCGGCCTCGAGGCCTACCCCGAATTCGGCACGGGATCCCGATCGATGTAGGGCGGACGCTCGGATCAACCCTGTCACGACTCTGTATGTGAAAGGGCGTTCCGGGCGGTAGCCGCCGGGCTCCGACCCGTGCCCCTTGCGCGCGTTGTCGGGTACGCTTGACACCCACCGGCGCGGACCGACAATCGCGCTATGCTGACCCCTGCGACCTGCAGCACCGATGCGGACCGTCCTTAGTCAAGGCCAGTCATATGCCGCCCTATCTGAAGATCGTCATTTCCTACCTGGTACCGTATTGCGTGATGACCGTCGGCGCCGTGAACCCAAGCGAACCGTGATCCGGCGCGAAAGCGCCCTGCAGCCAGATCTCTAGCAATCGAGAAACCACCCCGTGGGCAAGCCGCCGGGGCGTATTTGTCCACCGCGACAATCGGACTAGCATTCCCCGTTTTTGGGACAACCAGGACCAAACAGGGAGAAAGTAATGAAGCAGGTTATTGCCGCTGCGGGTGCCGCCGTACTCGCCGCAACCGTCGCCTTCGGCACGGCGCACGACGCCCAGGCGCAGGAGAAAACGCTCCGCGTCGCGCACTTCGGGTTCAATCCACAAAAGGGCCGGTTCGAAATGGCGTTCGGCGCCCAATCGACCCTGCCGTTGATGGCGTTCGCCGACAGCATGACGTACTTGAATCGCAATGGGTCGGTCGACCCCGGCCTCGCGACATCGTGGGAAGTCAAAGACCCGACCACCTGGGTTTTCAAAATCCGCGACGGCGTAAAATTCCACAACGGCGCGCCGATGACCGCCGATCAAATCGTCAAGAACGTCGAGTTCTTGATCAGCGACGACGCCGGCAAGACCAGTATTTCCGCGAACTTCCTCGGCCTCGCCGGGGCCAAGAAAGTCGATGAACAAACGGTCGAAATCGCCACCAAAACGCCAAATCCGATTCTGGATCGCTGGTTTGCATTGCTCAGAATTATGGACGCCGACTACCAGAAGGATGTCGGAATCGAAGGCTTCACCGTCAAACCGATTGGGACCGGGCCCTTCAAGGTAACGAGTTGGACCGGCGAAACCCTAGAAGCCGAACGGTTTGCCGACGCCTGGCGGCCAGCAAAGGTCGACCGGCTGCGCATCGATTCGCTCACCGAGGTCGCGGCACGCGTCAGCGCACTTCAATCGGGTCAGGTCGATATCGCCTGGGTCCTCAGCCCGGATGACATTCCGCGCCTCGACGCCTCCGGTCACCGGGTTAACATTACCCAGATCTTCGATGTGGTGTCGTTCAAGTTCAACACCGTTCCAGAACGAACAACGGCCGACAACGCGCCGATCCTGGACCGCCGAGTCCGGCGGGCGATCAACTTTGCCATTAACCGCGACCAGTACGTGAAGGAAGTACTGGGTGGGTTGACGGTTCCCGCCGGCCAGTCGGGCGCAAGTACCGTTGCTGGGCATCAAACGGACATTAAGCCCTACCCCTACGACCCCGAGCAGGCAAAGAAATTGCTCGCGGAGGCCGGGCACGGCGGCGGTCTAAACCTGATTATGGAACTGATCCCAACGTCGACCGACTACACCGATACGTCGCAGTTCATTGCCGACAGTCTGCGGCAGGTGGGAATCAACTTAGAGCTTCGGCAGATCGCGTTGGCCGATTTGCTCGGCAAGTTGCGCGGGCAAAAGCCGTGGGACGGCCACATGTGGATGGGCTTGGTTGAGTCCTTCCCGACCGGCGACGTCATGCGCCCCTTTGCCACCGACTCGTGCAGCTTCTTCGGCGCGTTCATTTGCGACAAGTCGATCCAGCCCACCATCGACGCCGCCAACGCGGAGTTCGACAAGAGCAAGCGCGCCGAACTCGTGCGTCAGGTCGTGAAGCACTATCACGACGAAGCGTTGATTTCGTACATGTACGAACGATCGGTGATCGACGGTCTATCGCCGAAAGTGAAGAACTACCGGTTGTTCAACCGTGCCATCAATTGGCACGAGATCGAACTCGAAGGTTGAAAACGCCGCTCCCGGGGACGGCACCGTCCCCGGGAGTCCTTCACCTTTCGCGGCCCTGTTGTTTGAGGAAATCGGCCAAGCCTCGCCCCGGCACGTCGGCGAACCTCTCGTCGCGCCGCGCGATCTGCTCCATGCGATCGAGGCGAAAATTACGAAAGTCGTCGCGGGTCTCGCACCAAGCGACCAACGCCCAGGCGTATCCCCAATAGAACAGACCCAGCGGATGCACGACCCGGCTAGTCGATTCGCCATCCGCCCGGGTGTAGCGAAACGTCACCTTGTAACGGTCGTTGACCGCGCGCCGCACCACGGCCAGGTTCGCGGTAACGGCGGTGTCGGGCATGATGCGCGGGGCGAAGAGCGCGCTCTCGACGATATTGATGCGCAGGGGTTCGGGGAGCACCGCCTCGATCTTGGTCAGTGCGCTATGGGCGGCGGCGGCCAGATCGGGATCGGCCCAACTTTGCACAATGCGCGAGCCCAGGATGAGCGCGTCGATTTCTTCGGCGTTGAACATCAGCGGCGGTAGATCGAACTTTCTATCGAGGGTGTAGCCGACGCCGGCCTCGCCGGCGATCGGCACGCCGGTCACGATCAGATCGCTGATATCGCGGTAGATCGTCCGCTCCGATACTTCGAGTTCGCCGGCGAGTTGCGCCGCCGTCATGAAACGGCGCGAGCGCAGCATTTGGACAATCTCGAAAAGACGATCAGCGCGGCGCATAGGGCCTCTTGGTAGGATGCGGGCGAAAGAATCGACCGCACCTGCGAAAGTTTGCGTGATCGCGAATGCTAGAACGCCGGGCCGACGGCGTCGAATGGGCGCGACGGCATTCCTGAGGGCCCGTTCGCCCCCAGGAATACCAAAGCCTCAGCCTTTGGGTTGAAACAAGGCGACAGTTGCGCCGGCGGGATCCTCGATCCAGACAAAGCTACCGGCCGGAATATCGACGCGGGGCTGCACAACTTTGGCACCGAGATTCTTGGCCTTTGCCGTCGCGGCATCGAGATCCGCGACGCCCAGATAGGGCAGCCAATGGGGCGCACCCCCGTTCGACGGGGCAAACCCGGCGAAAGGCTCGGCTCCGGTGCTGACTATCGTGTAGGTCGCGCCGTCCATGTCCATATCGGCGAAACGCCACCCCAGCAGATCGCCGTAGAAAGACTTGGCGTTGTCGGGGCTACTCGGGTGCAGTTCCATGTATACGAAAGGATTGGTCATCGGTGTGTCTCCGTGTTTGGGTCAGTGCGTTGCAGCCCGGAGACCATAACAACCCCCTCCTGACAGCATGGTGTCAGGAGACTTTCGTCCCATGCGGCATTTCTCAAAGCCGCCGTTAGTCGATCCATTCCAAGCCGAGGTCGGCCGCGAACTGCCGACCTCCCCGCAGATCGAAGATCGTCTTCTTGCTGGCCTTCAGCGTCTCGATGTTGGCGTTAATGCGCGCAGACTCTGGCACCACGACGCCGATCAAATCCGCGAGGTCGCCACGCGGAATGACGCATACGCCATCCAGCGACGCGACGATCACGTCGCCCGGTTGGATGACGACCCCGCCGCAGGTCACCGCCACGTTGACCGACCCCGTTGCCGCGATCGGTACGCTGCGGAGCGTCGCGCCACGACAGAACACCGGCGTGTCCTGCTCGACGATCGCGCCCGCATCAATGACAACGCCGTCGACCACCACGCCCGCGCAGCCGACATTTGCCGCCGACAACGTCAAGCCGCCGCCCCAGGAAAAACCAGCCGTGCTGCCACCCGCGGCAACGACAATGATGTCGCCTGGCTGGGCTACACCCGTGGCAATCATGCCAAGCATCGGATCGGGCCCGTTCGATGCGACCGTCACCGCCGGCCCGACCGCTCGAACGTTACGCAACGCCAACGGTTTGATGGCCGAATCCATGAGCTGCGTCGGCGCCAGCGCCTTGACGATTTGGTCGAGCCGCAAGTGCCGCACCTGCGCCACGAGCTCGCGCGGCGGACGGTCGATGGTCGCAAACACCTTGGGCACGATTCTCTCCTACGAGACACACACAAAAGAGAAAGCTGCGGCGTTTTGGGCACCGCAGCTTTTCTTCGTGGCGATGAAACGCGGCCTATTTCACCATTTCGATATCGGCCCAGTTAATGCGCCAATTCTCGTTCTTGTAGTTCTTCACCTTCTTCGACGTCGCGTCGAGTTCGAACTGCTCGTAGAGGAAGATGACCGGCGCTTCGTCGTGATAGACTTCCGCGATTTTGCGAAGATACGCAGCGCGCTTCACGGGATCGAACTCGGTGTTCGCACCTTTAATCGCCTCTTCGGCATCCGGCAGGCAGGTCCACTTGGCCCTTGCGGTGCAGGAGTGGAACGCGTTGAGCGAGCGCATGACGTCGTTCGACGGGTTCGAACCATAGTTCATGATGTGCATCTCACCCTCGAACTCCTTCGACCCGGTCACTCGCCCGAAAAGATCGGGTAGCGTGATGATTTTTAGGTTCATCGTCACTCCGACCTTTTTCAGATCTTGGGCGACTTGCTGGTACAGATTCGTCAAATCCGCGTTGTTATTGACGATCTCGGCATCGACGGTCAGTCCGTTGCCGTAGCCCGCTTCGGCAAGCAACGCGCGTGCCTTTGCCGTGTCGTATGGATACGCCTTGATGTCGGCCTGATAGCCGTTGACCGACGCCGACGCTGGTTGGCTGCCCGCCTTGCCGAACCCGTTAAACAACGTCTCGGGATACGACTTATCGATGGCGTAGTTGAACGCCTGGCGCACACGCTTGTCGGCGGTGATCCCGCCCTTGTTCATGTTAAAGACCAGGATCGAGACCGAGGGCGTCGTCCCCTCGTTCACGGTGCCGCCGGCCTGCCGGATCAACCCGGCGGAATCGGTTGGAATGCCGAAGGCGAGATCGACTGCGTCGCCTTGGAAAGCCTGTACGCGGGTTGCCGCTTCAGGCTGGAAATACATGAGGATACCGTCGAACTTGGCCTTCCTGGCGCCTTTGTCGAACCGCGTCATCTCGGCCTTGGTATCGTCCCAAGATGTCGCGCGGAACGGACCGGTACCCGACGGACTGTTGCCGAACTTCTCGCGGCCCAAGTCAGCCCACGCTTTGGGGTCGATAATGCGGAACGCCGCGATCTCGTGCGGGAGGATCGGCGCCGGCCGGTCGGTAACGACGTCGACCGTCATATCGTCGATCTTCTTGGCGTCGACGATATGCCTGAGACTACCGTAGACCGAACCGCCGAACTTCTTCTGATCGTCCGACTGCAATTGTTTGACCGCCGCGACGATCGCGTCGGCGTTGAACGGCGCGCCGGCATGGAACGATACACCCGGCGCCAGCGTAAAGCGCCACGTCGTCGGATCGACGTTCTTCCAACTTGTCGCCAGCCGTCCCTTCACAGAGCCGTCGCCGTCGACAGTGGTCAGAGCGTCGAACATCGCTTCGAAGGTATAACTGTGTTGGTAGCTGAGGCTGGTGGTCGGGTCGCCGTGGTTCGGCGGATTGCCGATGTTCGAAACGCGCAGCGTTTGCGCCTGTGCACCGACCGAATCAAACACGAGTGCCGCCGTGGCGACTGCCACGACGGATACGAAGAAACCTGCTCCCTTAGCCATCCTCACAACGTCCTCCCTATGCAGGGTCGGCGGACCGGGTGTTCCCGTCGCGGACCCCTTGGGGCCAGTTTACCCCAGTAGACGGGCGGCTGCCCACGGGGCGTGTCGCCGTTTCGTTCGTCTATAATCCACAAGGATAAGGCCGCCGGCTGGGCTAGGATTGCCAAGGTCGCGGTATTGCCGGCCCTGGGGAGGGAGAACGAACATGGCGAAATACGATCTTGTTGTCCGCGGGGGCACCGTTATCGACGGCACCGGCGGCGCGCCCTTTGACGCCGATGTCGCGGTGACGGACGGCAAAATCGCAGCCGTCGGCAAGGTCGCGGACGCCGGCAGTGAAGAAATCGACGCCAAAGGGCACCTCGTCACACCGGGCTTTATCGACATTCACACGCACTTCGATGCGCAAGTGATGTGGGACCAGCATCTGACCCCATGCTCCGAACACGGCGTCACGACTGTCCTGATGGGGAACTGCGGCGTCGGCTTCGCACCCTGCAAACCTGAGCATCGCGCCGTCATGGTCGATGTGATGGATGGGGTCGAGGACATCCCCGCCGCCGTCCTCGACAAAGGGTTGCCGTGGACGTGGCAAAGTTTCCCCGAATTCATGGACGTTCTCGAAACGCGACGCGCCGATGTCGACTTCGGCACCTTCGTCCCGCATGTCCCGATTCGCGTGTTTGTGATGGGCGAGCGTGGCATTCGCCGCGAACCTGCATCGCCCGCCGACATCCGCCAAATGGCGGCGCTAGTTGAAGAGGGTATCGAAGCCGGCGGGTTTGGGTTCACGACATCGCGGGCGACGGGGCATCGCGCGCGAAGCGGCGACGTCATCCCCTCAACCACAGCCGACGAGGACGAGCTGCTCGCCTTGGCCTTGGCGATGACGCGCAAGGGGCGCGGGCATTTCATGTCGGCGTCGGAGTTCAACAGCGTCAACGGCGTCTCGGCCGAGTTCAACATGCTGCGACGCATCGCCGAGATATCGGGCCGTCCGGTCCACTTCCCCATGCTGCAGGGCAGCGACGCGCCCGACCGCTGGCGCGAGATCGCCGACGGCGCGGCGGCTGCCATCAAGAACGGCGCCAGCATGTACGGTCAGGTCGTGCCCCGACCCGTCGGCGTGCTGTTCGGTCTGGAGATGACCAACAACCCGTTCACGACCTGCCCATCCTACCAAGCCATTGCCAGTCTGCCGCTGGCCAAGCGGGTCGCTGCCTTGCGCGATCCGGCGCTGCGGGCCCGTCTGCTCGACGAAGACCCCGCCAACCCCGACGACCGCGTAGTGAAAATGTCGCGCAGCGCCGACCTGCTGTACCGCATGGGCGATCCGCCGAACTATTCGCCGCCGCTCAGCGACCGGCTCGACAAGATCGCCGAAAGCAAGGGAACCACACCTTTGGCCGTCGCCTATGACGTCATGATGGAGAACGACGGGAACGGCGTGCTTTATTTGCCCGCACGGAACTTCGCGTTCAACAACCTCGATACCTGCTTGGAAATGCTGCGCCGCCCCGAAATGGAAATCGGCCTCGGAGATGCGGGGGCCCACGTCGGGCGGATCTGCGACAGCAGCATGCCGACGTTTTTGCTGACCTATTGGGGCCGCGACCGCGACGGCGAGCGCCTATCGCTCCCTTGGATCGTCAAAGCGCTGACCGGCGATCACGCGCGGGTCATGGGCATGCCCGACCGTGGCATCCTCAAGACAGGATTGAAAGCCGACATCAACGTGATCGATCACGACCGCCTCAAACTGCACGCCGCCCGGGCCACCCACGATCTTCCCGGGGGCGCGATGCGCTTGTCGCAACAGGCCGAAGGCTACGTCGCGACGGTCGTATCAGGGGTCGTGTCGCGGCGCGACGGCGATTGGACGGGCGAATTGCCTGGTCGGTTGGTGCGCGCACACTGACCGCCCGGCGGCAACACTGTCAGTCGCCGCCCACCGATGTTATATCAACCCATCCCTTGAAACTGCGTTGACCCGGAAATCGCCATGATCTTGCCCGCCGAAAACAAGACCTTCGACATCTCGGTCCCCGTCCTCATTATCGGCGCCGGAGCCTGCGGTATTAGTGCCGCGCTGACCGCCAAGGAAAACGGCGCCGATGCGATGCTGCTGGAGCGCGACGAGACGCCGAGCGGGTCGTCCTCGCTCTCGACATGTTTGATCCCGGCCGCGGGCACGAAGTTGCAGAAGGCAGCCGGAGTGACGGACTCGCCCGAGCAGTTCGCGAAGGATCTGATCGCCAAGGCCAAGAACAAGAACGATCCCAACATGGCGCATTGGGTCGCCGAGGCCAGCGGGTCCACGGTCGATTGGCTCGTCGATACCGTCGGCCTGCCATTATCGCTTTTGACCGGGTTCAAATATCCCGGGCATAGCGAGTGGCGCATGCACGGCTCGCCCAACCGTACCGGCACGGAATTGATGGCGGTGCTAAACGAGGCGGTCGGGCGCGAGGGGATCGATATCGCGACCTCCGCCCCGGTGACCAGCCTCTTCGCCGACCAAACGACCGGTCGCGTGACCGGCGTGCGAATTACCCGGCCCGACGGCGCCGTCGAGGACATCGGCTGCGACGCCCTGATCCTCGCGTGCAACGGCTATGGCGGAAACCCGGAAATGGTGCGCGAGTTCGTCCCTGAAATGGCTGACGCCTGGTACTTCGGGCACACCGGCAACAAGGGCGACGCGGTCAATTGGGGGCGCCAGCTCGGCGGCGCCGTCGCCGACATGGGCGGCTATCAGGGACACGGCGCGGTCACCCAGCCGCACGGGACCTTGCTGTTTTGGGGCCTCCTGACTGAGGGCGGGATTCAAGTGAATCTTGGCGGCGAACGCTTTTCCAACGAGGTGCGCGGCTATTCGGAACAAGCCGTGGACGTCATTTCGCAACCCGAGGGCGTCGCGTGGGAAATCTGGGACGAAGGCGGACACAAACTCGGCGTCGATTTCCTCGACTACCGCAACGGCATCGAGATGGGTGCCCACAAAACGGCTGACACGGTCGAGGGCATCGCCAAGCAGACCGGCCTGCCGCTGGACGCGCTCAAACAGACCTTCGCCGATCTCGACGCCTATCGCAGTGGCACTAAGCCGGACCCATGGGGCCGCGACTGGAGCAAAACCGAGTTGATGGAGCCGCCCTACCACTTTGCCAAAATCACCGGCGCATTGTTTCACACCCAGGGCGGCCTGGTAGTCAACGACAAGGCCCAGGTGTTGCGCGAGGACGGCACACCGCTGCCGAACCTCTATGCCGGGGGCGGCGCCGCGCGCGGCCTGTCTGGCCCGTCGCGCTGGGGCTACCTGTCGGGTAACGGTTTGCTGACGGCGACTGTCCTGGGGCGCATCGCCGGTCGCGAAGCGGCCAAGCAGGTCAAAGGCTAGGTCCGCCGCAGCGCTGTGCTAGGCTGTGCCCTCGCCATAGGAGCCGCCAATGCCGATTAAACCCGCTGCTGGAAAGACCTTCGAATACACCGTGCCTGTCGTGGTTGTCGGCGCCGGGGCGGCGGGGATGACCGCTGCACTTGCGGCGCGCGACGGCGGCGCGGACGTGCTTCTGCTCGAACGGGACCATACGCCGCGCGGTTCCACGGCGATGTCGCAGGGCAACATCGCGGCGGCAGGGACCAAGAGCCAGCGGGAAGCGGGCGTTGAGGACTCGGGCGACCGGTTTGCCGACGATATCATCAAGCTGACCCGCGGGCAGACCGATCACGAATTGGCACGGGTATTTGCCAACGCGTCCGGGGCGACCGTTGATTGGCTGACCGCCACGCACAACATTCCGCTCAAGGTCGATCTCGATTGGGGCGCCAAGCTCGGGCACTCGCGCGCGCGAATCCACGCGACACCGACCAAGACCGGTACGGAGTTGATGAGTTGCTTGATGAACGCCTGCGAAGCGGCGGGCGTCGACCTCATTACCGATGCCCATGTCGTCGATGTCTTTGCCGAAGACGACGGCACCGTGCGCGGAGTGCGCTTCGAACGTCCCGACGGCTCGGACGAAGAGGTCGGGTGCGGCGCACTGATCCTAGCGACCTGCGGGTTCGGCGCGAACCGCGACATGATCAAGCAGTTCATTCCCGAAATGGCCGATGCGATCTACCACGGCCATGAGGGCAACGAGGGCGAAGGCATTCGGTGGGGGATGGAACTGGGCGCCGCGACCGGCGACATGACCGCATTTCAAGGGCTGGGTGCGCTGGCCGAGCCGGCACGGGTGTTGATCCATTACATCGTGATTCTCGACGGCGGGATCGTCGTCAACGTGAACGGCGAACGCTTCACCGACGAATCGACCGATATCTCGGGCATGGGCCGCAAGGTCACGGCACAACCCGAGCACTATGTCTGGTTCATTTTCGACCAAAAGCGCCAAGACTTCGTGATGAAGTACGAAGAACATAAAGAAGCCATGGCGGTCGGCGCGGTGCGCCGGGCCGACACGACCGAAGAACTCGCCGCCATCACCAAGATGCCGCTGGAAACGCTCAAGAAAACCTTGGCCGATGTCATGGCCATGCAGAACGGCAACGGCAAAGACTCGTTTGGCCGCGACTTCGCGAGCGAAACGCCGCTGCAAGGCCCGCCGTGGTACACAGTCAAATCGGTCGGCGCGCTGTTCCACACCCAGGGCGGTCTTGTCATCGACGGCAACGCGCAAGTGCGCAGGGAGGACGGATCGCTCCTGCCGAATTTGTTTGCCGCGGGCGGCACGGCGCGCTCGACGTCGGGACCGTCGGACTGGGGTTACATTCCGGCGGCCGGGCTGTTCACCGCGACGACGCAGGGCAGGCTTGCAGGCGAAGCCACAGCCCGGCTGATCGCCTCAACAAAACAAAGCGCCGCCGCCGAATAGCGATGGCGGCACCGGCCAGTTCCAAACTGCCCGCGTCGATCAAGAACGCCGAGGCGGCACTCGTGACCCATGCACTGTCCCTCCCCGAAGCGGTTGAGGAATGGCCCTGGGGAGACCGCGCGTTCAAGGTACGCAAGAAGGTCTTCACGTTCTTAGTATGTAGCCCCGAGGCGCTGAAGTTCACCGCCAAGCTGCGCGATAGCCACGCCGAAGCCAGCCACCTGCCCTTCACCGAAGCGACCGGTTATGGCCTGGGTAAGGCAGGATGGATCACCGCGTCGTTCGAACCGGGTGAAGACGTTCCGGTGAATCTACTCAAGGGCTGGATGGTGGAGAGTTACAAGCTAATCGCGCCGAAGAAGCTCTGCCCACAAATCGGCGCGTAGTCCCCTAGCCCTTCGGTTTCTTCTGCTCGACCTTTTCGGTCGGGCCGCCGGCGTCGACCCAGGCGCCGAAGCCGCCGTCGATGTGGGCCACGGGCTCCAGACCCATATCCTGGAGTTGCTTGGCCGCCAACGCCGAGCGCCAGCCGGATTTGCAGTAAAAGACGAATTTCTTGCCGCTGGCGAAGACGTCGCGGTGGTAGGGGCTGTCGGGGTCGACCCAGAATTCCAGCATCCCGCGCGGTGCGTGAACGGCACCGGGGATCTTGCCCTCGTGCCACAGCTCGCGGACATCGCGAATGTCCACGATCGTCACGCTTTCGTCACCGACCAGCGCTAAAGCCTCCTTTACCGCGATGGTTTCGATCGCGGCATTGGCCTCGTCGACCAATTGCTTGTAGCCTTTCTTCATCCTATGACTTCTCCATTGGGGTTGGCCGCCAGACTAGCCGATCCGGCCCCGAAGACCACGTCAGACCGCCGAAAGGTCACCTGTGAGCGCTAGAAGAGCCCGTTTCCATGTCGGCCAGATCGTCGCCCACCGCCGCGCAGGCTACCGCGGCGTCGTCTACGACGTCGATCCGACCTTCAGCCTCGACGATTCGTGGTACGAAGAGGTCGCCCGCTCGCGGCCACCCAAGGACAAGCCCTGGTATAGCGTGCTGGTCGATGGCGGCGAGCACACGACCTACGTCGCCGAACGCCACTTGGAGCGCAGCGACGACGATTCGGACATTCACCATCCTTTGGTTGAGGATCTGTTTGCCGAACTCCGCGACGGCACCTATGTGCCGCGCGACCGCCACAACTGATCGTTCACCACAGTAGGGAGATTCGACATGCGTCTTAAGGGCAAGACCGCGCTCGTCACCGGCGCAGCTTCGGGTATTGGCAAGGCAACGGCGATTCGGTTTGCCGAAGAAGGCTGCACCGTCGTATGCGCCGACAAGAACGGCGAGGGTGCGCAGCAGACCGCAGCGGAGATCGGCGGCAAAGCCATCGGCCTGACATTGGACGTTACCAAAGCCGATCAAGTTTCCGTCACCATCGCCAAGGCAGTCGACCATACCGGCGGCCTCGATATCGTGGTCAATAACGCCGGTATCACCATCGTCGGCAGCGTCGAGCAATTGAGCGAAGCGCAATGGGATACCGAGATGGATATCAATGTGAAGTCGATCTATCTGATGTCCAAGGCGGTGTGGCCCCACATGAAGGCGCGCAAAGGCGGTGTGATCCTCAACACCGCCTCGATCGCCGGCCAGATCGGCATTGCCCAGGACGCGGCGTATTGCGCCTCCAAGGCCGCCGTCATCATGCTAACCCGGTGCATGGCCAAGGACGGCGCGGGCGACAGGATTCGCGTCAACTGCGTATGCCCGGGATTCATCGACACGCCGATGATCCAGGGCTATTTCGACGACCAGGACGATCCGGCGGCCGCGCGCGCCTTCGCCACGGGTTTGCATCCCTTGGGCCGCCTCGGCCTCGCCCGCGATATCGCCAACGGGTTTTTGTATTTGGCCAGCGACGACGCAGAGTGGGTGACCGGTACGGCGCTGACCGTCGACGGCGGTTTGACCGCGGCCTTGCCGGGCTAGTCCCGCGCTTGATGCAGCTTGGCGCGGTCCTTAAGGTCGAGGCCTCACCTCCCCTGACCTAGGCCCGCCATGGATATCCGCAAAGGCTTCCTCGATACCGTCGGCAACACGCCGCTGATCCGCCTGAACCGACTGTCGGATGCGACGGGATGCGAAATCCTGGGAAAAGCCGAGTTCCTCAACCCGGGCGGATCGGTCAAGGACCGCGCCGCGCTCGCGATCATCGAGGACGCCGAAAAATCCGGGGCGCTCAAACCGGGCGGCACGATCGTCGAGGGCACCGCCGGCAATACCGGGATCGGCCTTGCCTTGGTCGGCAACGCCAAGGGCTACAAGACCATCATCGTCATCCCTGAGACCCAGAGCCAAGAGAAGATGGACATGCTGAAGCTGTGCGGGGTCGATCTGCGGCCCGTGCCGGCCAAGCCCTACAAGGATCCGGGCAATTACGTAAAAGTCTCGGGCCGTACCGCCGACGAGTTGAACGCCAAAAATCCCGGCAGCGCGATTTGGGCCAACCAGTTCGATAACGTCGCGAACCGCCAAGGCCACTTCAAAACCACGGGGCCGGAAATCTGGCAACAGACCGGCGGCACCGTCGATGGCTTTATCTGCGCCGTCGGTACCGGCGGTACGCTGGCCGGTGTCGGCATGTACCTGAAGGAACAAAAGCCCGACGTGAAGATCGGGCTTGCCGACCCGATGGGGGCGGCCCTGTACAATTACTACGCCCACGGCGAACTCAAGTCCGAAGGATCGTCGATCACCGAAGGCATCGGTCAGGGCCGCATCACCAAGAACCTCGAAGGCGCGCCGGTCGACCTGCCATTCCAAATCCCCGACGACGAGGCGCTCCACATCGTGTTCGACTTGATCGAACAGGAAGGGCTGGTCCTGGGCGGCTCCAGCGGCATCAACGTCGCGGGCGCGGTGCGCATGGCCAAGGCGCTGGGGCCCGGGCACACCATCGTGACCATCCTGTGCGACTTTGGTACGCGCTACCAAAGCAAGATGTTCAACCCCGCGTTCCTTGCGGACAAGGGCCTGCCCGTGCCCCATTGGATGGCTTGAGATGACCGAACAGCTGTTCGTCCAGGACGCCTACCTCAAGGACTGCACGGCAACCGTGAGCGCCGTGCACGACGGCGGGATCGAACTCGACCGAACGGTCTTCTATGCCCAAGGCGGCGGCCAGCCGGGCGATACCGGGACGCTGATGCTGGGCGACGGGACGGCGCTGACCGTCGTCAACGCCGTCAAAGGCGAGGCGCCGGGCAGCGTCGTGCATGTGTTGGCCGAGGGTGCTGCGCCACCGCCGGTCGGCGCGACGGTGACGGCGGCGATCGATTGGGACCGGCGCCACAAACTCATGCGCATGCACACCTGCATGCATTTGTTGTCGGCGATCCTGCCCTACCCCGTTACCGGTGGCTCGGTCGGGGACGAAAAGGGCCGGCTGGATTTCGACATTCCCGAAGCCACTTTGGATAAGGACGACATCGCCGCGCAGCTCGCCGCGCTGATCGCCGCCGACCATCCTGTAACCGATGAATGGATTACCGACGCCGAGCTCGACGCCCAGCCCGACCTGGTCAAGACCATGGCCGTCCAGCCACCGCGCGGCGCGGGACGGGTCCGGCTGCTGCGGATCGGCGACAACGTCGACCTCCAGCCCTGCGGCGGCACGCACGTGAAACGGACCGGCGAGATCGGCGCCATCGAGATCGGCAAAATAGAAAAGAAGGGCCGCCAGAACCGGCGGGTCAATCTGCGGTTCGCCTAACCCACCGCCTGCCTTGATTGGAACAATCCGGCTCCCTACCCTCCCCCTGCGGACAGGGGGAGGTATTTTCGGTCCCCTTAAGCGGTCGGCGTATGCCAACCTGAGCTGTCTTCAACTATGAGGATCTGAGCCATGCCCTATAGCCACCCCGACGCCCTTGTCGAAACCGACTGGCTTGCCGACAACTTGGACAAGGTGAAGGTGCTCGATGGATCGTGGTACCTGCCAGCGCAGAACCGCGATCCGGAAGCGGAGTACAATGCGGGACATATTCCGGGCGCGCAGTTTTTCAACATCGACGCGATTTCCGATCCGAATACCGATTTGCCGCACATGCTGCCCTCCGCAGAAGACTTCGCGAAGGCCGTCGGGGCGATGGGCATCACCAACGCCGATCGGGTCGTGGTCTACGACGGCATCGGGCTGCAGAGCGCGGCGCGGGTATGGTGGGAGTTTCGAGCCTTTCGGCACTACGACGTCGCGGTCCTAAACGGCGGATTGCCGAAGTGGAAGGCGGAGAATCGTCCGCTTGAAACCGTGACGCCCAAGCCAGAGCGCGCAACCTTTGGCGCCAAGCTCGACTCCGGCGCTGTGCGCACCATCGACCAAATGCTGGACCTCGTGAAGGGCCGAAAGGAACAGGTGCTCGACGTGCGCGCGAAGGGTCGCTTCGACGGCACCGAGGCCGACCCGCGTCCCGGTCTTCGGGCGGGCCACATGCCCGGCGCGAAAAACCTCGTATATACCGACATCCTCAACCCCGACCGGACCTTCAAGGATGCCGAGGTGATCCGTGCCGCGCTACAGGGTGCAGGTCTCGATCTCTCGAACAACGTCGTTACCAGTTGCGGGTCGGGGATTACGGCGTCGGTAATGGCACTCGGCCTGCACCTCATCGGCCACGACAAGTGGGCGGTCTACGACGGCTCCTGGACCGAATGGGGCGGCCGCACCGATACGCCTGTCGAGACCTGAGGTGGCGACGGTTCTCGAATCGCGCCTGACCTGCCCCGATTGCGGGCACTCGGCGCTCGAAACCATGCCCACCGATTCTTGTCAGTTCTTTTATGACTGCCCGGGCTGCGGCAAGGTCCTGCGTCCGCTACCCGGCGACTGTTGTGTGTACTGCTCCTACGGGTCGGTACCCTGCCCCTCAAAACAGAGCGCGGCATGAGCGCCGTCATCCGTTCCAGCGCAACGGGGCCTTGGCACTTTCACGCCTAGGCACCTCGCGCGCTAGCGCCCCTCCACCCCCAATGCTATGAGTGCCGCACCATGAAAGAAGATACAAAAATCGTCCGCGCGGGACGGCATCCGGAACGCCATGGCGGCGCCGTCAACACGCCCGTCTACCATGTCTCGACCGTCCTGGTGGAAACCCTGGCGGAACTCGAAGGCTTGCGCGAGCGCAAGCCACCGGTGATGGCCTATGGCCGGCGCGGCACCCCGACGAGCCACGCGTTCGAAGAGGCCGTCGCCGAACTCGAAGGCGGCGCGGGATGCGTAAGCTTTCCCTCGGGCCTCGCCGCACTGTCGGGTGCACTCCTGACCTACGCGGAAACGGGCGCGCATTTTCTCGTGTCGGACAGTGCGTATGGGCCGACGCGGCGGCTGTGCGATACGTTGCTCAAGCGCCTCGGCGTGACCACCGATTATTACGATCCGCTGATCGGCGGCGACATCGCCAGTCTCATTAAAGACAACACCAAGGTTGTGTTTACCGAATCGCCGGGCTCGTTGACGTTCGAGGTGCAGGATATCCCCGCGATCGCGGCCGCCGCCCACGAACGCGGCGCCAAAGTGCTGATGGACAACACGTGGGCCTCGCCGATCTACTTCAAGCCGTTCGCCCACGGCGTCGATCTGTCGATCCAAGCCGCGACCAAATACATCGTCGGCCATTCCGACGCGATGCTGGGCACGGTGACGGCCAACCCCGAAAGCCTGGACGCGTTACAGGACACAACCTACAGCATGGGGTTCGCCGCGGGGCCGGACGATCTCTATCTCGGCGCGCGCGGCATCCGCACCATCGGCGTTCGCCTGCGCCAGCATATGGAATCGGGACTGCGCATTGCCCGATGGCTGCAAACCCGGCCCGAGGTCGTGCGAGTGATCCACCCGGCGCTGCCGGACGACCCCGGCCACGCGCTGTGGAAACGCGACTTCACCGGCGCCTGCGGTTTGTTCGCCTTTGTCATCAAGTCCTGCCCGCGGCCCGCCCTCGAAGCGATGGTCAACGGCTTCAAGCTGTTCGGCATGGGCGCATCCTGGGGCGGCTACGAGAGCCTATGCATGCCGACCGCGCCGGAAAAAATGCGCACCGCGACGACGTGGGAACCGGGCGGCCAGTGCATGCGCATCCATGTCGGCCTCGAAGACATCGACGACCTGATCGACGACCTCGCCGCCGCCTTCGACCGCCTCAACGCCGCGATGTAACCGTGCCGGTCCGTAGGACCGGTCTTTGCATGGTTCGCGGATCTGCGGCTGTACCCGCCAACCTTCAAAAATGCTACGGTTCGTCAACCTAGGGTTTGAGGTTGGCCATGGCGTTCTTCCGCCCCGCATGGATTCGGTTCGCGCTCGTTGCACTCGCAGCGGGCGCGCTTAACACGACACCAGCACGGTCAGCCGATCTCGCCGTCGATATCCTGCCCTCCCCGTTGCTTCTCGCCGGTGAACCGTTCGCCGTCGTAATCCGCGGCGGCGTGCCAGGAACAGAAGTGGTTCTTGAAACCCGCGCAATCGACTTCTTCGGCGATACCTGGTCGGCGCGAAACGTCTATCTCTTCGATGTTGCAGGTACGGTCGATCCCGGACGACAACCGCCGTTCGAGGGAAGCTACGAAGGCGTCGACGCGCTTGGCCCGTTTTGGTCGATGAAACGTAGCCAAGAACGTTTGGTGCAGTGGGGATTCGGCAAATACGCCCAACAGTTGCCGCAGTTCTTCTTCACCCGCGACGGCGTCAACCGGGTCAGCCTGCGTGCGACGTTATCCGACGGAACGTCGGCCTCGGCCACCGCGGAGTTTGCGACAACGGCGCGCGGCGTTACTCAGCGCGCGGTCAGCGACGCTGCGTTGGTCGGGACCTGGGTCACACCGAACTTACCGCCGCCTTGGCCGGTCGTGGTGGTGCCCGGTGGGCGATTCGGCTATCGCACCGCGCAGACGATCGCATTGCGTTTGGCAAGCCAGGGCTACGCTACTCTCGCCCTCGCTTTTACCGGGGTCGAAGACTTGCCGCCGCCATCCAATGCAGTGCCATTGGAATATTTCGACGGTGCGGTGTTGTGGGTAAAGCGACAACCGAACGTAGCTGCGGATAAGGTCGCCCTGCTCGGGATCGGACCGGACGCGGGGCTCGTTCTCTTGCTCGCAGCGCGAAACCCAACTGCCTTCGCCGCCGTCGTCGCAGCGAACCCGCATTCGGTCGTATTCCCTAGGCAAAGCGGGTCGCCCTGGACCGAGGACGGCCGCCTGTGGCCCCACGTTCCGCTGGCCTATTGGGACGACGACTTTGCCCGGACCGGGCACAACTACTACATCCTTGAGAAGAGCCTAGTGCTTTTCGAGGAAGCCGTGGCCGCGGCGCGCACTCCCGTCGAACGGATTGAGAGCCCGGTTCTGTTACTCTCCGGCGCCGACGATTGGTTCCAACCGTCAGAGCGGATGGCGCGGGAAATTGCAGATGCCATGACCGATGCAGGCCACGGCGCCCGCGTGCGTCACCTTAACTACGCCGACGCAGGGCCGACGCTGAACGGTGACGGCATTGGGCCCACAACGCCGGGCGCGGTGCGGTTCGGCGGCACCCCCCAAGGCAATTCCGCCGCGCAGTTCGCGGCATGGCGCACGGTCTTTGCGTTTCTGGACGAAGTACTGCGCTAACCACGACCGCGCCGTTTGGCGGACCGCACGTCGCCGCTGTATGGTCCGGCGACCTCTAACCGCCGAGTTACCCATGACCGACACAGCACTAACCCAACTCCTCGCCGCCACCAAGTTCGACGCCGACGGCTTAGTGCCCGCAATCGCCCAGCAGCACGACACCGGCGAAGTGCTGATGATGGCGTGGATGAATGCGGATGCGATCCGCGAGACGCTGGCCTCGGGCCGCGTTTGTTATTGGTCGCGTTCGCGCCAGTCGTTGTGGAAGAAGGGCGAGACCTCGGGCCAGATTCAGGCACTGAAGGAACTTCGCCTGGATTGCGACGGCGATACGATTCTGGTGATGGTCGATCAAACCGGCGTCGCCTGTCACACCGGGCGGCGCAATTGCTTCTACCGCGCCGTGCGCGGCGGCGCGTTCACCGAAATCGCCGCCGTCGAAACCGACCCGAAGGCGCTTTATGGCGAGAAGGCCTGACGCTCCCACGCAGGACATTCGGGTCGAGGTTCTCGGACCGAAATCGTTAGGACGACTCCTTCCGTCCCCTGATATGACGGGAAGGACAAGGGTGGGGTTGTTGACAAAAGCTCGCCACCGCCCCCTCCCCGGCCTGCGGTTGGACCTCCCCCTCTACCGAGAGGAGGAGTTTGGGTTGGCCTGTGGTCGCGAGCGGTCTCGCAGTTACGCCCCCCGCTTGCCGCCGTGCGCTAGTAGGTAGCCACCGACATGGTGGGTGTAGTTGCCGTTGCCGTCGTCGGTGCTGACGTGGACCGGGATCGTGTCCATGATCACTTCGTTATGCCCGAAGCCCGAGTCCTGCATGAGTTTGCGCAAATCGAAATCGTGCAACGTGCCGATGAACGGTTCGGCGTTGTAGTGGGTGTCCCAGTCGGTCAGGTACTGGTCGAACGGATCCTTGCCGTCGAACGGCGGCACTTCGAGATGCAGCGCCATGCCGCCGGGCCGCAATAGGCGCCGGCTTTCGGCCATGATATTACGCATTGCCTTGGATGAGGTTTCGTGCAGCGCGATGTGCGAGACGATGAGATCGAAGGACTGATCGGGAAAGTCGGTGCGCTCGGCGTTCTGCTGCGAAAAATGCACCGTCTTGCCCAGACCCTCGGCGCGGGCGTGAGCGTAGCGCAGCATCGGCGCACCAACGTCGATCGCGTGCACCTCGGCGTCCGGAAAGGCGTCGACATAGGGCAACGTCGAGTGCCCAACGGCGCATCCCATGTCGAGAATGCGTCGCGGTGCAAAGTCTGCATAGTTGGTCTGGAGGTGGTCGACCAGCGTGGCGCCGCAGGACTCGTTGTGCGCGCCCATACCGCCCATCATGTAGAGATAAACGCCCCGGTCATAGAGCGCGCCGGCGGAAACGTCGTCCGGCGCCGCGTCGGTCGTGTAGTTGCCGGGCATGCAATGGATATCGACCGCGGTCACGTAACGTGGCAGCGGCAGGTCGGGGTTCAGGCGCAGCGTTCCCTTGGTCCGGCCACGCTTCTTTGCGCGTCCGTTCAGGTCGTCGATCGTGCGGCCAACCGTTGCGCCCACCGAATCCCACATCATCTCCTGCGTGGTGCGCATGAACGCGCTCCAATACCGGTGATAGGGTTCGGCGATCATCGCCTTGCGCACTTCCTGGCGATTGCGCGGCGGACGGCC
The DNA here is from genome assembly GCA_040216735.1 of Alphaproteobacteria bacterium. Lineage (NCBI taxonomy): Bacteria > Pseudomonadati > Pseudomonadota > Alphaproteobacteria > Alphaproteobacteria bacterium. The sequence goes on along the minus strand of JAVJOO010000004.1, from coordinate 125,935 downwards.
CATCGCACGTTCGAAGGATTTTTTCGCGGCACCTTCGTAGATCGTCTTGTTCCCCGCGGTGACCGTACCGGTTACGTGTTCGCGCATACTCTTCATGAAGACCTGCCGCGACTCTTCATCGTGGGTCGGTTCGGGCAACATGGGGTGATGGGCTTGCAACGACATCGGAGGCTCCCTTCCGTGGTGCGAGGCCCCAGTATGGCAGAAAACGGCATCTATGGGGTGCGCTTCGCTAGCGAGGTGCGCAGACGCCCGCTAGACTGCGGCAAAATAGCGGGGAGGAACGGGCATGATCCCAAAAGAACACCACGAATTCTATGAGCTCGACATGGCCACCGGGTGGGAAACGCCGGCGGGCTATCCTGAGGGGATCAAGCAAAAGATCATCTCCGGCAGCCTGGATGAGAAGAACAAAACCGGCAGCCGGACCCGCGTCCTGACCATCGCCGCCGGCACCTACACGACCGAACCCTTCGTCCACGACTATTGGGAAGAGGTCTTCTTGTTCAAGGGCGACCTGCGGGTCGGGAACGATGCGCAAGGTAAGGGTGGCGAAAGTTTCGGGCCCCTGACCTACGCCGTTCGCCCACCTGGGTCGTGGCACGGGCCGGTCGCGAGCGATACCGGCTGCACCGTCCTCGAAATCCATTACTACGATCCGGACGACCGCCCGGCCTAACGCTCTATCACCCTCAGGGACTTCACCACCCCATTACGAATGGAGACGCAGAAAATGAACGGACCCGCAGACCGCATGATGACGCCGATGGATGTCCTCTATCGCGCCGACAAGGACATCCCCGAGGAAGATATCCACGCCGTCGAAGGCGCGGTCGAACAGGGCGAGCTTAAGCTCAAGGTGTTAATGGTGACCGAGAACATGCTGGTGCTCAAAGCCTGGCGCGGCAAAGGCCTGATCGACCCGATCCACCAGCATGACGACCACGAATCGGTTGCGACGCTGCTCTACGGCAAACTCAAGATGAAGATCGGCGACAAAGAATTCATCGCCGGTCCGGGCGACGTGTGGCGCCACCCGCCAGGCGTGCCGCATTTCTCAGAAGCACTGGAGGAATGCGCGCAGATTGAAATCAAATCGCCGGCCCGTAAGACCTGGACCTAACGGCGAGCACTTAAGCCGGCAAAGAAAGGGTTGCACGGACAGCCCTTTCTTTTCGCCCAGCGTTATATATGGCCGTATATTACGCCGATGATTGCCGTCCGCGCGCTGTGTATCGCTGTCGTTGCCGCCCTTCTTGGAAGCGTGGGACCGGTGCGCGCAGCGCAGCCGGTCCTAGTCTTCGCCGCGGCAAGCGTAGCCCAGGCGGTTCAGGCGGCCGCGAAGGATTTCACGGCGCAGACCGGGGTCGCCGTTACCGTATCGGGCGCGGCAAGTTCGGCCCTGGCGCAACAGATCGCTCGCGGCGCGCCCGCCCATCTCTACATCGCGGCCCATCCACGCTGGATCGCGTTCCTCGCGGCGAAGGACGTCGTTGACCCAGCCCACACCGTCGCCCTGTTGGGCAACGACCTTGTCTTGATTGCGCCCGCGGCGCGCACCGAACCGCTGGAGCCCGCGCCCGGTTTCGCCGTCGCGGCAGCGTTGGGGTCCGACGGCCGCCTGGCGATCGGCGATCCCACGCATGTACCGGCTGGGCTCTACGCCAAACAAGCCTTGGAAACACTCGGCGTGTGGCACACGGTCGCGAACCGGTTAGCCCCTGCGGGCGACGCTGTCGCCGCGCTCACCTTCGTGGCGCGCGGCGAAACTCCGCTCGGCATTGTGTATCGCACCGATGCCGCGCTGAGCGATGCCGTGCGCATCGTCGGCACCTTCCCCGCCGGGACGCACGAGGCCATCCGCTACGATATCGCCACCGTCGCCGGCAACGCGACGACCGGAAGCGAAGCGTTTTTGCATTACCTGACATCGAATGCGGCACGAGATGTCTTCGAACGCTTCGGCTTTCGCTTTCTCCCGGAGGCATGACGGTGCTATCGGCCGAAGAGATCGAGGTCGTCTTGCTGTCGCTGCGTGTCGCGCTCTGGGCCGTCCTCGTCGGACTGCCCCCCGCAGTCCTCGCCGCCTGGCTGCTCGCCCGGGCGAGGTTTCCCGGCAAAGCGCTGGTCGACGGGCTCCTCCACCTACCTTTGGTTGTGCCGCCCGTGATCGTCGGTTACACGCTGCTTGTTCTGTTCGGACGTCAAGGCGTCGTGGGAGCGTTTCTGTACGATACCTTCGGTGTCGTGCTGGCCTTCAACTGGAAAGGAGCTGCCGTTGCCGCCGGGGTGATGGCCTTCCCGCTGATGGTACGCGCCATTCGCTTATCGATCGAGGCGATCGACAAACGGATCGAGACCGCGGCGCGCACGCTTGGCGCGGGTCCGGTGCGGGTGTTCGCCACCATTACGCTGCCGCTGGCGCTGCCCGGCATCCTGTCGGGCACAGTCCTCGCATTCGCCCGCTCCCTGGGCGAGTTCGGCGCAACGATTACGTTTGTTTCGAATATTCCGGGCGAGACCCGCACCCTACCGCTGGCGATCTACAACCTGACGCAAATTCCAGGATCGGACGCGGCCATTTTACGCTTGGTCTTGATCTCGATCGGCGTGGCCTTGCTCGCATTGGTGCTGTCGGAATTCCTGAGCCGCCGTGTGGCTGCACGAATCCGGGGCGGCCCCTTGTGATTCGCGTCGACATCCGCAAAGCCATGGGCGCTTTTACCCTCGATGCGACCTTCGAATCGGGGGACGGCGTGACCGCCCTGTTCGGCGCGTCGGGCGCGGGCAAGACATCAGTCGTCAACGCCATTGCCGGCTTGATGCGCCCCGATACGGGCCGCATCGCGGTGGACGACGTGACGCTCTTCGATTCAACGGCCCGCGTCAGTTTGGCGACCGAACACCGGGGCATCGGCTACGTCTTCCAAGAGGATCGCCTATTTCCCCATCTCACCGTGCGACGCAATCTCGTCTACGGTCGCCGGCGTAGGGCGCTGCCGGGGCCCCAACCTACGTTCGACGACGTTGTCGACCTGCTTGGTTTGGCGCCGCTCCTTTCTCGACTGCCGCACCGCCTGTCGGGCGGTGAAAAGCAACGTGTCGCGATCGGCCGCGCCGTCCTCTCGCGTCCCCGGCTTTTGCTGATGGACGAACCACTGGCCAACCTTGATGCGGCCCGCCGCGGAGAGATCCTTCCCTTCCTCGAGGGACTGTGCCGCGACCTTGCGCTGCCCATCGTCTATGTAAGCCACGCCATCGAAGAAATCGCCCGGCTTGCCGACACGCTTATCGTGATGGATCAGGGGAGGGTTCTGGCCGCCGGTAATGTGCAGGAGATCACCGCTCGGCTCGATCTGGCACCGCTAATCGCCCGCTCCGATGCAGGAACAGTCTTGGCAGGCACCATCGAGAGTCAGGATACGGCCTATCACCTCACAACGGTCGCATTCGCCGGGGGGCGCCTCATCGTGCCGGCGGTGCCAGGGGCGGTTGGAACCGCATTGCGATTGCGCATTCAGGCGCGCGATGTGGCGATCGCGACGTCGGCGCCGACCGAGATCAGTACGCTCAACTGCTTGCCGGGAATCGTCACAGCGCTTGGCGAACGACACCGTGCCCACCGCGAGATTCAGGTCGATGTGGGCGTAACGATCTTGGCGCGGATCACCGAACGTTCGGTCGTCGAGCTGGGGCTGGAACCGGGCCGTCGGGTGACGGCGTTGATCAAATCTGTCGCCGTTGAGCGAAACGAGTAGGCGCGATGTTAGGCCCCTGTGGCCACGCAGTCGCGTTCGCCCAGGGTCTTCGTGCAGGAAACCGTGGCCGGCGCAGGTTTAGGTGGCGGCGGCGGCACCTCGAAAAACTTGCCGAGGTCCGCGGCCGGCGCACACCAGAAAGCGCGCTCCGGCGGGGCGCCGAATTCGGAACCGCACGAAAACGACGTGCCACATCCGCCCAACAGAAGAACAAAGCCCACGATAACGTAGCGCCGCGCGCCGATGAGCATTGGCCTACACCTACTCCGGTAACCGATGCCGACAAGATTATCCCCGGTCGATTAACAGGCGGTTAAGGACGCTTCGTCGCCCGTCAGGGCGCATCGTCATCGTCATCATCGTAGGCCTGAATCTCGCGCACCGCCTCGACCACGAAGCCCTTATGGGCGGGGTGACGGACCTCGATCTTGCGCCGTGCCTCATCTTCACTCGTTGCGCGGACCTCCTGGTAGTGGTTCTCGGCCCAGGCGTCCTTGAGGTCTTTGTGACGTTCATGCCGCGCAACGAGTTCGCGCACGTCGCGATTGTAGACGACAACTTCGAACCGTTTCTGGTCGGCCATCGGCTTTACCCCCGTCCCCCAGGCCATCGGCCCGCAGAGAAGCCTTTCCTGCCGCCCATGCTAGGCGCTATTCAGTCGATGCCCAAAGTCTCCTTTTTTCCGGGTTGCCTTTCGCCTCTGGCCGATCCGCCGCGCTGAAGGGTAGATCCCGTGTTATGACCTTGATTTGTCACAAAATGTGGTAGAGCCCTGCCCTCCCCCATGCTACATTCTGTGCCCAAATGGGGTCGTTCGGCATATTCCGCCGTCGATTGGGAATGGTGGACCTGAATATTGGCCGGGTGCAAAACAGTTTGGATCACCAGATCGGCATGGTCTTGAGGAGCTTTGGCAGGCATTCGCGCCGTATTGCGATCCTGTCGGCGCTCGTTCTGACCCTCGGGAGTTGCAATGCCATTGGCGGCGCCTTCTCGTCGGTCGGCAGTTCCGTCCGCGGGGCAGTTTTCCCCGGCGGGGACCGCGCAAACAGCGCACAAACGGCCCAGGCGGCACAGCCGGTCGCCGCGCAACAAGCAACCACTGCCCGGAACGAGACACCGCTCGGCAGCGGAACCTCGGACGAACGGATCGCCCGCTTAGAGCAAGAAGTGACGTCGCTGCGGCAGGAACTGGCACAACTGAAGCCCAGTATCGAGCGTCTCGTGGGAATCGAAGGGGACATCAGAATCCTTCTCACGCAACTGTCGCGCCTGACCGACACCGGCGGTTCGCCTGGGGTGCCGACGGCAACCCCGGAAGCCGCCGCGCCCCCCCCACCTGCTGCCGAGCCGCCGCCGGCACAACCCGTTGCTTCTGCTAATCCGCCGGCGCTAAGGCCGGTCGACCAAGCCCAGCCCCCCGCCCCGGTGGGACAACCGCAATCGCTGCGCCCGATCCAACCGCCAGCACCCGCCGCCCAACCCGCTGCCGCGCCAACCCAACTAACCTCGATCACAGCATCGGTCGCCCCCGGCGAACAGGTCAGCGTCCATCTCGCATCGTTCCGCCAGTTGGAAGCCGCCCGCCAGGGTTGGCGGGAACTGCAAGCCGCGCACAGCGATTTGCTCGGCGGCCTGGATTACCGAATCAGCGCGGTCGATCTTTCCAGCGGTCGGGGCACGTTCTACCGCGTCAAAGCAGGCCCCTTCACTGATACCGCCAGCGCCGACGAAGTTTGCCGTTTGATGAAGTCGCGCAACGCCTATTGCGTGCTCAGCGACTTCACCGGCACGCAATAGTCACAACCGCGCCTGGGTAACCCGGCACGCCTGTCCGTCGGCGATAAGGCGGGCGCACACGGCGAGCGCGCCGATTTCGCTGAACGGCCCGGCGAGAAGCGGACGCCGCGCATCGACCGACTCGGCACTATGTAGCAGCCGCACGCTGCCGAGGGCATCCGGATATAGTCGTCGCATCAATTGCCAACCGGCATCCACGCCGGTCTGGGAGCCAAAGTCGCCTAGTCGCACGGCAATCACCCTTTCACCTTGATCGCTAACCTCCGCAGGCTCCTCCTGCGGCGACTGTGCCTGCGCTCGTTGGGGCGCAGCGATCGGGGGAAGCGGTGCCGCCAAAACAGGCAGCACGGGTTCTGCGACAACCGTAGGCTCAGCCGGACTCAAACCGGGCAATACGGGCGGCGGCAGGGCTTCCAGGGCAACAGGAACTTCGGGCACGATCGGTCGAAGGGCGCAACGCGGTACGCTCTCCCCGAGGGCCGCGCATAACGATTCAGCCCGGGTGCGCGCAAGCGGCCCGATCACCAGATCAGCTTCGCCGCCGGAGTTTGCGGCAGGCAGCCGTTCGGCACCGGCGACGTCGCTAGCGTAAAGACGGCGCAGCAACGACCAGGCGATTGCGGCCCGTTCAGAGCTGGGGTAGCGCCCGAGATCGACGAGAACATCGGGGTCAACAGGCGGCGGCGCCGGCAGCGGCGTATTCGAACCTGGGTCCGTAGCTTCCGCCTCTCTTTCGATCGGTGCCGGCGGTCCGATCGGCGCTTCGGCGACATACGGGAACAGAACGATCTCACACGGGGATTTGGCTTCAGCCAGACGGGCACAGATGTTGTCGGCGTTTCCGCGGGAAACCGGCCCAAGGAGAAGGTCGTAGGGAGAGGCCTGCTCTTCCAACGCAGTGATCAGGCGGAGGCTGCCGAGACGTTGGGGGAAGAGTTCCTTGTACACCCGCAGGCTCGCCTGGGCGCTTTCAATTGTCGGGTATTGACCGATCGAAACACCGGCGATTTTGGCGTCCGCGGGCACCGGCAACTCGATATCCGGTGGGCCCGTAACAATCTGAACCCCGAACACCGGTTCGGCCGCCGTGGCGATCGAGACACGACGGGGCGTAGGAATGACAAATCCCTGCGTCGTGACGTTCTCCGGCGCGAGTTGGAGCGTGTACTCGCCCGGTAAGACGTTGACGAATAAAAAGAAACCGTCGAACAACGTGGTCTGGGTGTCGACAACCTCACCGGCAGCGTTGCGCAGTTCCACCGTCGCTCCCGGTAACGGCAGCAGGGGTTGATCGGGTCGAAGGGCGACGACTGTCCCATCGACCTCGGTTGTCAACGCTACCGGAAACTCCAACACATGGGTGAATCCGGGTCTCGGCAGAATTGAACGCCCCGTGCCGACCGGTGCCAAGAAGGGATCAGGCAGGCTGCCGGGCCGGATACGAACGTCTGTCAGAAGGTACGGCGGTAGCCGTTGCACCAACGCTACGCCGTCTTCGTCCGTCTGCTGGGAGCGATTGGATTGGACGGCCTCGATTCGCGCCCCTTCGATTACACTCTCGCCGGGGTCGAGAACCTGATTGAGGTTGTCGTCCCGGTAGACCCGCGCGGCAACCGCGCCGTCGTTGGAAAAGGAGTTGCCGGCGAGAATAGCCTTGCCGCTGAAGGGGTCGCGCGCGGCGGAGAAGCGAAGGTTGACGAACGCAAAGAGCTGATCGTTCGAATCGTACGACAGGCTGGGACTGAGAATAAAGCGGTCGAATTGCCAGTTGAGGCCGAGGCTCACCGCGTCGCGCTGGGAGATCAAAAAACGCTGCAGGCCAAGCCTCGCCTGCGTTCGGCTGTTGACCGTCCAATTGAAGTCGGCGTCTAGCTGCGTCAGGCGTTGTTCCTCGATCACGCGGTAGTTGGTACCGAGCCTTGCCACTACGGGAAACACCAAACCGGTCAGTGAGAACAAGCCGCTCAGTTGACGGGTCACACCGGCGTTCGTCTCCGTGCGCGTCCAATCGAGGCTGTTGGAGGCGCGAATCCGACCGCTGCCAAGAGAATTGCGCAGTGTAGCCTGATCGACGATCGTGCCCGTTCCGGCAACGGACCGCGACGCATCGGCGCTATACGGTAAGCTAAAAGCGCCCGCAACAGGGATCGATCCGGAGAGCCCGACGGAAAAGCGATCGTTGTTCCCTGTCCCTGAAGCGCGCGTGAGGTCGTAACGAAGGCTGAGGCTTTGATCTCGAAAGGTAGTCCGGTAAGAACTGTTGAGCGACCAGCCCTTGTTCAGCGACGACGTCGCGCTCAATGACGCGAACCCGCCGTAAAGTTGTGAGCCGAATCCCGCTTGCACCGTGCCGGTTGACGGTTCTTCGACGTTCGTAAATGACAAACCGGCATTCACGCTCTGCCCCGACTCCAGAGTTTTTTGGGCCGTGACGCCGGCGCCAAGCGGCTGATCCCCTAGGTTTGTCTCGGAGAGTTGAAGAATGGGATTGCCCGGCTTTGTGATCGCCGCCGAATAGGTCGGCAAATTCGCGCGTTCCCCGACGGAGGTAACGTTTCGCACTTCGCGTTGTTCGCGCCGGTCGCCCTGAGGCCCATAGAAGATCAGCTGGAAGTTATTCTGACCCAGCAGCAACGGGACGTTTCGGAATTCGTAGCGTCCGTCGTCGCCGACGGTAACCAGATTCAAGAGAACATCGTTCCGGTAGAGTTCGATGTCCGTCCCGGGTTGTTCGGTCCCCACGAAGTCGGTTGTCGAGCCAAGATTCTGAACGCCGCTCGTATTGTTCGTCACAAACGCACCGACACCGCTCGCGATCGGCAAGCCGACGCCGGCAACGTCCCCCGCCTCCACGCGGGTCGCTTGGAGCGGCCCCAGCAGACCGCCGGTTGGATCTTCCCGTCGCAAGGAAATACGGGCGGAATTGAACAGATCGTCTTGGTTGCCGCCAAGGAACACATCGCCGGTCGCAAAGCCCAGGTCGCCGCGTCCGATAACCGAATAGGTTTGGGTCGTCCGCGCCCTCTGCCCAGGAGCCGTAAAGTACGACGAGGCCAAAGCCACATCGATGAGAGGTTGCGCGATGAGCCGATAGGGTTCGTCTTGGAACGGCTGCTCAGGCGCACGAATGGCGCCCCGGCGCGCCTCGGCAAAACGTTGTTGACGTTCGAATCGCTGCTGGAGCGGTAGCGGCGTTTCCGGCACCAATGTGACGACGAGTAAACGAAAGTCGACATCCAATCTGACCCCGAACCAGGCGGCAAAGGTGTCGCTATGAACGAAGATGGTGTCGTCTGTCCGCTGTACGTCCGCTGGATCGACCGGAACAGTCTCCCCCTCAATCACCGCAGATCCGAGATCGAGATTCAATTCGAACGTATGGGTCGGGTCGATAAAGAACCCAGAAGCCGTCCCCGCTGCGGCATCGACATCGATCGAGAAATCCAAAAGCTGCGAGATTTCCGCAAGATCGACCATGATTCCGTCGCCCTGCTTGATCGTAAAGATCGATTGGACGAATCGCCGGTTGTCAATCTGGACTTCCAGAATGAGTTCTTCTCCGTCCAATATCCCCGCATCGTCTCGTTGGAGGCGTAGGGTCGCCTCAGTGATCTCCGGAGCGTCTTCTACGAGAGGACGGTCGAGTAACGGTCCGCGAAGTCGGCTTACGAACTCACGTCCAAGACGCTCCCGCGCGTCGGCTTGCGTTTCTTCGGTGTCGGTCAGGGCAAGGAGCCGGCGGGCCAGGTCGGCTTCGGGGCCGGTTAGCGGCGGCGGCGGCGCGGCCGCGATGGCCGGCGGCAAATCGTCGGGTCGCGGTTCATCCGTTCCAGCGGGCGCCGGTGGTGGGATGAGGGGAGCGGTCGCCACGGGCCCTTCTGGGGCGCTCGCTTCGACGGGGCCCGAGGATTCTCGTTCCGGATTCTCAAGCCGTTTGAGGAGTTCCTCTGCAAGACCGGTCAGGCCCGACGATTGCTGCGCGACCGACGGGCCGCCTGCGACAAGGAAGCAAAGGCCAACCGCAGCACACACAACTGCATGCCGAATTCCCTGGTCGCCATTTCGCTGCACGGCTGCGCTCCGGTTCCGGTGCGCCTAATTCCCTACCTGAAAACTTTGGTCAAGCCATATTCGGCCGGCGTATTCGTCGGCACCTTCGTAGAGGATCCTAATGATCCCACTAGTAAACGGCTCCGTATCGAGGAGCACCGTCGAGGTCCGGGACTGAACGTCGGGGAACAGCGCCACGTTTTGCAGCAACCCGATTTGACGTTCCGGTCCGTTGGTTGTGTTACGCAGAAAAACCTTCAGCCTGCCGTAAGCGCTGAAATTCCCGTCTTGAAGAAGTTGGACCTTAAGACCCAATCGATTGAGTTCGTCGGTGTTGAACTCGGCGCCGCCAAGGCGAGCGCCCGCCGCACCTTGACCGTGGCGGATCATGATCGGAATGGCGAAACCGAGGTTCATGAATACTTGAATGGCCGCGCCGCCGCCTGCCGACTGCCGCGCCGCCCTGCGGGCGCTTTCGTCGATCGCAACAAACGCGAGATGGGAACGGTATTCTCCCGGCGGGAGATCGGCCGGCAATCGAAGCGCAAGGCGGACCTGCTGCGTTTCGCCGGGGCCGAGCGTAACCTGGCGCGGGCTGAAACGAACATGGCGGCTTGCGATTCGCATGGTCGGACCGGGTTCCGCAACTTCTTCGTATTGCCCGTCGGGGGTGGCCGCCTTCTCCTGCCATTCCAGGCGGTAAGTCTGCGCGTTGTTGCCCTGATTGCGCAGGATAACGGTCGCCGCACGATCGCGCCCTTCAAAGATGACCCGAAGCGGGCTGATGAGCAGTTGCGCCGACGCCGCGTTTGCAATGCCCGCAACGAGGAAAAGGACGATCAGCGCCGACCGGAGAACCGACGAAAAACGAAATGAGATACGCATATGAAGCATGTGATTGCCCAGTTTGAAAAAGCTCGGTCCTGCTTCTTCCTACCGCGAGCATGGTTAACGTTTTGCTAATCTGGGTGCAACCCTTTTGGCCCGGCGCCCTAGTAGTTCACGATCAGCGAGGCCATGCCAAAATAGGGCCGGTCGTCGTAGGGAACGCCGTTCCCCGACGTGACCAAGGTGCCGGCAACAAAAATCGTCGCGCTCCCGGTTGCGTCTGTCGAAATATCGGAAAGGTAGACAAAGGCGACGTTAAACGTTTTGCCCGACCCGTTGCCGTCCTCGGAAAGGACGATATTCGCGATGCTCAGGTTCAAGGCCGTAGAGGCCTGGAAGCCGGTCGCGAGAAACTCTGCCCTTTGCGGCGGCGCGATTGCAATGATGTTCGATGTTGTCGTGTAGGTCCCGTTGAGGTTGAGGACCAACCGTTCGACCGCCGCGTTGCTTCGAATCGCGATCGTCCCGAACGAGAACGGCTGCAGGAGCGTTGTCGTCTGCGCCCACCCCTGCGCTGGACCGACGACGAGCGCGATCACGAAGAGAATTAGGCGCATCGTCGAGAGGCGATATCCAGCGCTCAATTCATTGACTCCGTTTCGACAGTGACGCGATCGTAATTGGTAAACCTTGACGCGCCGTAAACAAACAAAAACCCCGCAGATAGCGAACTATCCGCGGGGCCTTGTCTCTTGGATCGACGGTTTTACGAAACCTTAGAACGCAAAGGTAACGGAGAACGATCCCGTATAAGTGCCGTCGGAGTACGCATTGGTGACTTGCTGTTTGGTCGTCAGCGTTCCACCAACGTTGACCGTCAGAGCGCCAGCGGCACTTGTGGTGTTGTTGAAGCCCGCAGCCACAGCGGAAGGCGTGAAGAAGAAGCCCGGGGCGTTAGCGTCGGCCGGGTTGCTTAGCGAAATTTGCGACCCATTGGTGATGGTAATCGCCGTGCTCGGCGGAGCCGAGTCAATAGCGATCACACCGGGGGTCGGCGCGACGATGCTCAAGAGCCGGGAGGCGTTGCCACCCGCCCCTTGGGTGACGGCTGTGGTACCCGAGTTCGCTTGGAGCACGATCTGAGCCTGGGTGCCAACAGTCGTCGTATCCGATACTGCCGCAACGGTCCCGAACGTCAGCGGGGTCGTCATCCCGACGTTGAAGGTGTTCTGAACCGTGACGGAAGCCGTGTAGTTGACCGTCTGGCTCTGTGCAAGGGCCGTACCGGTCATCCCAGCGAACGCAACACCCGCAAGAGCGACAACCGCCAAGGCACTGAGTTTGCTTATTAATCTATTGAACATGTTATCTACCTAGCCTGTCCGCAGAAGACGTCGGCGTCCAACGCGGACCAATTATTTGAGAAGTGCATTTTCGTAGGCCGGACCGAACCGGCCTACGAAAACAAAGAGCCTACAACGTCCTAGAACGCGAACGTTACGGCGTACGTCCCGGTGTACGTGCCGTCGGAATAGGCGCCCGACACCTGCTGCTTGGTCGTCAGCGTCCCGCCCACATTGACCGTCAACGTACCGGTCGCACTGGTGGTGCTGCTGAAGCCAGCCCCAACCGCGGACGGCGTGAAGAAGAACCCAGGCGCAGTCCCATCGGCCGGGTTCGTCAATGAGATCTGCGCGCCGTTGGTGATCGTCAGAGCCGTGCTCGGCGGTGCGGCCGAGATACTGATCACGCCAGGGGTCGGCGCAACGATGCTGAGCAGACGAGAGGTGTTACCCACGCCCTGCGTGACAGCTGCCGTGCCCGAGTTGGCCTGCAACACAATTTGCGCCTGGCTGGTGCCGAGCGTGGTGTCCGAAACAGCGGCCACCGTACCGAACGACAGCGGGGTCGTGTTGGCGACGGTAAAGGTGTTCTGAACGGTAACCGAAGCGGTGTAGTTAACGGTCTGGCTTTGGGCCTTCGCATCCTGCGCGCCAAAAGCCACGACAGCGAGCGCCGCAACAGCGGCAAACGCAACATGGTGAAGTTTGAAAAGTTTCATTTTACTCATCCCTACTTTGAAGTGGTTCCTCGTTTAGGCTGCCTATAGTTCGAGGGATTCTCTCCCGATCGTCACCTTCACCACCTGGCGGGCGGCTTGGGCCTGGAACCCGTCGTTCTGACTAAGCTCCGTTACCGGTGAGAATTTCTTCTCAGGCGTTCCTGTAATGGCGCGCCCTCTTATGCGACCGACAACCATCGACCGCCCCTTAGAGGTCCTGCGAAACTTCCGGCCGCTGTTGAAAGCGATCGGCGTTAACAGGGTTGTTGCGTCGAGAGGGCAATTTCAATTCCATTTCCCTACCTAAGCGTCCAACATCCTCTTACGACAGTTCTACCGCCGGTAGATGTGTCAACGATCACACTCCGGCAACTTCACCGCCAACTTTGGTGGCGTCCCTTCCAACCGGACCGTCATCAAATCCGCTATTTCAGCGGCTTCGATGTCGTTGGCTTTCCGGGCACCACACTCCCGGTAACTAATTAGCAAGTTCCGGGCCAACTCGAAGTCCTCGAAATATTGCTCGTAATAGTTGTTAAAATTCGAATTATCTTTGAATTTCAACGTGTCCCCGTGGATGCCCCTCTTGGTTAATAACAAGATGCGCGGTAAGTCATTCCCACCCCCGGCATCTTTTACCCGGCAATATTTGCCGCAGATGCACCCGGCAGGGCCTTTTCTGCCCGGGACCACGAAAATCAGGTGCTCGGTGGCGTTTTTTTACAATTGTCATGGTGCGTTATTACCTAGCACAGGCTTTTCGCGCCGCCGATTGGTACCGAACCGTTACGAACGCGTAGGAGCAAGTATCGCGATAGGTATTTCTCTTCAACGAAACCTTCATTCAAATTTTCGGCGATTGTCGTTAGTTCGTCGATGAACAGAGTACCGTGTTGCTTGATTCCGGAGGGGCGAACCGGATTGGCACAGAAATTCTGTTTCATTACTGTACGGTTGCAATGCAACCCGTCCGAACCCTCGCCGCTTCGCTCCAGCGCTGGACGTATTTGATCCCCCTCGGGACGGCGTGGATGATCGGCCTCGTGACCTGGCAACATTGGACTTATTTCCTGGGCATGACGCTGCTCGCGCTTGGGCCGGCAATTGTGGGCTGCGCCGACCCGGTGGGAGAACTTATTGACTATGCCGGTCGCGAACGCCGACGGCGCGATCAGGCTTTGGCTCGACGGGCGACGGTGACCCAACATGCGGTCGGATTCCTACGCCAGATTCAGCAGCAAAGTGCCGAAGAACTGCGCTTGATGTCGCAATGCTTGATCCGCGACCGCAATGGATTCGCGCGCGATGCGGCAGACCCCGTGGTCCAAAAACTGCTGGAACGGGGATTTGCCTATGCCGAAACCGGCTTCACGCCGGCCGGTTTCCCCTTCTACTTCACCGACCGTACCTGGGTCTTGATGAGCGAACTGCGCGACGAGGTCTTTGCCGCGCACGACCGTATCGGAACCCCGCCGCTCACCCCGGTTAAGCCACCGCGGCGCCGCTTCCATCTTGGTTGGGCGATCTACGACCTGTTTTTCGTCATATTGAAAGGCCCGGTTGTACTGTTGGTGGTCCTGACCGGTGCTGGATTCGCTTGGTTTGCCTATATCGCAGTCATGGCCGCGGTGATTGTCGTCATGGTGTCGGCGGGTTACGCGGTGGGCTGGCTATTGGGATTCTAGCCAGCTTGCCGGACTTAATTGGAACTGCAATTTGGCGTAACGTCGCCGCTCCACCGCCGTTGCAAGCTGAACCAGTATGCCCCGTATACCAGCCTCTGACGCCCTGAAACGCTTCACCGTGCTCGATCTCACGCGCGCCCGGGCCGGCCCAACGGCAGCGCGGATGCTGGCTGACTGGGGCGCCGACGTGATCAAAATCGAGGCGCCATTCACCGCCGGTGCGCGCGACCCGATGGCCGAAGATCGCCGCGATCCCGACTTCACGAACCTTCATCGCAACAAACGCAATATCACCCTCGACCTTAAGAAGCCTGAAGGCGTTGCCGTCTTTAAACGCCTCGCGGCCAGCGCCGATGTCGTGCTGGAAAACTACCGCCCCGCCGTGAAGGACCGGCTCGGCATCGCTTACGACGATCTCCGGCCTCTCAACCCACGCCTCGTCTACGGCTCGATCTCAGGGTTTGGTCAGGACGGTCCCTACAGCGATCGTCCCGGCGTCGATCAAATCGCACAAGGGATGGGCGGCTTGATGTCGATCACCGGGCTACCCGGACAAGGCCCGGTTCGAGTCGGCATTCCGATTTCCGACCTTTGCGCCGGTATTCTCCTAGCCTACGGCGTCCTCGCGGCGTTGCATGAACGCGAAGTGTCGGGCGAAGGCCAGTGGGTCAACACGTCGCTGCTGGAAGCGATGATCCACATGCTCGATTTCCAAGCGGCCCGTTGGCTGATCGCGGAGGACGTCCCCGCGCAAGCCGGTAACGATCACCCGACCCACGCCCCGATGGGTGTGTTCACCGCTGCCGACGGCCACCTCAACATCGGGGTCACCGGGCGGCTAATCTGGGAGCGGTTTTGTGCGGCGATCGACGCACCGGGATTGGTCGACGACCCGCGTTTTCGCTCGTCCGCAGAACGCTGGCAGCGGCGTGACGTGTTACGTGACGAGATCAACGCCAAACTGGCTGGCAACACGGTCGCCCACTGGGTCGCGACACTGAATGCCGCGGGTGTGCCAAGCGGGCCGATCAATACCATCGATCAAGTCTTTGCGGACCCCCAGGTGCGGCATCTTGGCATTGCGCAAGAACCCGCAAACGGCGACCCTGTGACACTGGTCGGTCAGGCCATCCGCATGTCGCGCACGCCGAGCCACGTTCAGAGCGCACCACGTCGCCACGGCGAAGATACCGACACCATCCTCGAAGCGTTCGGCTACGCCGCGGACGAGATTGCCGCGCTCCGCACCAAGGAAGTGATTTAGCTATGACCAACAAAATTCTCACCAAGCGGAACGGTGCCGTCGCCTGGATCGTGTTCAACAACCCCGAACGCCACAACGCGGTGTCGCTCGACATGTGGCAAGGCGCGTTCGATGCCCTCGCCGGGTTCAAATCCGACCCGGCAATCCGGTTGATCGGCATCACCGGCGCCGGCGACAAGGCGTTCATCTCGGGCGCGGACATTTCCAAGTTCGAAGACGAACGCGCGCAAGCCGAAGCGGTCAAGAAATACGACCAGGTATCGACTGGCTTCGTCGAGGCGCTGGCGACAATCGAGAAACCAACGCTCGCGCGAATCGACGGGTATTGCCTGGGGGGCGGGTTGAACGTTGCACTGTGTTGCGACCTCCGCATCGCGAGTGAGGATTCGCAGTTCGGCATTCCCGCGGCCAAGCTCGGCCTCGGATACGTCTACAAGAACTTTCGCCGGCTCGCCGATGTCGTCGGTCTCGCCCACGCGCGGGAAATTACCTATACCGGCGAACGTATCGGCGCGCTCCGGGCCTATCAGATGGGTCTTATCACGCGGATGGTCCCGAAGTCGGGACTGGACGACGCCGTTGCCAAGATGACCGACACCATCGCCGCCAACGCGCCGCTGACCGTGCGCGCCTTCAAGATCAACGCACTGGAACACGCGAAGGATCCGGCAGACCGCGACTTGGACCGCACCCGCGACGCAGTGAAGGCATGTTTCGAGAGCCAAGATTATGTCGAGGGCCGCCGCGCCTTCATGGAAAAACGCAAACCGGCTTTCGAAGGGCGCTAGTGCGATGACCTATTCACCAAAGACGCCCCACCCCGGATTCATCGCGGCACGGGCAAATTTCCTTGCCGGGCGCGATACGCCGCGCGACTTTCTCGAACGCGGCCTCGCCGTGATCGATTCGCGCGATACCGACGTCAGGGCGTTCGTCGTCACCGACTTCGCCGCCGCGCGGGCGAGCGCCGATGCCGCAACCCAGCGCTATAAGGAAGGCAATCCACGCTCGCTGCTCGACGGCTGCCCGCTCGCGGTCAAAGACATGATCTATACCGCCGACCTACCGACGCAGATGGGCAGCCCGCTCTACAAGGACTGGCGCGCACCGGTGGATGCTGCGTGCGTCCACGCTCTGCGCGCGGCGGGCGCGGTTCTGGTTGGAAAAACAGTGACGACTGAATTTGCCGCCGGTCACACCAACGAAACCCGCAACCCCTTCGATCTCGAACGCACCCCGGGTGGATCGTCATCGGGATCCGGCGCCGCCGTCGGCGCAGGCATGATCCCGCTGGCGCTGGGCACGCAAACCCGCGGGAGCGTGATCCGGCCGGCGGCGTTCAACGGGGCGGTTGGGTTCAAACCGAACCTTACCTCGATCCACACCGGCGGCGTCCATCCGCTTTCTCCAACCCTCGACCATGTCGGGATCATCGGCGCTGCCCTAGATGACGTCTGGGCCGCCGCGCACATCATGGCGGCGCTGCCAGGTGGCGTGACCGGTCACCGCGCGTTACCCGGCGCACCCGACCTGCCGCCCGCGAGGGTACCCCGGCGTCTTGCACTGCTGCCGCTTGCCGAATGGAACGACGCCGGACCGGCGACACTTGCCGCGACCGAGTCCGCGTTGACGGCGCTGCGCGCCGCCGGATGCGAGATCGTGACGCCCGACGACGACCGCCCCCTCGCCGCGCTGCAGGACAAACTCCTGTCGATCATTGACGCCGATTCGTTCGATATCTTCGGGTACGAAATGCAGTGGCCGTTCGCGGCCTATCCCGCCGAAAAACTCAACCCGCGTCTAAACGATTTGCTGGCCCGCGGCCGGGCGGTGGGCGAAAAGCGTTACCACGCAGCCCTCGCGCACCGCGATGCGCTGCGGGCGTTGACCCAAGACTTCGCGCACCGGTTCGATGCGTTCATTACCCTGGCCTGTACCGGACCCGCGCCGGTCGGCCACGAGGAAACCGGGAGCCGTCACTATCAGGTGCCCTGGTCGTACCTCGGATATCCCTGCTTCACGTTGCCCGTCCTCGCGGCAAATGGCCTTCCGGTCGGCCTCCAAGTGATGGGGTATGAGACGCGCACGGCCGACCTCGCCGCCATCGCACGCTGGACGACCGAAACCGTCTTGGGGTGAGCAATCGTCTGCGTCTAGGGACCGGTCAACTTAGCGCGAGCCGCCAGAAGAAGAAGCGCGGTCCCCCTCCGCCTAGACCGCGTATTCGGCGCCCAGGTCGTCGAGCCATCCCAGCAGGGCGTCCCACTCCATCGTGTCGTTGCGCGAGGTTGGGAAGCCGGCAAACTGCTGGGCGGTAAACTCCTGGACTTCTTCGGTGGGCAAATGGATCTCGGCCCCGGTTTGCATCGCCAGGAGTTGGGAGCGGCAGGCCACCTCGAGATTGTCGCAAATCGCGAAGGCCGTCCCGACGGTCGCGCCCGCCACCAGGACGCCGTGATTGCGCAACATCATCGCGTTGTGGGGCCCAAGGTCGCGCTTGAGGCCCTCCTTCTCCGCATCGTCCAGCGCGACGCCTTCGTACTCGTGATAGCCGATGCGGTTATGGAACTGCA
This sequence comes from Alphaproteobacteria bacterium, assembly GCA_040216735.1. Classification (NCBI taxonomy): domain Bacteria; kingdom Pseudomonadati; phylum Pseudomonadota; class Alphaproteobacteria; species Alphaproteobacteria bacterium. The sequence continues at coordinate 107,915 of JAVJOO010000004.1, read as the reverse complement.
GGGCGTGCTGGCTCATGGGCAACAGGCCGACCTTCAAGGACGACACGGCAATGCCCGCGTCGGTGTGATGGTGCAGTACGCACCCGACATCGGGGCGGCCCTCCAGCACGGCACTGTGGATAATCGATCCAGCCGGGTTCACGGGGTCGTCGTCGGGGTCGATGCGCTCGCCGTTCTTGTCCACTTCGACGAGCGACGACGCAGTGACCCGGTTGAAGAGCAACCGGTCGGGCTTCAAGAAAAAATGTCCATCCGTTCCGGGCACCCGCGCCGACAAATGGGTGTTGATGCCGTCCGTCCACCCCTTCTTGTCAAAGAGCTGGTAGCAAGCGGCCAGATCGACCCGGGCCTTCCAGACTTCGGGCGAATAGTCGTTGCGGCGGGCACGCGCGTAGACATCGGCGGCGGTTGAAACGGTCACGGTATCCTCCCGGGTTGTCGCAGACCGGGATCATAGCGGGACGACCGCCCCCTCGTCACCGTCCCGCGCGCGCTGCCCCCAGTGCGAGCAAGCGGGTGCGGTCAGTTCGGCTGGATGGCGTCGTCGTCCGGCCTGACGGAGCCGACCGTGTCGATCGCGGTGAGCGTGGGCAACGTCCCGCGCGCGTTGCGCTCGCCCTCGTAATACTGGCTCTTACGGCGAGCGGAGTTGAGGTAGGCAACAGTGCGCCGCCCGTTGCCTGACCCGAGGAACTCGCCAATTCGCTCGCGCAACTGCGCTTTTTCGTCGTCGGTCATATTGGCGGCCAGACGCGGCAGAATCGACATCGCCAAATGGTTCGAGCGAAGGCGGTCGGCCTCGGTCAATTTCATTTCGATAGAGGTCATGTTGAAAACCGCCAGGGGCTGGCCCTGGAGGGCGGCAAGGCGAAACCATGTATAGCCCCGCGCGAGATCGCGGTCCGCTCCTTCGCCGTTCACATAGAGCGCACCCAGGTTCACCATCGAGTTGGGATTGCCGCGTTCTGCTGCTGTGCGGTACCAGTCGCGCGCCTGCGCCACGTTCTGTTCGACGCCCCAGCCCTTTTCGTAGAGATAGCCCAGCGAGTGTTGCGCCCAGACATCACCGCCTTCGGCGAGCGGGCGCCAAATATCGGCAGCTTCGGTGTAGGCGCCGCGATCGAACGCCGCTTGACCCTCGGCGAACCCCGCCGCGGCGGGAAACGCAAAGGCCAGTGCAAGCGCGATGGCGAGCGCCGCGGTGAGAACGATTGTCTTAAGAACTCTAATGTCGACCATGAATCCCCTCCCAGAGATTACCCTCACGCGGGCAGTCTGGAGGCTCATGGTTAACGGTCCCTTAAAGTGGCCGCAGGGAGGACAGGCCGAAACCGTCGGAATACGCCTAACTTGCTGCACCAAATACCTTTTTCAGAATATCCGTGGTGCGTTTGACGGGTTGATCGCGAATCGCCGCCTCTTCCCGCGCCAAATACAAGAAAAGCCCGTCCAGCGCGCGGTCCAGTACGTGATTGCTCAAATCGGCCTTCACGTCCGGCACGAAGGGGATGTCCTTGTAGCGCGCGATGGTCCGGTCGTAGGCCTGGATCGCGCCAACTTGCTGCAGGGTATCGTCAACCACCGGGCGCATAGTCGTGCGTAGCGGATCGGACATCGTCCGGCGGAAGTACTGGGTCGCGGCATCGTTGGGGCCTTTATAGATCGCCTGTACGTCTTCCAATGTCATTTGGGCGATGGCATCCCAAAAGAGCTGTTTCGCCTGCGGTGCCGCCGCTTCAGCCGCGCGGTTCAGCTTCAACTCCAAATCGTCGACCATCGACGCCAACCCGATTCGCGACAATGTTCGCTGCACCCGCTGCATATTCTCGGGCAAAGGGATGTGGATTTCCGGATCGGCGTTGAAACCGTCCTGCGTGCCGACTTGGGCAACGACCCGCTCGCTGCCCACCTTGAGCGCGTCGCGCAATCCCTCGGCAATCTCGGCAACGGACAATGCCGTAGCGCTGGTCTGGCCGTCGCCAGACAGGGCTGGAACCGATTTGGTAATTGTTTCGAGCGCGCCGCGGCCACGTTTGAGCAAATCCGAGCCCTGGGCCTGCGCTCCCAGCGGCGCCAGAGTCACGGCTAGCGCGGTACAAAGGCAGATCGTCTGCAGGACATGCCCCGCCGGAAATTTACGCCCGGGACCGCGGTATGAGGGCCGTTTTCGCGCCATGGTGCGTTCTCCTACTATACTCGTCCGAACGAATCGAACCTGAGGTGCCGCCGTGAGCGACTCTCCGAGCCCCGTAGTCGCCCGATACAAGCCCTACTACGAAGAACTGGTGGGCGGCAAAACATATCTGTGGTGCGCCTGCGGGCGCAGTCAAACCCAGCCGTTTTGCGACGGCTCTCACCGTGGCACAGGCATTCTACCGGTCAAATACAAAGCCAAGGCAGACGGCGAAGAGGTGCTGTTCTGCGGTTGCAAACACAGCGCGGAAAAGCCGTTCTGCGACGGCGCCCACAACAACCTGAAAGGGACCTACGACACGGACGATCCGAACGCGCCCGAATACGCCGATATCCCGGTGATCCCGGCAGGGGCCGACGCCAAAGCCCGGCTCGACGGCGGGTGTTTCGTCTGTTCTCTACCGCAGGTCGCGACCGCCCAAGAGGGAACGCTCGCCTGGGGACCCATCATCACGCGCGCCGACGGCGCCAAGCATCAGGCGCAATTCCTGTTCAAGGCCGCGCCCGGCACTTCGCCCGTCCTCGGATTCGGCGACCGCCATGTCGTTCTTCTAGTGACGGCCGGTAGCGGCGACATCGACATCGGCGGGCGCCGGTTTTCCGTGGCGCCAAATACGGGGGTTTACGTGCGACCGGGTGAATTGTTTCGGTTCCATGCCGACTCCGAAATCGCCGCCTGCGCGTCCACCGGCCCGCTCGCTGACGGGCCAGAATGGCATGCCGCGATGGACGACACGTTCGACGGCGATCACCCTGAGCGAACGGTGGGCATCGACGAGAACAAGCGCCAGTCGATGGCCGACCGGTTCTTCCAAATGCTGGTCGACAAGTCGGTCGGGTCGGACCTCGTTACCCAGTTCATCGGCGAAATCCCGCGCTCGAAAGCGGTCCCTCACCGGCACCTCTATGAGGAATCCCTCGTCGTCATCAAAGGTAAGGGGTTTATGTGGACCGAAAACGGCAAGGCCGCCGTTAGCACGGGCGACGTGATTTTTTTACCGCGCAAACAAATCCACAGCCTTGAATGTACCGATCCGGGCGGCATGTTTGTGGCGGGCGTGATCTTTCCGGGCGACAATCCGTCGGTCAACTACTAGTCAGAATGGTAGGCCTAGTTTGTCGGCGACGAAGATCAACCCCTTCACAACGCCGTAGGCGATCATCCCGAAGACAACGGCATAGACGAACACCAACCCGTTGCGCTTGAGGATTGCAGCGATGCTATTACCGCGATCGCTCACGACCCGAAGGCGCGTTTCAGAGCAGCGCAGGCCCGGTCCATGAAGGCGCGCCCCTCGTCGATCGCCCCCGCCATCGAGACGAAACCGTGGATCTGGCCGGGGTAGTCGGTGTAGTCGACCGCGACGCCGGCCGCCGCGAGCTTTTCCGCATAGGCCGCCCCCTCGTCGTGCAGGGGGTCGAAGCCGGCGGTGCAAACGATCGCCGGCGGCAGACCGTCGAAGCGGGCTGCGCGGAGCGGCGACGCACGCGGATCGTCGCGCTCGCCCGAATCGTTCAAGTACGAATCGATGAACCACTTCATCAGATCGCGGGTCAGGAAATACCCGTCGGCCCGCGAGGCGTAACTGGCGGTGTCTTGATACGTGTCGGTTACCGGATAGACCAACACCTGGAAGGCAATCGGCGGCCCGCCGTCGCGCGCCCGCTGGGTCGTCACCGCCGCGAGGTGCCCACCGGCGGAATCCCCGCCAACGGCGATCCGCGCAGGATCGACATTCAGGGTGGCGGCATTGTCGTAAGCCCATTGTAGGGCGGCATAGCAATCGTCGGAGGCCGCGGGAAAACGGTGCTCGGGGGCGAGACGGTAATCGGGTACCAACACCGCACATCCGGCACCGGCGGCGTAGTAGCACGCCTCGCGCAAATGGCTCTCGACGTGCCCCAGCACCCAGCCCCCGCCGTGGTAGTAGATCAGCAACGGGAGCGGCCCCGAACCGGCGTCGTGGGGGACGATCATGCGGGCGTCCATCGCACCGTTCGGCCCGGGAATCGCGATCCGGTCGATCCGGGCGACATCCGCCAAGGGCACCCCGAAATTCTTGGGGATTTCGTCGAGCGCGGCGCGGGCATCGGCGACCGGCATTTCGTTCAAGGGCGCACCGCCAGCTTCGCTGGCGGCATCGAGGATCGCTTGGGCTTGGGGATGGACCTGGGACACGGGATACTCCTGACCGGCGCGTATTCAGCGGGTACCCTAGCCGACGACACGACCGACCCCAAAACGAATCGGCTCCACGGAGGCTTGAGAGATGACCAGACCACGGCTCGGCTTTATCGGTTTGGGCGCCATGGGCGCACCCATGGCACAGCATTTGTTGCGCCGGGGCTATACCGTCAATGTCTGGGCGCGGTCGCCGGAGAAGATCGCAGACCTGATCGCGGCCGGTGCGACATCCCAGGCCAAACCCTGCGACGTTGCCGCCTGGAGCGATGTGGTTCTGCTGTGCCTGTTCGACGCGGCGTCGGTCGAGGGCATCGTTTTCGGCCCGGACGGCATCGCGACAGGCGCGAACGACCACAAACTCCTGATCGACCACACCACGACGCACCCCGCGCGCACCCGCGAGATGGCGGCGCGGCTGAAGGCGGAAACCGGGATGGGATGGGTCGACGCGCCGGTGTCGGGCGGGGTCAAGGGCGCACTCGCCGGCACTTTGATCGTTATGGCCGGCGGTGCTCCCGCCGACATTGCCCGTGCGCACGGAATCGCCAACGCCTATGCCCGGCGCCTGACCCACATAGGCCCGGTGGGCGCCGGACAAGCGAGCAAGGTGTGCAACCAGATCGTCATCGGCGCGACCGTCGCGGTATGGGCCGAGGCCCTCAATTTCGCCCATCGCTTCGGCGTCAACGCGGGTGACTTGCCGGATTGCTTGGCCGGCGGCTGGGCCGATTCGGCGGTAGCCCGGGATCATGCAAAGCGGATGGCGCACCTGGCCCCCGACACGGTCGGCGCCGGTCTGATGCAAAAGGACATGGATGCCGCCCTCGACATCGCCCACAGCGTCGGGTGCGACATGCCGGTAACGGCGCTGGTGGCCGAGCTCTACCGCAGGGTCCATGCCGAGACCGGCGAAGGCGGACAGGCTGGCCTGATTCGGCTCTATACTGACGAACCCTTCGCCACCGACTGAGCTTGGAGAGTTCCCATGACCATCGCTACCGAGGCCGAGCTGCGCACCATCATCGGGACCGCGCACCCGATCACGGTGGACAAGGAAATGGATCGCCTCGACAAACACGCGCGGCATTTCATTTCGCTTTCGCCGTTCCTGTGTCTGGGCACGACAAACGGCGAGGGAATAGCCGATGTTAGCCCCCGCGGCGACCCGCCGGGCTTCGTCAGGGTGATCGACGATACGACGCTGGTGATCCCCGAACGTCCGGGCAACCGCCGCGCCGATACCATGCTCAACGTGATGAAGAACCCTGTGGTCGGCTTAATTTTCTTCGTCCCCGGCATCGAGGAAACGCTGCGCGTCTCGGGCCAAGCCGCAGTGATCGACGACGCGGCGCTCCTCGCGGACATGGCGGTCCAGGGCAAAGCGCCGAAACTCGCGCTGCGCATCGACGTTGAACGCGTCTTTTTTCACTGCGCCAAGGCGCTCAAGCGTTCGCGCTTGTGGGAGGCAAGCGCCCAAGTCCCGCGCGATGCCTTCCCTACCCCCGGCGAAGTCATCCGCGACCAGCGCCGCCCGAACGATTCCGCCGTAGAACTCGACGCCCTGGTGATCGAAGACCAGAAGACGAACTTGTACTGACCGCAATGGGGATCTACTCGCCCGAACCTCGATTCTCCATCAGGGAGAAGAAAATTCTCCAACTTCTCGGCAAACTCCTTGTCGAGACATCTGCTGCTGGCACCAAATCGAACCTTCCCCATGACCGGTTAGCTCTTTCTGATGATGAAGCAGACGAGCTATCATTCCTGATCTCACAATTGCTCGAGAATCGAGAATTCCTGGAAAAGGTTCAACTCACCGATGAACTGTTCGCCAAAGATCCTAATGAAAAACTAGCGCGAGAAATTTTCCTAAGAGGCCGCAAGAATTTTGGCCATACCAGGGCAATGGCAACCATACAATGGTCTGACTTCCAGATCCGTATTGGAAGGTTCCTGAACGTCTCTCGCGGAACGTCGGCAAGCGTCATGCCTTTCGATCATTTTGCCGAAATGGAGCGTCGCTTATTTCACAAACTTGGACTAGCGAACCCTGTCGTGGAACTGCTTTGCAACAGGATCGCCGCAGGCCAGGAAGTGCTCGAATCGCTGCAAGCGGAAAAAACATCAAGCCGACGAGGCCAGACGCAGCGCTTTCTAAAAAGACTTCGCCAGAGATCTGTGTCCGGTATTCCTATGGCACGAGCGAACTTGGAGATTCTTGCCATAGTGATTGCGGATAGTACGGTCTACTGGACGACACGAGACTGGACCGCAACTGGAACAATGTCCGTTGCAGTGGCCACCGCGCTCCAACATCGAAGACGGTGAACACCAGACGCGTCCGTGCTACCCTCCGCTACCCATCCATGTGTGGCTAGGGTTCCGCCGGTGCGCCGGGTCTGGACCGAGCGCCACGAAACGCCGGTAACGGCAGACACCTAAAAGACGAAAACGCTAGGGGGGATGGACGGGTGTGCGTTTGCACGCCCTGTCGTCTTTGGAGGTGTCATGTCCGTCCTCGCTCTTGCCCTCGTTCTCACCGCCGCCTGTTGTCATGCGGGCTGGAACTTCCTCGTCAAGAAGATCAATGCCGGGCCCGAGTTGATCTGGCTGATCTCGGCCGTCACGGTGGCGATCTACGGACCGGTCGTGGTCGTCGTTTGGCTTCTAGAGAAGCCGCAGATCGACCTGGTCGCGGGTGCCTTCATCGCCGGCAGCGCGCTGATCCATCTCGCCTATTTCCTGTTGTTGCAACAGGGCTACCGCCGCGGCGACCTATCGCTGGTCTACCCGACGGCGCGCGCGACTGGGCCGTTCCTGTCATCGATCTTCGCGGTAATCGTCCTGGGCGAGATCCTGACGCCCCAGGTCGCGGCCGGCGCCGCGGCGGTAATCGGCGGCGTGTTCTTCCTCACCGGCGGGCTGCGCCGCCGCGCCAGGCACCTGACCGTGTCGCTCGCGTTCGGGCTGGCAACCGGCGCCCTAATCGGCAGCTACACCGTGTGGGACGCCTACACCGTGACCGCACTGGCCGTGCCGCCAGTGATCCTCGACTACGCCACCGCCGTGGCGCGCAGCGTCTTGCTTGCGCCCGTCGCGGTGCGGCGCTGGTCCAAGGTCCGTATCCTATGGGACACGCACCGCCGCGCCGTCGTCACCATCGCCGTGATCAGCCCCCTTGCCTACATCTTGGTGCTGGTCGCGTTCACCTTCACCCCGGTCATCTATGTCGCGCCGGCGCGCGAGGTCAGCGTGCTGCTCACCGTGCTGATGGGCACCTTCCTACTCGGCGAACCTTCGCCCGGGCGACGACTAGTCTGGGCGGTCGCGATCGTGGGCGGGATCGCGCTGCTGGCGACCGCCTGAGACCGGCCTGCGGCGCTCGCGGTGCAAGACCATCTTGCGCAAAACCCGGACCGGCCCTATATCGCGTCGAGCGCCGGATGTCGTTCCGGTATTGTAGGTCAACCCATGAGCCCCCTCGATCGGTCGCACAAGGCCAAGTTCGGCACCCTCCTCGGTGTCGGCCCCGGCGACGTTGCCGTCTATTCCTCGGACTACCCCAGCGCGGATAAGAACGAACTGCCCAACCGGCAAGCGTACCGTCATGACGTCGGCGGTATCTTCACCGGCTATAAATGGCAGTGCGTTGAACTCGCCCGCCGCTACCTGTTGAAAAATTACGGCTATGTCTTCGACGACATCGCGATGGCCTACGACATTTTTCGGCTACGCGAAGTCCGCCGGGTCGACGACAACAGTCGACTAGCGCTTAAGTCCTTCCGCAACGGCGCCAAGCGCCGTCCCGAGGTGGGCTGCATGCTGATCTGGAACGAGGGGGGTGAGTTCGAGATCACCGGCCATGTCGCCATCGTCACCGAAGTCTTCGACGACAAGATCCGTTGCATCGAGCAGAACGTCGAGGACAAGCTGTGGGCGCCCGGCCAAACCTGGTCGCGCGAGCTAGCGGCCACCGTTCTGGCCGACGGCGGCTATTGGATCGACTGCACCTACGACAACGCCGACATCCTTGGCTGGGTGATCCAGACAGATGACCCCACCCACGCGGAAACCATCCTCGACGCCGATCCCCGTCTGTTCGACCTAGAGGTGCGCGAGGTGGAAAAGCGCGGCCAGGAACGCGTCAATTTCTTGAACCCCCAGGTTCCCGACGAAGCCACATTCAGCGACGTGATGGGCGGTAGCCGCCTCAGCACCAGCGACGAAAAACAGCACACCTATTTCCGTATGGGCGAAACCGCCCTCAAGGAGCTTAAGCGCGCGACCAACGAGCTCCATGCGCTGTTCATGCACGCCACAAACTTTGTCCTCGCCGACGACGAGCGCCTGCGCAAGTTCAACCTGCCGCCGGCCCTGTGGCCACGTATCCATCAGTCGTGGGACAACCGGCGCAACCAGATGATCACCGGGCGGTTCGATTTCTCGATGTCGCGCCGCGGCATCAAGGTCTACGAGTACAACTGCGACTCTGCTTCCTGCCATATGGAAACCGGCAAGGTGCAGAGCCTGTGGGCCGCCCACTTCGGTTGCCAAGAAGGACGCTGTCCGGGCGACGCGCTGACCGCGAACCTGATCCGCGCGTGGCGCGACAGCGAGACCGGCGGCCTGTTGCACATCATGCACGACAACGACCCCGAAGAGATTTATCACGCCCAATACATGCAGCATGCCATTGAGGCAGCCGGCATCCCAACCAAGTTGATCATGGGTCTTGATGGGCTGCAGTGGGGCCATGAGGGCGAAGTCCTCGACGCCGACGGCCAGCCCGTGCTGTGGGTGTGGAAGACGTGGTCGTGGGAAACCGCGCTCGACGACATCCGCGATCAATTGTCGGACGACGACGAGAATATTCGCCTGCACCGGACCATCGACCGCAGCACCACGCCGCCGCGCCTCGTCGATGTCCTGCTACGCCCTGAGGTCATGATCTTCGAGCCGTTGTGGACGCTGATTCCGAGCAACAAGGCGATCTTGCCGGTGATGAACGAAATGTTCCCAGGTCACGCCTATCTGCTCAACACCCGCTATGACCTCGATGACGCACTGCTCAAGACCGGTTACGCGGCCAAGCCGATCGTCGGCCGCTGCGGTGCCAACATCGCGCTTTACGATCGCAACAACGACCTCGTTGAGGAAACATCGGGCAACTTCGAGGAACGGGATCAAATCTTCCAGGAGTTGTTCCCGTTGCCCAACATCGGCGGCGACAACGTACAGGTCTGCACCTTCACCGCCGGCGGGACCTTTGCCGGCGCCTGCGTCCGCGCCGACCCGGCGGCCATCATCACGAAGGACTCCGACGTTTTGCCGCTCCGCGTCGTCCCCGACGACCAACTCGAGGCGATGCAGGACGACTGAGTCCGCCCGCTACAGGTGCCGGGTTTCCGCCGGCGCCTCCCACCAAAGGTTGTCGCGACCGTTGGCATAGGTCACCGGACCCGCGGTCAGTTCCTCCGGGGTTGCGTCGTCGAGAGTAGCGACGCGAACCGACACGACGTCGCCGCCAAGTTCGGGAACGTGAGCCTTGCTGAAAACCTGCGTGCCGCACCGGCTGCAAAAGTGGTAATAGCCGCTCTTGGTCGCGAATTGGTAACCGCTCAGAGCGGCATCGCCCGCAAGCAACCGAAAGGCCGTCGGCTTGAGAGTGACAGCCCAATTCCGAATTTTGGTGCAGATCGAGCAGTTACATTTGCCGGTGCCGGCGGCGAGGTCGATGTCGGCCTCATAACGCACGGTGCCGCAGTGACAGCTTCCATGATAGGTCTTCAACATGAGTGCTCCTGACGTTTGGCGACCCGCAAGGGACCGAAGGAGCACATCCTAGCGCCCCCCTCCTGACACCATCCTGTCAGGAGAGTTCGCCCGGCCGGCATTTTTCCGATCGGTTCCGGGCGCGTTGCCTCGGGCCACCCCGGCGCAAACGCATCTCAACCGCACCGCATCCACTCTACGGCCAGAGCCGCAGCGGTTCATTTCAACGGGCGCGTCGCGTCATGGTATAGTGAGCCACGTTATCAGCGCCCTCAGGAACCCGCCGAGGAGGCCCCCATGTCCAATTTGCCCAACATCGACGATATGGTCGAACCGACCCATGACGAACTCGCGCGCCAGGGTTACGTGTCCACGCTGCGCAAGCGGATCCTGCTCGACTACGCCAAGGACATGAAGACGGTCTACGACCACGCCGTCGAGCCGCGCTTCGAGAAAAAGAACGGTCGCAAGCCCAAGACCGGCAACGAGATTCGCAAGGAAATGCTCGGCGAACCTATCTTCCAGGAGTGGAGCGCGCTCCGCCATAACGCCCAGCTCATGACCTGGTGGAGCGTTCAGCCCTCGGTCGAGCGCAAGCTCCCCGAGCTGATCCAAACCGCCAAGGACGCCGCCGCCTCAACGCCGTCGGGCGGATCGCTGCGCCTCAACCCCAATGTCGATATTCCCAAAACCGTGAGCGAGCTCGACGTTCATCTCATGCCGGGTTGCTTCCATGAGGAGCACACCAAGGACGACGTCGCCCAAGGTGCCGTTCTGCACCATGGCGTCGGCGTGTTTTCGGGCGGCCTTGCCCACCGCTCCAAGGGCGGCTGGGGCGCGACCGCGGCGCGCGCGCTGCGCATCAAGTATCCTGACTTTCACCCGAAGACCTACCTCGATCTCGGCTGCTCGACCGGCGGCCAGCTGTTTTCGGTGATGGACGTCTATCCGGAGGCCGAAGCCCATGCGATCGATGTCGGCGCGCCGATGGTGCGCTATGGCCATGCGCGCGCCGAGGCAACGGGACGCAAGGTGCACTTCAGCCAGCAGAATGCCGAGACGCTCGACTTCCCGGACAACACCTTCGATCTCGTGACCTCGAGCTTCTTCTTCCACGAGATCAGCGTGAAATCGTCCAGGAACATCCTCAAGGAGACCCTACGCGTTCTTAAGCCGGGCGGCCTGATGATCAACCAGGAACTACCGCCGGTCTCGGAGGTTAGCGGTCCGTACGAGGATTTCGTTGTCGACTGGGACGCCTACTACAACAACGAGCCCTACTACTGGCAGTTCCGCCACCAGAACCTCGAGAAGCTATTCACCGATTGCGGCTTCAAGAAAGGCAACTACATCCAGTTCCGTGCCCCGAACTATGGCACCTGGCCGGACGCGCTGTTCGAGGCCTGCGTGCGCGGCGACAAGGTCCCGCCGGAGGTATCGAACGGCCAGGCCTGGTTCTCCTTCGGCGCCTGGAAATAGACGCACGTTCCTGAACGACCGGGCGGACCGGCCCAGCGCCGGCGCGCCCGCCCTGACGCCACCCGCTTGCCACAAGGACCCATGACATGGCTGATCCGGTCAAATTACCGCGCCGGTCGCGCGGACCGAAACCGCAGTTCTTCAGCGATCCCGCCATCGACCACTTGATGGCGATGATCATCGCACTGACCGGCGAACTGTCCGTCGCAATCGAACGTCACGACACGCTCGAGCGCTTGCTCGACGAAGCGGGCCTGGTCGCGCGCAAGAAGGTCGAAGCCTACCGCGCCAGCGATGAGGTCGCTGCCGAGCGCGTTGCCCGGCGCGACGACCTCATCGCCCGGGTCTTCCAAATCCTGGAGGAGCAAGCCCAGCTCGCGGAGACGATGGGCAAGTCGACGCGGGCGGACAGCGTTTCCTACGTCGCCGACGACCGCGGCGCCATTCTCGGCGCCACCGACGATCCCGCAATGCGGAAGTACATCCGGGGCCCGGCGAAGAAGGCCACGAAAAAGGCCGCCAAGGCCAAGCGCACGCCGGCGAAGAAGCCCGCCCGCAAGACGGCGGCGAAGAAGACGCAGCCGAAGCGCGCCGCCAAGAAAAAGCCGGCTACGAAGTCCGCCGCGCGCAAGAAGGCGCGGCGCTAGCGACAAGACCGCACAGGGGCACGCGGATCCACGACTTCGACCGGGGTGAAGGCGTTCGCCTGAGCGGAGCCCCGGCTTTACGATGGCCCCCCGCCTCCATTAGCTTAGAAAGCGGCGCCTGGATGATGCGCTGGCGCCAATAGTAAGTGTGCACCGCTTTGCAAAACCCCGATGTGGGAGCGACGACCCGGTTATGTTGAGCGATTGGGAACCGCCGAAGTCGTTTTCGGCGTACACGCACATACAGGTCAAACGCATCGCCGGGGCGCTGGGGGCCGAGGTTTCCGGTGTCGATCTTTCGACCGACGTTTCGGACGCGGCGATCGCTGAGATCACCGGCGCGTTGAACGAGCACCATGTCCTCTTTTTCCGCGGCCAGGATTTGACACCCCAACGTCAGGCGGCCTTCGCGGCACGGTTCGGGCCGCTCATTCCGTATCCGATGGTCAAGGGGCTGGGCGGCACGGACGCGGTCGTCCCCGTCGTCAAGAACCCGGACGAACGCGTGAACTTCGGCGGGCTGTGGCACGCCGACACAACCTACCTCGAAGAGCCGCCCATGGGAGCACTGCTCTATGCCGTCGCCCTGCCGCCCTACGGCGGCGACACGTTGTTCGCCAATATGCACCTCGCCTATGAGACGTTGTCGCCGAGCCTGCAAACCTATTTGGAGACGCTCACCGTCGTGCAGAACTCGGCCAAGGCCGAGGTGACGAAGACCCGCGAAGACAGTGTCAAAGGCCAGGGCGGCGCGCCCACCCAGTTCGTCGCCGAACACCCGGCGGTCATCGTCCATCCGCGTACCGGGCGCAAGGCGCTCTACGTCAATTCGGCGCATACCGAACGGTTCAAGGAACTGACGCCCGAGGAGAGCGACCCGCTTCTGCAGTTCCTATTCCGGCATCTCGCGCGCCCCGAATTTACCTGCCGCTTCGGGTGGACGCCGGGCGCGCTCGCGTTCTGGGACAACTACGCCAGCCAGCACAACCCGATCAACGACTACCACGGGTTCAAGCGCGTGATGCACCGGGTGACGATCGGCGGCGGGCGGTTGCGTTAACAAAGGGAGAGAGCTCACGTGGTATTGACGTTCATCTATGTCGACTTACCGTTCTGGCGCGCCGAAATCGGCCGGATCGCCCTGCATCTCGGCAAGGTCGATTTCGTCGACCGGCGCATCAGCCGCGACGAATTTCTTGAAGCCAAGGAAACGGGGAGATTGCGCGACGGCACGATCATCCCCTTCCGGCAGATCCCTTGCCTAGTCGTGGACGGCCAAAGCATCGCCCAGACCGGCGGCATCAGCCGGATTTGCGGCAAGCTCGCAGGCCTTTACCCGACCGATATGGTCGCCGCCGCGCTGGTCGACCAGGTGATCGACATGGCGACCGATATCACCGTGCTGCTCGGCCCGGCCAACGCGGAGCAGGACGACGCGAAGAAAAAGCAGATGCGGTTGGACCTGGCCGCCGGCCCATTGCCCCGGAAGATCGGCTTCCTCGAAGAACAGCTCGGGCGGAACACCGGCGATTGGTTCGTCGGCGACAGCCTGACCATCGCCGACATCGCCGCGTGGCGCCTGTTCGGCTGGCTGACGTCGGGCACCATCGATCATCTGCCGACCGACCTGCTCGCGCCCTTTCCGAAATTGCGAAAGCTCTGCCGCCAGGTGAACAACGACCCCGGCGTGATCGACTGGGTGCACCGCACCTACCCCAAGGGGTACGCGCCCGGGAACTTCTAGCGCCCTGCCCGCGCGAGAGAGGCCGAGGTCAGAACTTCCGCCCCTAGGCTCTCTACTGGGTAGCGAAAGAGGTGGCTTACATTGGCCTGCTCAAAACTAGGCGCCATGGATTTCCCTTTCGCCTCGACATCGCACTCGACCTTTAGTCAATGAACCGGCCCACTCGCGCTACAGCACGTTTAGCCTCGTCGCCTTGCTAGCGACCCGCCTATTCAAACGTGCCACCGTTCCCGCGCAACTCGCCCCACTGCTTCTCGTCGTGCCCGAAGAGTACCGTTGCGCCGGATTTTCCAATACGGGCAATCTCCGACAACGAGTGCAAGTAGCGTTCGGCATTCCAATTGTTCTTGGGCACGATACTTGGATCCAGGTTGATCGCCATCGGCAGAGCATCTGACGCGAGAAGGTAGGCGCCGCTGGTCGGAAGCTCCGCGAGCAGACCGATTTGGCCGGGCGTGTGGCCCGGTAGCGGCAGGAGCGTCAGGCACCCGTCGCCTAACAGGTCGGTTTCGCCGGTGAGCTCGTTGACCGGCATTGGATGATCCCAATCGGCTCTGAAGTAGCCCCGACCTTCCGACCTTGGTTGGCGCACCGCTTCTAGTTCGTCCGCATGTACGTAGAACGCGGCGCGCGTGAAAAACTCATTGCAACCGCAATGATCGCAATGAAGGTGGGAATTCACGACAACATCGATGTCCTCCGGACCTAGGTCCATGGCGCCGAGTTCGTTGAGAAGGTGATCGCCGACAGGCATTACCGGCACGATGTCCCGCGCCATCTCCCCCCACCGCGCTTCCGGGTTGGCGGCGACGTTTGGGTGGCATCCAGTATCGAACAACACATTGGCGTGCGCATGGCGAAACAGGTAACAGGCCACCGGGAGTTCGACCGTCTCTTCGGGCGATGAGGACGGCACATAGATGTGCTTGTACATCCGAACGCGGCCACCAGAAAGAACATGCATCTTCATCGATGATCCCTCGGTCGCCTGTTAGCCTCAATGATCGCAATGGAATCGGTCGTTGACGGGGCAATAGAGCGATCTAGGAGTCTAGGGCCGCCTGATTGCGGCCCTTCTCTTTGGCATCATAAAGTGCCTTGTCCGCTCGGATCATAAGGTCGCCCAGTGTTTCGTCTTGGTCGCGCAGAGAAG
The DNA here is from genome assembly GCA_040216735.1 of Alphaproteobacteria bacterium. Taxonomy (NCBI): domain Bacteria; kingdom Pseudomonadati; phylum Pseudomonadota; class Alphaproteobacteria; species Alphaproteobacteria bacterium. The sequence continues at coordinate 92,742 of JAVJOO010000004.1, read as the reverse complement.
CAACACCTGCACTCGCTGTAATCGAAAAGGTCCGGTCTTCTGCTCTGATCGAAACAGCGCTGAGCTCACGGAGCATGCGGTTGACGACAGTTAGCGCTTGCTCGCCAGCGGTCTCTACCAGCAAGAGGCCGAACTCCTCGCCCCCGAGGCGTCCAAAGTAGTCTTGCTCTCTAATCTGGTCCTGGCAAACGCCCGCGAACACCTTCAGGGCTTCATCGCCTGATATGTGACCATGCTTATCGTTGACCAGCTTGAAATGGTCGAGATCGTAAATAATCGCTGACAGGTTCCGACCGTAGCGTCGTGCACGAACGAACTCTCCTTGTGCAGTTTCCAGGAACATCCGGCGGTTGGCAGCACCGGTCAGATGGTCCATTGAAGCGGCCTTTCGCAGCTCCAGCTCGCGAACCACAAGATGGGCTAGGTCTTCGAGTATCTGTCGCTGATCTTCAGTCAGGGTCCGCGGTTCGCGATCGATCACGCACAGCGTACCGAGATTGTTTCCATTCGATGAGGTCAACAACGCGCCTGCGTAGAAGCGGACATTGGGATCGCCAGTGACGAGCGGATTGTCCTCAAACCGTTCGTCGCTAAGGGCGTCTCCTACGACAAAAGTCTCAGTGCCAGCGATTGCATGTGCGCAAAATGCAACCTCACGAGGGGTCTCCGTTGCGTCCAAGCCCACTCGTGACTTGAACCATTGACGCCTCTCATCGACCAGCGACACTAGGGCGATCGGGGTCCCGACAACCTTGCTCGCGATTCGCGTGATGCGATCGAAATCGGCCTCTGGGGCGGTATCGAGAACGGCATGACGCTCAAGGTCGCGTAGTCGGTTTGCTTCGTTCTCCGGGACCGGTGGCTTCCGCATTCCGAACGCTAGACGGAAACAACCTTGAAGAGCTAGTGCTAATGATCAGTGGCACCCTCACCCAGGATATATACGGGTTTTACCCTTTGGGTGGAGACTCACGAGCGGTTGCAGATTCCTGCAGGAGGGGCTCCGCCCTATACTCCCGAGGACTCCCCCAAAATTGCGAGCGTTGCAGCAACGTATGTTGCATCGATGTCGCGTGGAGACGCTGACAGCTCTTGGAATTCGTTAGAAAACAGCAAAAACTTCGCTAACCACACCCAACATGAAAAAAGACCCCGCGAAGAGCCTAAGTCACTGAAAAGATTGGCGCGCCCTATAGGATTCGAACCTATGACCTACGGCTTAGAAGGCCGTTGCTCTATCCAGCTGAGCTAAGGGCGCCCGGTCTTCAATTACCACGAACCGGCGGCGACCGCCAAAACGGTTGGCCCTTCGACTTGGGTCGCTGTGCTGCCCAGCTCAGGACGACGGCCCTTCTGCTCCGGCCCTTCGACTCGGGCCGCGCGGCGGCCCGGCTCAGGATGACGTGGGCGGGGTTGTGGGAGTGCGGCGGCGCTAGGGGCGCTAGGCGTGAAAACGGGCGGCACTGGGGCCGCCCGTTTATCTCGTCGGTCGGGAGCGGGCTACTTTACCGCGCCGAAGACGTTGTATTGGCCGAAGCCCTTGCCTTCGCCGCGGTCGGCGCGCGAGACGTAGGCGCTGGGGGCGCTGTCTTCGAAGTAGGTTTTGGGATCGAAGCCAGCGGCCACCGAAATTGCCTTCCAGTCTTCGTCTTGCATCGTGCCGAGATAGGGCTCGGCGTTGAAGTGGGCGTTCCATTCGACGAAGTACTTGCTGTATAGCTCGCCGCGGCCGAGCGCATCGGCGTGCAGCATGATCCCGCCTTTGCTGAGCAGGCGGTAGCATTCCTTGATGATCGCCCGCGAGGCCTTCACCGAGGTTTCGTGGAACATCAGGTGGCTGGTGATCAGATCGAAATGGCCGTCGGGGAAGTCGGTGTGCTCGGCGTTCTGCTGGCTGAAATGGACCGCCTTGCCCAACGCGTCGGCGCGGTGGTGGCCGTAGCGCACGCACGGGCCGGCGACATCGATGGCATGGACCTCGGCCTCCGGGAAGTGATCGACGTAGGGCACGCTGGCGTGGCCGATGGTGCAGCCCATGTCGAGGATGCGCTTGGGCTTGAAGTTCGGAAAGCGCTGCTTGAGCCACTTGCCGGTCGACACGCCCGTATCGTCGTTGTTGGGCCCAGCCTGGCCCATGAAATAGAGGTGAATGGTGCGGTCGTATTCCGCGCCGGCGACGACGTCGCCCTCCTCGGTCACGTTGGTATGGTACGCGCCGGGTTTGGAGTGGATGTCGACGGCAGTGTGGTAGCGCGGCATCGCGAGATCCGGATCGAGACGCAGCGAGCCGTGTTTGCCCGAGAACTTTTTCGCCTTTTGATTCAGTTCCGGCAACTGGCGTTCGATGCTGGGACGCACCGTGTCGTAGAGCATTTCTTGGCTGGTGCGCAGCATCGCGCTCCACAGCATGTTGTAGGGTTCCTTGCCGAGCTCCTCGCGCATTTCCTTGCGGGTTTGGATGTCGCGGCCGTGGGTCTTGCGAAAGCGCGATTTGACCGGGCCGTCGAACAGCGTCTTGTTCCCCGGCATCACGTCTTGCGCGATATGAACCTTTAGACTGCGGATAAAATGCTGGCGCGACTGTTCGTCGTGCCATGCGTCCGGGAACATCGCGTGGGTGGCGTTGACCGGCATGGGCCCCTCCTGTCCAAGTAAGGACAGAAGGCTAGACCTAGGGGCTTGGGCGGCGCAAGCCCGGTGTCACCCCGGGGGATCGGCGCTTGGAGGACGGCCGGGGGTCAGGCGACCCGGTTGGCCTTGAAGTTGTCGGCGTAGCTCTTGGGCCGGACGGTCCGGGTCTTTGGTTCCGTCACCTGGTAGGTCAGGCCATGTTTCTTGGCGAAGGCGACCGCCTCTTCCTTGGTGTCGAAGGAGAGCGAGACCTGCTGGGTCATATCGGCGGAACTGGTCCACCCCATAAGAGGCTCGATTTCGCGGGCGCTGCCGGGCTCGAATTCCAGGCGCCAGCGCCGCGTATTGGCACGGCCGGATTGCATGGCGTTCTTGGGTGGCTGGAAAATGCGGGCTTTCATGCTCTCACCTCAATGGACGCCGCAATAAAGCCCTAGATCGCCGGGAATTCAAGCGGCAAGGCTGGCCACACCGCCCCGGGCATTGTACCAATCTGGGAATGTTTAACCGGATCTGACGCCCTGTGGTCGCCCTTTCCCGCCAAGCCACCTATGGCCTGATCGCCCTCGGCATCGTCATCGTGATCGCCACCCTGATCGGGTTTCGCTATGCGAGTTTCGATCCGTGCGAAATGCTGCGCCAGGACCTGTTGCGCGGCGCGGAGGCGCGCGGCGAAAGCGTGCAGGCCACCGCGTTGTTGTTCCAGGACCGGCGACCCCGGCTCAACGTCGCGATTTGCGTTGCCGCCTATCTTTCGACATCGCCCGCGACCTACATCCGCGAATTCTAAGGCGCGTGCCCTGCCCGCACACCGGTCGCGCACCGAGGTGTCCGCGCGGCGGCCGAGCCGCAGCGCTACAGTCGACAAAACGAACCCTGGGGAGGAAACGATGTGCGCAGCGCGAACCTACGATTACGCCCGGCTTGGCCCGCCGGAGGGCGCCAAGGTTGTCGTCGCCGGCGGTTGCGGCGGGATCGGCTCGGCGATCGTCGAAGGGTGCGTCGCCACCAACCTTGAGACCTACGTGCTGGACATGCAGGCGACCTACGACGCCAAACCCTGTCCGCCCGGCGTCACCTTCGTGGCGATGGACGCCCACGAGGAGGATTCGGTCCAAGCCGCCGTCGATCAAATCGCGGCAAAGACCGGGGGCGCGCTGGACGCGCTGATCAACTTAGTGGGGGCCGGCAACGGACCGGCGCCGCTGACCGAACTGGAAGCCTGGAGCTGGGACGAGGTGATCAGCCGCAACCTGCGCTCGGCGTTTCTCCTTTGCAAACACACCATGCCCCTGCTGCACGCCAGCGGCGACGGCGCGGTTGTCAACACGGCTTCGGGGGTCGCCTATCGCGGCGTTAAGGGCGTCGGCTCTTACGCCGCCGCCAAGGGCGGGCTAATCAGCATGACCAAGACCCTAGCGGTGGAGAACGCGCCGACCGTGCGCTGTAACGTCATCGCACCGGGCGGCGTCACCAACAAGGTCAAGATCGTCGACGGCGAGGTCATCGGCCCGCACGGTCTGCGCACCGGTGTGACCACGGCAGGCATCCCGCTGGGCCGCTTTGCCGACCCCGAGGACATCGTACCGGCGGCGCTGTTCCTGGCCGGGCCCGCCTCGGCCTATATGACCGCCCAGGTGTTGCAGCTTTCAGGCGGCCTGGTGCAGCCCTAGTCCGTAGGCTGGGCTTTGGTCTCATCCCACCACAAGGTTTCGATCTTGTGGCCGTCGAGATCGCGCACGAAGGCAGCGTAGTAGGCGTCGCTGTACTGCGGTCGCGGGCCGGGTTTGCCGTCGTCGCGGGCACCCAGTTCCATCGCCACGGCGTAAAACGCATCGACTGCCGCCTTGTCCGGCGCCACAAACGCGATATGCACGCCGTTGGCCGTTTCCGGTTTGCCGCCGTCAAAGGGGGTTTGCACCCAGAATTCCGGGAACGCCTTGCCGTAGGCAACCGCACCGGGGAAAGCCATGACCCGCTTGCAGCCCAGCGGGGCAAGAACCTTGTCGTAAAACGCCGCTGCACGATCGACGTCGTCCGAACCGACCGACACGTGGGACAAAATGCTGGGATTGTCGTCTGCCATGGAGACCTCCTTCGGGCACGATTGATCGAGGGAACCTAGCGCGAAAAGCGGCCAAGGCGGCCACCTTTCATGCCATCATTTTGCCCTCGTGGCGCGACGGCGCGGCGACGGTTTAGCGTCCGACTGCGTACCCTTGCATGCCGCGCGGGTTGGCGCCGGCGCGGATCATCCCATCGCGCCGGGACACCGCCGATAGGCGGCCCTCGGACCAGGCATCGCCCGCCTCGATCAGGTGGCCGCGCCGTGTAAGTTCATCCAGCGTCGCTTTGGAAAAGCGGTCTTCCAGCACCACCCGCCCCGGCGTTGCCGCGCGCGGGTAGAAAGAACTTGGGAAGTGTTCGGTATGGAACGACGGCAGGTCGATCATCTCCTGCAGGTTCATGCCATGGTGCACGTGGCGCAGAAAGGCAATGAGCTGCCATTGGTCCTGTTGATCGCCGCCCGGTGTGCCAAAGGCGAGGTACGGATCGTCGCCGCGCATCACCATCGTCGGCGTCAACGTGGTGCGGGGGCGTTTTTTCGGCGCGAGGCTTCCGGGTAGCCCATCTTCGATCCAGAACATCTGGGCACGCGAGGTTAGCGGGAATCCCAACGCCGGAATCACCGGCGAACTTTGGAGCCAGCCCCCCGACGGGGTCGCCGTTACCATGTTGCCCCAACGGTCGACCACGTCGATGTGCACCGTGTCGCCGCGCTTCTCGCCAAGCTTGGCCACCGTCGGTTCACCCGCACCAGGCGCACCAGCCGCTGTCGCAGCCGCCTGCCCTACCCGTACATTACGGCCATCGACCGACCCCGGGCGCAGTTCCATCGATGCCTCGCCGTCGACCAGCTTACGGCGGCCGTCGTTGTAGCCATCCGACAACAACCCGGTCATCGGCACGTCGGCGAAATGGGGATCGCCGTAATAGGCCTCGCGGTCAGCGAAGGCGAGTTTGGCGCATTCGACGACGGTATGGACGAAGTCGGCGCCGACCGGGTCCATCGCTGCGATATCGAACCCTTTCAGCAAGGCCAATTGCTGCAAGAACACCGGCGCCTGCGCCCAGGGACCGGTCTTGAGCACGGTGTAGCCGTGGTAGTCGTAGGCGACCGGGTCTTCGTAGGTTGCCTGCCAGCCCGCCATGTCGTCTGCGGTCAACAACCCGCCGTGCCGTTCGCCCGAGGTATCCATGGCCTCAGTGTTGCGGCAGTACTCGTCGATCGCCTCGGCAACGAACCCTTGCGACCATGCCCGGCGCGCCGCGTCAATCTGCGCGTCGCGACCGGCGCCCGCGCTGTGGGCCTCGCGCAACAGCCGCGCCCACGTCTTGGCGATACCTTTGTTGGCAAAGAGCGTACCGGGTTGCGGCGTCTTCCCGCCCGGCATGAAGGTATCGGCCGAACTTTTCCATTCAGTGGTGAAAAGTTCGGCAACCGAATCGATGGTGCCTGTGACCATTCCATGGACCGGGACGCCGTGCTCGGCATAGCCCAGCGCGATTTCGAACACCTCGGCCAAGGTCATGGTGCCGTGGTCGCGCAACAACGTCATCCAGGCATCGAATGCGCCGGGAACCACCGCCGACAACAGCCCGGTACCGGGCACCATGTCGAGTCCGAGCGACTGAAAACGCTCGATGGTCGCGGCCTCCGGCGCGACGCCCTGACCGCAAATCACCCGCGCCCGCTTTTCCTTGGCGCTGTACAGGATGATCGGCACCTCGCCGCCCGGCCCGTTTAGGTGCGGCTCGGCGACCTGCAGCACCAGCCCGCCGGCCACCGCCGCATCGAAGGCATTGCCACCGCGCTCCAACATCGCCATCGCCGCAGACGACGCGAGCCAATGGGTCGACGCAACCGCGCCAAAGGTGCCTTGGATCTCCGGACGAGTTGTGAACATGGGCCCCACCCCCTTGGGCTGAAAAGACCCTGCCGTGGTACCACGCCGCCCTAACCCGCGCCAACCCGGTGTGCGTTAGAGCCTTGCCCGGCGCTGCCCCGCAGCGCCACGCCCAGTGCCGTCTTGTGTCCCGACCCCAAGTTGCTAGGATCGCGTATGCGCATTCTTCGTCTTACGCTTTTTCTGGTTCTTGGCGCGTTCGCGGTCACGGCATGCGAATCCCCCGATTGGACCGTCGGAAAGCGCGAACTCGGCCACGGGTTCAAGGTTCCGCACTGAGGGCCGCATTGCGCGCCTCGGCAGGCGTCATCCCCGTCCAACTGCGGAAAGCCCGGTAGAACGAATTCGGGTCTCGAAAGGCCAGTAGATGGCTGATCTCCTCCGCGCTCACGTCGCCGCGTTGGATGTAGGTGCGCGACAGTTCGATCCGCGTCTCATCGAGGATCGTTTGATAATTGTACCCTTCTTGCTGCAATTGGCGTTGCAAAGTTCGCCGGCTCGTGTTCAGCCGCCCGCAAACCATGTCGATCGACGATTCGCCCGACGCCAGCGTCGCCATGAGAACGTTGCGAACGCGCGTAACAATTGCACCGCCTTCTTGCCCGTCGATCAAGCGGCGCATTAGTTCGCCCTCCATGACCTCCCAAAAAGCAGTGTCTTCTGAGATGAAGGGCCTGGAAGCATCCTCTGAAGCAAATACAAGTCGGGCGTGCTCGTGGTGCGCGATCGGGCCGCCCACGAACGCCCGGAGCGCGTCCGTCGCAAATCCAGTGTCAGACAGATCGACACGCACAGGAACGACATTGACCCCGGTGAAGACTCGCGCACACTCAACAAAAAAGGCGGCCTCGAAGGTCGACATCGAAGCCGGCATCGGTGCATTGGGTTCGCTCGACCCGATGTCGACCGTGACGCAATCGCCATCTCGCCGAATGTCCAGCGCGACCGGCGCGATAATCGGTTTGAAAACCGCAAGTCGTTGGACCCCGACTACCAGATTGGGGCTGCAAGAAAACGCAATCAGCGCCGGCGTGAACGGTCCCTGGACCGCACCGCGCGCCATGAGGAGAGGAAAGTCCGGTCGGTCCGCCTCGGCTTCGAACGCGCGCCAAATGGCATAGAAGGTACGACCGTCAACTCCGCGGCCCTCGTCCCCTAGGAACTTGGGACTCAGTCCCGCCCTGGCGAGCACACGGGCCTCGGATACCTGCAACACGCTACAGGCCCGCCTAATTGCGGCCGCGATGGGATAGCGGCGGTACAGGGTCTGCGTCATTGGGTTCCTCTCACCGCACTGCAATCTCCGGCCACGGGTGCGCTAGGTTGTGGGAGCCTATGGCGCAAATTGTTATAGAGTTGGCGCAATCTGCAAGTTGATGGAACGCTATCAGCTCCCAACCTATCTCCTCAAGTGCGGACGTCGCCGGGTGGCTGTCTCCGAACGTCCCGCAGGACGCGACAAAACCGAGGGTAATAGTCGATGAAAATTCGTTTCACCGTGAATCAGACACCCCACGAGGTCGATGTTCCCGAGGACATGCCGCTTCTGTGGGTTCTACGCGACGAACTACGATTGACCGGCACCAAGTACGGATGCGGCATCGCCCAATGCGGCGCCTGCACGGTCCTCCTCGACGGCATCGCGATGCGATCCTGCCAGTTTAGGGCGGCGGACCTGGAAGGCGTCGACGTCACCACCATCGAGGGGCTCGGCACACCCGAAACGCTCCACGCGGTCCAGGCCGCTTGGATCGAAAAGCAAGTGGCGCAATGTGGTTACTGTCAATCGGGACAGATCATGCAGGCCGTCGCGCTATTGGAGGTCAACCCAGAACCGAGCGACACCGATATCGACGAGGCCATGTCGGGCAATCTCTGCCGCTGCGGCACGTATCCCCGCATCCGCGAGGCGATCCACCTCGCATCACAAAAAGTGGGAGCCTAGCGATGGGGAAACTGCGCACCGTTACCCGCCGCACATTCCTCATTGGGTCGGTGGCAATTGCCGGTGGCGTCGCGTTTGGTACCTATATGATTGCCAAGCCCCACGACAATCCGCTTGCAGTCGATCTGGGCCCGGACGAGGCCACCTTCAATCCCTGGGTCAAGATCAGCAAAGAAAAGATCACGTTGATCGGTCCGCATACCGACCTCGGGCAGGGTGTTCGCTCCTCCCAGGCAGCGTTGATCGCCGAAGAACTGGACCTTGAGTTCGGTCAGTTTGAAACCGACCCCGGCATACCCTCCCCAGCCTACTTCAATGGCGCCTTCGCCGCCGAAGGTGCGCCGTTTATGTCAAGCGATCGGAGTTTCCAGGCCGAAACCGTGCGCTCGGCCCTTGGTGCCGTCGTGAAAGTCATGGGTATCCAAGGAACTGGCGGCTCGACCACAATGGCAGACAGCTTTGACAAACTTCGTATGGCCGGCGCGGTCGCCCGCGAGACTCTGAAACTTGCCGCCGCACGCCGCGAAGGGCTATCGGTGAACCTGCTCAGCACCGAAAGCGGCCATGTGCGCCTGCCCGACGGTGCCAGCATCCCCTACACCGATCTGGCAGCGGAAGCGGCGCTCATCGAACCGGTTACGGATGTGCAACTGCGCGATCCGTCAACGTGGCGCCTCATCGGCAAGCCGATGGAGCGGCTGGATATCGTCGCGAAATCGACCGGGACCCTGATCTTCGGGATCGATCTCACGATGGACGGCATGGTCAACGCCACTGTCAAAGTGAACTCGCGCCAGGGCGGTACCCTCAACAGTTACGACGCCACAGCAGCGGCAGCTATGCCGGGTGTTCAGAAGATCGTGCCCGTGACCAACGGGGTCGCCGTCCTCGCCGACAACACGTGGAACGCGTTCCAGGCCGCCGAAGCGATCGAATTCGACTGGGGTCCCGCCCCCTATCCCGCCGAGCAATCGGATCATTGGGCGTCGGTTGCCGCCTCATTCACCGAAGCGCGACTCGACAAGGAATGGCGTCACGACGGCGACGTTCCTGGGGCACTCGCGTCCGCCGCCGATACGGTCGAGGCCGAGTACCGTGCGCCCTACGTGGCCCATGCGCCGCTTGAGCCGATCGGCGCGCTCGTATTGGTGACCGACAACCGCGCCGACATCTGGGTCGGGCACCAACTGCCACGGTTCGCGCAAGATATTGTGGCCGATATCGTTGGGCTTCCGGCGGGAAACGTCCATCTCCACAACCAGTATGTCGGCGGGAGCTTCGGCCATCGGCTGGAATTCGAGAACGTCCGCTACGCGGCCGAGATTGCACGTCAAATGAAGGGGACGCCGGTCAAACTGACCTATTCGCGTGAAGAGGATTTCGCCCACGATTTTCCGCGTCAGATCGGCATGGCCCGAATGGCCGGCGCCGTGGCCGACGGCCGCGTGCGCACCGCGGATATCTCGATTGCAACAGTGTCCGCAGCCACCTCCCAAAGCCTGCGCCTGGGCCAAACCGTTCCGGGGCCGGACACGCAGATCCCCGCGGGTGCCTGGAACATGCCCTACGCGATAGAGAATCTCCGGGTCCGGGGCTACCGCGTGCCAGAACTGGCCCCGACCAGTTCCTGGCGGTCGGTGGGCGCTTCAACCGCAGGCTTCTTTGCCGAGGGCTTTCTCGACGAGCTGATTCACGCCGCCAACGCCGATCCCATGGAAGAACGGTTGCGGCTATGCAACCACGATATTGCCCGGGGCGTTCTTGAGGCGGTAGCGGAGATGTCCAACTGGGGGACGGCTCTGGAGCCGAACCGCGGGCGCGGCATCGCGATCGTGGAAAGTTTCGGCGTAGCCTGCGCGGAGGTAATCGAGGTCACCAACACCGACAAAGGAATCAAGGTCGATAAGGTTTATGTCGCGGCCGACGTCGGGACGATTGTGGACCCAATCAATTTCGACAACAACGTCAAGGGCGGCGTGGTCTGGGGGCTCGGCCATGCGATCAACTGCGAAATTACCTATGCCGACGGAATAGCCGAGCAATCCAACTATCACGCCCACGAGGGCATGCGGCTCTATCAGTGCCCGGAAATCCTTGTGCGTGGGTTGGAGACCGCCCGCAATGTGCGCGGTATCGGCGAGCCACCCGTCCCGCCGGCGGCGCCCGCGCTGGCTAACGCGATCTTCGCCGCCACGGGCATCCGGATTCGCGAAATGCCGATGAACAAACACATCGATTTCGTTTGAACCGGCAAATGAAAGGCTTTTTTTTCGCGGCGGCGCTCGCTGCCTGCCTGTCCACGCTCGCCTTTGGCGCCGACGAAGTCGTGACGATCGTGCCACCAAAAGCCGGTTCGGTTAGCAAAGCTCAGGGTTTGGACGCGTGGGCGCGGATCTATGAGGTCACCTCGCACCCGCGCTGCTCGAACTGCCATGTCGGCGCCGACAATCGACCGATGTGGTCGGGAGCGAGCTACGGACGAACCCGACCGCACGGCATGAATATCAACGCCGGAGAAAGCCGCTTCGGCGCAGAAACACTTACATGTGTGACGTGTCACGCACCGCGATCGGGCGCCCCCGATCCCAAGCCACACGCCCCGCCGCAAGTTGCTATGGAGTGGCAGTTGGCGCCCGTAGAGGCTGAATGGTTCGGCAAAACAAGCGCACAGGTGTGTAACCAGTTGCGCGACCCTGAACGAAACGGTGGCCGCACCTTCCTCGAAATCGCGAACCATCTCGATCACGATGTCATCTTGCAATGGGCCTGGAACCCCGGGGGTGGCCGAGAGCCTGCGCCCTATAGTCTCCAGGACCATGTTAACGACGTGCTGGCCTGGGGAGTCGCTGGCATGCCGTGCCCAACCCAATGAGCCGAGGCAAAAGGATTGACGATATGTTGAGTGTGTCCGGACCCTATCGCATTCCTGCAGCGCTGATGACGGTGGCAGCGGTTTTGCACTTCGCTGCAGCGGTGATCCCGAGTGGCCCCGCCATCGCAGGCAGCGTTTTGGGCATTGCAGTCCATGTTGTGGCCGGAATCGGCCTCCTGCGCGGATGGCGTTGGTTTACCTATGTAGGTTTCCTGGTGGCCCTCATCGGCGGAATAGTCTCGCTGGCAATCGCAGCGCAGGGGGCGTCCCTCGGTAGTACCATCCAGTGGGGCATCGTGATTGTCGATGGGCTGGCCGCCGTGTGGCTATTAGCCCAGCTCTGGCGCAGCGCGGAACCCGCGACTGACTAAACCCGCCAACGGCCCAGCGGGGGAATGGAGCTTGCGGACAGCCGTGCAGCGTGCAACTGGGTGTCGAAGAATGGTCGGGGAGACTGGATTCGAACCAGCGACCCTCTGCTCCCAAAGCAGATGCGCTACCAGACTGCGCTACTCCCCGACGGCCCTATACCTAGGCAACGGCCAACCGGGCGGCAATAAAAATCGCGTTGGGTCTGCCGCCTGCGGCGACGGCGGCTTATGATTTCGGCAATGAGCGCGACGATCGCCAACGCCCCCGCCGCATCCGTGCGCCGCGCCTTTGTTGACGGGCATTTTGGGCAGATTCACCTACGAAAAGCGGGCCCGGTCGATCCGGGGACGCAGCGCCCGCCCCTATTGTGTTTCCACCAAAGCCCCAACGCGGGCAGCAACTTCACGCGGTTCCTGGGCGAGATGGGCCGCGATCGCCTAGCGGTCGCGCCGGACACGCCGGGCTTTGGCGAATCCGATGCCCCCGCCGCGCCGCCGGAAATTGCGGACTATGCCGACGCGATGGGCGATGTCATCGATGCGCTAGGGTTGGACGGCCCGGTCGATCTTCTGGGCTACCACACAGGCGTGTTGATTGCCGCAGAACTCGCCTTGCTGCGGCCCGACCAGGTTCGTCGCCTGATCCTGATCGGGATCCCCGTCTTCAGCGCCGAGGAGCGCGCGGCGTTTGAAAAACGCCGTGGCCGGTTCCGTTCAAAGAGGATGGCTCCAGCTTGGTCGAGGAATGGAACCGCCTTCTTCATTGGCGCGGCCCTGGGGTCGAATTGGCCACGCTCCGTCGCTTTTTTAGCGAAAAACAACGTGCGGGCGAACGCGCGTGGTGGGGCGCCCGCGCGGTCTTTCGCCACGACACGCGTGCTGTGTTGCCCCGCCTGACGCAACCGATTCTCGCGGTCCGGCCACGCGACGATTTGTGGGACACGATGCTACGCGCCAAGGACCTGATAGCGCCGGTCGAGTGGATCGACCTGCCCGATCAGGGGCACGGCATGTTCGACGTCATTCCTGCCGACTTGGCCGATATGACGCGAGGATTTCTCGACCGAGATTGAAAGCAGTCAGTTGAGTCACGCCCACCAGCATCGCGCACCACGCCTCTCGAACAACGATCCGTTCGTCTGTTAGACTACGAAGGACCGAGCAACACCATGACCCGCGCCCACACCGAATTCATCCAGACGCAGTGGCTGCCCTGGCAGACCGACACCCTTTTCCCACACCTAAAGGGCGTGACTCATCGCGTTCTCAGCCGTGACGACGAGACCGGTTGTGTCACGGCCTTACTGCGCTTTCCAGCAGGCTGGGTCGCAAACGACCTACCCCCGTGCACCCTGCATGAAGAAATCTATGTACTCGACGGTGCGGTGAACTTTAACGGCGTTTCCTTTCCGGCCGACTATTACGGATGCCTTCCGGCGGGCTTTCCGCGGCACCGCGCGACCGCGGCCCAAGGTTGCGTTGCCTTGGCGTTCTACACCGCAGCCGAAGTATCGCCGGCAGACGGCTTCGAGCACAAACGCTGGGTACCCCGCACGGATGTGTTCTCGGCGATTTGGCCGCCGGCCGAACCGGCGCACGGCCTCGATCTCGCCGCACACCGGGCAAGGGCGCGGGTGCTCGCGACCGACCCTGCAAGCGGCGCACAAACGCTGATCGCCGGTTATCCGCCGGTGTGGCATGCCTCGACCATCGAAACCCAAACCGTCGATGCCGAATTCTACCTGCTCGCCGGCGAATGCGTGCTCAGCGGTCGCGGGACGATGAGACCGGGTGCGTACATTTGGCGCCCAAAAGGGGCGCCGCGCGTTCCCATGGCAGCGCGGACCGGCAGCGTCTTTTTGATCCGCAGCCACGACGGCGCACTCGCCTTCGAGGCAACCGGCAGCGGCACCGCGGACTTGGTCGCCGCACCCGATTGTTTGATCCCGCCCGACCTCGCTGCGCGCCTGATCGACGGGCCCTATGCAAAGGCCACCGCATGAGCCGCCCGCTTGTCGAATTCATCCACGCCCCGGACATGCCGTGGGATCCTGCACCGCTGTCGGGCGCCCGAGCGGACGTCGCCCATAAATTGCTCAGCCGCGACGGCAGAACCGGGGCTGTGAGCCTGCTGGTTCAGTATCCCAAAGGGTGGCGGCGCGACGCGCTCGAACGTTTGGCGGCGGAAGAGGAGATCTTCGTCCTCGACGGCAGCATCACAATCAACGATGAGACCTACGGCCCCGGCGACTACACCTGCCTGCCTAAGGGTTTCCCCCGGCAAACCGCAGCGGCCGCCGACGGCGCCGTAGCGCTAACGTTTTTCTCGGCCCAACCCGACGCGCTCGACGGCGCGATCGACTACGATGCCCGCGCCCATGTGCCGCGTCAGTCGCTCTACGGCGACGGGTGGGACGTCGACTATGCGGGGGTTAACAGTCCGGAAATCGCCGGTTCGGGTTCGCGCAAGAAATTGCTGCGCACCGACCCAATTACGGGCGATCAGACTTGGCTCATGGGCGTTATTCCGTCCTACCGCGAGAAACGCGTCGAAAGCCACCCGGTCGTCCAGGAGTGCTACATGGTGTGGGGCGAAATGTCGGGAAACACCGGCTTGTTAGTCACCGGCTCCTATTTTTGGAGGCCCCCGGAGGTCCTGCACGGCCCGTACGGGACGAAGACCGGTGCGATCATTCTCAGCCGCACCGAAGGCGGCAGCTTGACAGTCGACTATTACGATCTCGACGAGCCGTTCCGGCACGACCCGCCTCACCGAGTCATGGTCCCGGAAGAGGTTGCTGTCTACGCCCAGCCGAAGCGACCTGCTGATCGGTATTGAGAGCCCGGCGCGACGGTCCAGGCAGGGCTAAAGAACCTGTTGCGGTCGCCCGGAATCATTGGCGGCGCCCTGGTTGACCAAGAAAGCATCGCCACGGATCAAAAAGTCGCGCACTAGTTCGGTCCAGCGCACCGGTTCGTCCATGTCCATGAGATGACCGGCGTTGTAGATGTAGACCAAATAGGATCGGGGCAGCTTCTCCTTTAGGAACTGCACGGTGTCGTGGGGCAGCACGCCGTCGAGCGTTCCCTGCAGAAGGAGAGTTAGGTTGGTGATGTCGGGGAGCCGCCCAATCAAGTCCTGGTCGCGGAACACCGAGTCGTCCACCACCCCTTTGCCCGGCGCATTGTAGCAATGGCCTGCCGTGCGGTTCGCGCCTTTGATCGCATCGGATTTCTTCTCGTCGGGGACACGGTCCGGGAACGTGACGAGGGCCTTGGCGTAGGCTTTCGGGTCCAACTCGTTCGGGCCGCCGTCGCGAAATCCCGACGGGCATTGGACAATGAACTGACCGAGCTTGGGGCCGTGCAGCGCGGCCAGCCACAGCGCCAGGCGCCCGCCGAAGGCGTGACCGCTTATGTCGCACGGTGCGCCGACGACATCGTCAACGAACCGCCACATGACTTCCGCCAGTTCCGGAAA
Source organism: Alphaproteobacteria bacterium (assembly GCA_040216735.1). NCBI lineage: Bacteria > Pseudomonadati > Pseudomonadota > Alphaproteobacteria > Alphaproteobacteria bacterium. The sequence goes on along the minus strand of JAVJOO010000004.1, from coordinate 77,474 downwards.
GGAATTCACTTGGTCGTGGAACGCGGTGCCATCGAAGCCCGGCGTAACCGGCATATAGACGGTAAACGTTTCGGTGAGGGTTTGCAGCGCGCTGCTAACCCGCAGTCCGCCCCCGCCGTGCAGATGAACGAGTGCCGGGCCCGAGCCGCCCACGAAGTATTTCAGCGGCCCTGTTGCAAGGCCAGCTTGGCGTTCCTCGAACTTGCCGCCCAAGTTATAGGCGATGTCGTGTGCACCCATCTCGTCACCATTTCCGTTCGATCTGCGAAGGCGCGGCGCGCCTCCGTCGCGGGCACCTATTCGGCGCCACCGCAAGCGCGTAGTCTAGGCGAGCGCAGCTGGCGCTGTCAGGGAAAGACGATGCGTCGCGCGACCTGCGGACGGAAGCCCAGTCGCCTGAGATCGCCGGCAAAGGTTTCCGGTCCAAGCCATCCTTTGCTGCCCTCTGCCTTGCTTGGGTGGATTTGGCGTCGGGTAGACAAGACCGCAGCTAAACGGCACGTTTCACCCCATCTTTCCACGAGGTTCGACCCCATGACCGGCACTCGCCACAACGCCCCGCTCCTGCCGCCCCGCATCCTGATGGGCCCCGGCCCCTCCGATGTCAGCCCGCGCGTCCTCGCCGCTGGCGCTCGCCCAACGATCGGTCACCTCGATCCGGAATTTCAGATTCTGATGGACGGGATCAAAGGCCAATTGAAGCGCGTCTTTCGCACCCAAAATGCCGTCACCTTTCCGGTGTCGGGTCCGGGGTCGGTCGGCATGGAGGCATGCTTCGTTAATTTGGTCGAACCTGGGGATACCGTCATCGTGTGCCAGAACGGCGTGTTCGGCGGCCGCATGAAAGAGAACGTCGCACGATGCGGCGGGACCGTCGTCGCGGTCGACGACGACATGGGTAAACCGGTCGACCCCGACAAACTGCGGGCTGCACTCAAGGCACATCCCGCAACCAAAGTTGTGGCCTTCGTCCATGCTGAGACCTCGACCGGGGTTGCCTCGGACGCCGCATTGTTGGCTAAGATCGCGCGCGATGCGGGATGCATAGTCATCATGGACGCCGTCACCTCGCTGGCCGGCATACCGTTGGAGGTCGATGCGTGGGGCGCAGACGCTGTGTATTCGGGGACCCAGAAATGCCTCTCCTGCCCGCCCGGCTTGTCGCCCGTCACCTTCAGTGACCGTGCCATCGCGGCTGTCAAAGCGCGCAAGACCAAAGTGCAAAGCTGGTTTCTCGACCTCAACCTCGTGCTGGCCTACTGGGACGGCGACGGCGGCCGTTCGTACCATCACACCGCGCCGGTCAACGCGTTGTATGGCTTGAACGAAGCGCTGGCGATGGTCGAGGAAGAAGGCCTCGAACAGGCCTGGGCGCGCCATGCCCGCACCCACAACGCCCTGCGCGCCGGATTGGAAGCCATGGGCATCGCGTTCCTGGTTGACCCTGCCTACCGGTTGCCGCAGCTCAACACCGTATTCATTCCCGAAGGCCTTGACGATGCCGCGACGCGCGGCGCGCTTCTCCGCGACTATGGGATCGAGATCGGCGCGGGGCTCGGTCCCTTTGCCGGTAAGATCTGGCGCATCGGATTGATGGGCGAGTCGAGCCGCATCAACAATGTCCTGGTCCTGCTCGCCGCTCTCGAAAAACTGATGCGCGCGGCGGGCCGCCCCATCCCGGCAAGCGGCGTTGAAGCCGCGGCGTCCGCCTAGCCGGGAAAGCCTGTACGCGAGGATTTGTCGCCGGCGTTCCAGGCCTCGCGAAAACCGTCGTCGTGGAATCGAAACGATGGCCGCTCAATGAACCCTTTGAACCATGCGGCGAGGCTTGGACGCCCTGTACGCCAATCGATGTCGAGCACACCCGTTGCCCGTTGACGGTCGAGGTAGATGAAGGCGCAAGCGATGGAAATTAACCCTACGGTGAAGCCCGCGAATGACGGCACTTCCGCCTCGAGTGTATCGAGGCAACGGGCCATCGTCGCCGCATGGTTGTCCAACGATGCCTTGAGGACGTATTCCTTAGGGCGATTCAGCTCTACCACGCGCAATACCGCCGTATCGAACAACCCATCGCCAAGGGCGAGATTCCGCAACGCCGTCCACCGGGCTTCCCCGTGCGGCGGGAACATTTTTGGCCCTTCGTGGAGCGAATCGAGATACTCGTAGATCGCCGGACCGCCGTACAACGGCGACCCATCGTCGCGGAGCAACGTCGGTACCTTACCCAGCGGGTTCGCGGCGATGTGCGCCGGATCGCGGTCGAACGGATTCGTCGGGATCCGCTCGATCCGGTCGTAAACGCCCGCCTCTATGGCAACGACTTGGACCTTGTGGATCATATTTGGGATAGGCGTATAGAATAGCTTCATGCATCCTCCTGGAAGGGTTCCATCTTTGCCCAGCCGGGGGCCGGCACACCAGCCCCTTGACTTGAGTCAACCGGTTGTCCCCCCTGGGCCGCTATGATGCCGCACCAGGGAGGTGCCGATGGTCGACGTCGCTCACACTAGTTCTATGCCGCAGGTCAAAAAAATCGCTATGACCGAGCCATGGCAGTGGCTTGCCGCGGGCTGGCAAGATCTGAGAGCAAATCCAGGTATTAGCCTCGGTTACGGCTTCGTGGTGCTGATGCTTAGTTACGCGCTGAGTGCGGGCCTGATCTTCTTCGACACCCTGTTCCTGGTGATCCCCTTTGCCGCCGGCTTTATGCAACTCGCGCCAATTCTCGCAATCGGTCTTTATGAGGCCAGCCGCCGCCGGGAGGCGGGTCTCGATGTGGGGTCGATCACAACCTATGTTGTGCGACCGCGGTCGCCGTTGCAGTTAGCCTACTTCGGCTTTGCCCTGACGTTCTTCCTGATGGCGTGGATCTATCTCGCGTTTTTCCTCTTCGCGGTTTTCTACGGACTCGAGGCCCCGCCGCTTGAGGAGTTCATCCCCAGCCTGCTTCTCACCGTGCGCGGTATTGCGTTCCTCGCGATCGGCACGGCGGTCGGCGCGGTCCTAGCCTTTACCGTGTTTGCGATCAGCGCCATAGCCGTTCCCTACCTTTTGGACCGGGACGCCGATGCCGTCAGCGCAATGCTATTGAGCATCAAAGCGGTACGGACGAACTTTGCCCCCATGATGCTCTGGGCTTGGTTGATCGTCGTGCTGACCGTATCGGGGATGGTAGTGTTCTATGTCGGTCTCGTCTTCGTCTTCCCGCTGATCGGCCACGCCACATGGCATGCCTACCGCTCGCTGGTCGCCGACTAGCCCTCCGTCGGTGCGTCGTCGTCTTCCATGAGGATGCTATGCGCGGCCCGGTCGAGATCGTCGAACTGGCCTGAATTCAACGCCCATAGGAACCCGACTAGACCGAGAAGGCCCAGGAACAACGCCGCAGGAATAAGGATCAACAAAACGGTCATTTCGCATGCCCGTTTCTCGTCCGCAACCGCAACGCATTGACTGTCACGACGATCGACGACGACGACATCGCCACGGCGGCGACCAGCGGTGTAACCAGACCGGCAACAGCCAACGGCACCGCAATCGCATTGTACAGCGCGGCCAGTGAAAAATTCTGAAGGATCAGGCGTCGCGATTGGCGGGCCACGCGGATAGCGACGGGAACTGCGGCCAACCCGTCACCCTGAAACACGAGATCGGCCGCGGTCTGACTCAAGTACATCGCCGACGCCGGCGACATCGAGACATATGCGGTCCGCAACGACGGTGCGTCGTTGAGGCCATCGCCAACCATCAATACCTTGCGACCCTCGGCCGCAAGTTCCTGAAGCACACGAATTTTTTCGTCAGGCCGGCAACCGGCCTGCCAGTCGCTCACCCCCAACGCATGGGCCGCGATCTCAACCGCTGGCGCTGTGTCGCCAGACAGGATCGAAAGGTCGAGCCCGGCCTTGCGCAACTCTTGCAGTGCCTGGACGGCGTCCTCGCGGAGCGTGTCGTGAAAACAAAACTGCGTGAGCCTACCGTCGTCTCGCCGAAGCCATAGCTCCGGGCCGGATGGAACAACCGCGAGGTCCACTTCGCACCAGATCCGGCTACCGAGACGAACTGTTCCTGCCATGCCGGTATGCTCGACGCCCATACCGGGCTCCTCTCGGACCTCCAACGGTTCCCGGTTCTCGGCAAACCGCGCGATCGCACGGGCTAACGGATGCCGGCTCCCGGCACCAAGCCGCGCCGCAAGAACCAGATCCTCGTGGGGTATTAAATCGGCGTTTGCTAACTTGAGATCGCCCGTGGTCAAAGTACCGGTCTTGTCGAAAACAACGGTATCGACCTGCGCCAACCGTTCGAGCGCGTCGCCCTCTTTGAGCAAAATGCCGCGCCGAAACAGCGCACCGCTGGCGACGACCTGGACCACCGGAACCGCAAGGCCGAGCGCGCACGGGCAGGTAATGATGAGGACCGAGATGGCGATGAGCAGCCCTCTCTCGGCGCCAAATCCCAACGGAAAGGCCCAGAGCACAAACGCAACGAGCGCCAACGCATGGACCAGCGGCGCGTAGACCGCAGCGGCGCGGTCGGCAAGCCTGACATACCCGGAACGGGTCTGCTGCGCCGCCTCCATGAGGCGAACAATTTCTTGGAGCAACGTGTTCTCGCCTGCGCCGCTCACTGCAACGACAAGCGAACCCGTTCGGTTTACCGTCCCCGCGAAAACCTCCGAGCCCGGCCCGACGGCTCGCGGGACCGTTTCGCCGTTTACCACCGAGAGATCGACGTCCGATCGTCCGGAGAGAACGCTACCGTCGACCGGTATCTGGTCCCCTGGCAAAACCTCGACGCGCATCCCCTTTTCGATGTGTGCCACAGGTAGAACCCGTCGCGCGCCGTTGTCCTCAATGACCGTCGCCGATGTCGCCGAGAGCGCCAACAACTGCTCGCCGACCTGCCGTGCTTTGCTGCGCGCGCGACCGTCGAGATACCGCCCGATTAATAGGAAGAAAAGCAACGAGACCGACGCGTCAAAATAGACCTGGTCGCCGCCCGCTAGGGTCTGAACGACACTGAGACCCACGGCCAACAGAATCGCGAGGCTGATCGGCACGTCCATGTTGAGGCGCCGAGCCTTCAAAGCCGTCACCGCCGAATAGAAGAACGGGCGGCCAGCATAGGCGACAGCGGGCATCGCGATCATCGCGGAAACCCAATGCAAAAGCGACTTGGTGGCGGGGCCCATGTCGAAACCGGCCCAGACGCCCACCGAGAGAAGCATGACGTTGGCGGCCGCAAAACCGGCAACCGCTAGGCAGCGCAGTAGGCGCCGATCTGCGCGCGCACCGTCGGCGCGCAAATCTTCCAGCAAAGGTACCGCCGGGTACCCTGCCCTTTCCAGTTTGTCGAGCAACGACTGAGTACCCGTCACCGAAGGATCCCAGCGGAGATGAAGGCGGTGGGTTGTCATGTTGACGCGCGCCTCGACCACCCCGGGCGCCCGATGAAGCACCCGCTCGATACGCTGAACGCATGCAGCGCAGACGATGTTGCGCACGAACGCGGAGAGCGATCGGCTCCCGTCGTCCTGGACAACAACGAACGAATCATGGGAGTCCGGCGCAAGCGTAACGGTTGTTGGCTGTACCAAAGGATCAACAACTGCCGTAAGCGACATCAGCGGCTCCGAACGCCGAACGTTTCGCGCAAGCGTAAGAGTTCGTTCCCATTTGCATCGGTTACGCTCGCCTGAACCTCCCACCGACCCGGTGCTAGATCGATGGCACTCCGATACCGCCCATTCGCGCCCATTTCGAATACGACGTCGCGGTCGAGATCGGGCCGGCCAGGACGCCGGACAGCGCCGGTCAGGAGGAACCCGGTCAGAGCAAGGTCGTTTGGAACTTCGAGGTCGATCTCGATGCCTGTGTGGTTCGCGGCTACCGTCGCCCGCCACCCGCCAAGCCGTTGATCGCGGTCGGCCTGAAGGGTCTCGTTATAGGCAAGTCCGCGCCGGTAGGGGTCGTCTACTTCGTTCCCGGGAAATGTCGTTGTCGCAAAAAACACGAAAGCGCCATTTGCAATCAGGATGACCCCAAATCCCCCCAAGAGCCCAAACAGAACATGTCGACCTTTGATCATGCCCTTATTCCTACTCTCGACCTGGGCCACGAAAGGTCCCGCGGTAAGACGCCGTTGAGTCGCCGTCGTTGTCCTCAATAGTAAAGGTCATCTGCGCCAACCCGGACGGAACGGAAGAAGGCGGCGCAGTCACATAAACCCGGAAGCTTCTCAGTTTGTCTGCCGGCACATCGAGTACTGCCGTCGCATTCTGCTCCAGGGATTGAGCGCCTATAACTTGGAGTGATGCGCCGGGCAAACCTTCAAGACGGAGCGCAAAGGATTTGGCCTCGTGGTTCTTGTTCAATACTTTGAGCGTATAACCATTTCGGATCGATCCGTCCGAGAGGGCGACGTATAACGGTGAGCGATCCCGTTGGATGGTCAAGTCGAGGTCTGATCGGGACACTAAAGCCCCTGCCATCACGAGCCCCACAACGACAATTAAGACAGCATAGATCACCGTCCGAGGTCGCACGAAGCGGTAGCGAACGGCCTCTGCATCCGCCTTCGCCTCGATTCCCGCCAACGTGTCGTAGGAAATCAAGTTGGCCGGGAGGCCCACCTTCTTCATCACACCGTTACACGCGTCGATACAGAGCGCGCATGAGATGCACTCCAGTTGTTGCCCGTCTCGAATATCGATCCCCGCAGGACATACGGCCACGCATTGGTTGCAATCCACACAATGGCCACGCCCCTGCCACGGCTCGTTTTTCTTATGCGGGCCTCGGGGCTCGCCCCGTTCGGGATGGTAAGAGACGACCAACGAATGCTCATCCTGGAGCGCAGCTTGTATGCGTGGCCACGGGCACATGTAGGTGCAAACCTGTTCCCTTGCCAGCGCACCTAGCGTGTAGGTCGTGGCCGAGAAAATGCCGATGAATAGATAGGCAACGAATGGTGCGTCCAGGGTCAGCAAGTCTCGGGCAAGGGTCGGCGCATTGTCGAAATAGAAAACCCATGCTCCGCCGGTCGCAGCCGCGATTAGAATCCAAATGAGATGTTTGACCGATTTTCTCGCGAGTTTGGATGCATTCATTTTTGAGCGGTCGAGCTTGATCCGAGCGTTCCGATCGCCTTCGACGAAGCGCTCGACGGCCACGAACAAATCTGTCCAGACCGTCTGCGGGCACGCATAGCCACACCACACTCGCCCAGCGAGACTGGTGACAAGGAACAGAATGAGCGATGCGAGAATCAAGAGCCCAGTCAGGTAGTAGACTTCTTGGGGCCAAATCTCGATGAAGAAGAAATAGAATCTCCGTCCGGGAAAATCGAGTAGAACGGCTTGGTTCGGGAGATCCGGGCCACGCTCCCAACGGATCCATGGCGTAAGGTAGTAGATCGATAGGGATACCAGCATCACCAGCCACTTGAGGCGGCGGAAGGTACCGTGGGCCAGCTTGGGGTAGACCTTGTCACGGCTCTTATAGAGAGACCGCTGCTGGGGCGAGTTCACCGCGCGGGCGTCGATCCGTTCGACGCCATTCGCCGCTTGGGCAGGCGCCACGTTCAGACCCGCGGCTTGATCCATACGACTAGCCTACAAACCGCCGCCGAGCGCGTGGACATAGACCGTCAGCGACCGGAGCGTCGCCGTGTCAAGGCGATCTTCCCAAGCCGGCATCACCCCGGCGCGGCTACGTGAAATCGTTTCAATGATGGAGGCAAGATCGCCTCCATACAGCCAGATCGAATCCGACAATCGGGGCGCCCCGAGTTCGGTATTACCCTGCCCCGTCTCACCATGGCAGACAGCGCAATTGTCGGCATAGAGGGCTGCGCCGTCACCTCGCGGTTTGGTGCCATCCGACAGTGACTGAACAAAGCGCGCAACATCCCTGATCTCGGCTTCGGTTAAGAGCTCGTCGGTCAAGAAGGCTGGCATTTGGTTGTCGTGGGTCTCGGGGTGATTAGCGCGAATTCCGACCTTCAACGTGCGCTCAATTTCATTGAGCGTCCCGCCCCAGATCCAAGCGTCGTCCACCAATGCGGGGAAACCTTTGGCGCCGATCCCACCGCTGCCATGACATTGAACGCAATTGACCGAAAAGGCGGATGCGCCCGCGGCAAGCGCAAAGGTGAGAAGCTCCGGATCTCGTTCAATCTGATCCAGTGGCGCTGCCGCAACCCGGGCGGCGATTGGACCGCGCGCCGTTTTGGCGTCGTCGATCCTCTGAGCAACAATGGCCCGCTGCGAATATCCAATGACCCCGCTCGTATGCCCGGTCAATCCCGGCCAAGCCGGCATAACGATCCAGTAGGCAATGGCCCAAACGATAGAGATCGCCCAGACCCACACCCACCAACGCGGCAACGGATTGTCTAGTTCGCGAATGCCGTCCCACTCGTGCCCGGTCGTCTCAATACCGGAGAATTCGTCCTTTTCACCCTTCGTCGGCAAGACTATTCCTCCCCATCGCGCAGCGGAATTTGAGCCGCGGCATTGAATTTCGATTTGTTGCGGGGCCAGAAGGCATAAACCAGGACTAGCAAGAAAAGAGCAAAGAGGTAGGCAAGCCCCCACGTCTCGGCGAGATGTGCCATCGCACTATAGGTCATCGTGTCTTCACCTCAGGTTGCTGCCTTCAGCCCGGAATACATCGAAATTGACGAGTGTCCCCAGCATCTGAAGGTAGGCGATCAGCGCATCGAGTTCGGATATTCGATCCGGATTCCCATCGAAGTCGCGAACCTGAGCCTTTGGATAGCGCGCGAGAAAAGCGTCAACGTCCGCTGACTCGCTATCGACCTGGATTCGAAGGTCGGCTTCCGCTTTGGCGATCATCTCGTCGGAATAAGGCACGCCGACAATTCGGTTCGCGCGGAGTTCTCCTTCAATTTGACCGAAATCCAACTCGCGGCGGGCAAGATGGGCATAGGGTGGCATGACCGACTCGGGCACAATGCTTCGTGGATCGGCCAAGTGCACGGCATGCCACTCGTCGGAATAACGTCCACCGACTCGCGCCAAATCCGGTCCTGTACGTTTCGAGCCCCATTGGAACGGATGGTCGTACATGCTTTCCGCAGCGAGGCTGTAGTGACCGTAGCGGTCGACCTCGTCACGCAGCGACCGGATCATCTGGCTGTGGCACAGATAGCATCCCTCGCGAACATAGATATTGCGTCCCGACAGCTCCAGCGGAGAGTAAGGACGCACGCCCTCGACCTCTTCGATCGTGCTCTCGAGGTAGAAGAGCGGCGCAATTTCGACGATGCCGCCGATCGAGACCACGATCAGCACCAGGATCACCATGAGGATCGAGTTTTTTTCGACCTTTTCGTGCCGGTTTGCCATGTTGCCCTCCTAGGCCGTTGCTGCCGAAGAGGCGGGCGCCGTCGATCCCAACGGCTCCTCTGCGCGCAGATCGCCGCGGGCGGTCCGGTAGAGGTTATAGGCCATCACGAATGCGCCGGCAGCGTAGAGGAATCCGCCCAGTGCCCGGATTGCGTAGAAGGGCATCATGGCGTCAACCGTTTCCGCAAACGAAAACTCCAGGAAGCCGACCGCATCGTAGGCCCGCCACATCAATCCCTGCAGGATTCCAGATACCCACATCGCGGTGATGTAGAAAACGATCCCAATCGACGACACCCAAAAATGCCATTCGACTAAGCGAACCGAATAGAGGCGCTGACGCTTCCAGAGTACCGGCACGAGGTGATACAGCGCGCCGAAGCTGACGAACCCAACCCACCCCAAGGCACCGGAGTGCACGTGCCCGATGGTCCAGTCGGTGTAGTGGCTGAGAGCGTTGACCGCCTTGATCGACATGAGCGGTCCTTCGAACGTACTCATCCCGTAGAACGCGACCGACACCACGAGCATACGCAAGACAGGATCCGTGCGCAGCTTGTCCCACGCTCCAGACAACGTCATCAGGCCGTTGATCATGCCGCCCCACGAGGGCATCCACAGCATGATCGAGAACGTCATCCCGAGCGTTTGCGCCCAATCGGGCAACGCGGTGTAGTGCAAATGATGGGGCCCGGCCCAGATATAGAGAAAGATCAGCGACCAAAAGTGGACGATCGACAACCGGTAGGAATAGACCGGCCTTTGGGCCCGCTTCGGCACGTAATAGTACATGATGCCAAGGAAGCCCGCTGTCAGGAAGAACCCCACCGCGTTGTGGCCGTACCACCACTGTGTCATCGCATCTTGCACGCCCGCGAACAACGAGTAGCTCTTCGAACCCAGGAACGACACCGGGACGCTCAACCCGTTCACGACGTGCAGCAGTGCGACAGTGACGATGAACGCTAAGAAGAACCAGTTGGCGACATAAATGTGCGGTTCCTTGCGGCGCCGTAGCGTTTCGAGAAACACAAGCAAATAGGCGACCCAAACGATGGTTAGCCACAAATCGGCATACCATTCCGGCTCGGCGTATTCCTTTGACTGGGTAACGCCAAGGATATAGCCGGTTGCGGCGACAACGATAAAAAGCTGGTAGCCCCAGAGAACGAACCACGGCGCCCACCGACCGGCCAAGCGCACTCCAGAGGTGCGCTGCACGACATGAAACGACGTGGTCATCAGAACGGTCCCGCCAAAGGCGAAAATCACCGCCGAGGTGTGCAGTGGGCGGAGCCGACCGAAAGCAGTCCAGGGCATATCTAGGTTGAGGGCCGGAATCGCCAGTTGTAGTGCAATCACGAGGCCGACGAGAAAGCCGGCAAGACCCCAGAAGACGGCCAGACCGACGCCCCACTTGAGGATCAGATCGTTATACCCATCGTCATCCCGTTTAACGTGGCCCGCGGCCCGGTCATACGACCCCGTCGCCACCACCATGAGAGCGATCGCCGCAGCGGCGAAAAACACCACACCATGGAACGAAAAGGCAGCATCCTTGCCCCCGCTCGCCATTACCAGACCGACGAGGGCAACCGCCACAACGATCAATAGCCAGAACCAATTCTCAAATCGCGCCATAGATGCCGATTGTGCGCTCACGTGAACCCTCGCGGTTTGCGTACCGGCGGCCACTGTTGCTGCCTGCCGTCCAGTGAACATTGACTCACGTCAACTTAAAACAGTGGCAGAATGCCGCACCCGGCGCCGAATGGCCGCCGCCGATCAAGGAGAGAGACGCGATGATGAGACACGGTGGGCGAATTCTGGTCGATGCCCTGCACACCCAGGGCGTCACCACGGTCTTCCAGGTCCCTGGAGAGAGCTTCTTGCCGGTTCTCGACGCGCTGCACGATGCGCCGACAATTCAGACCGTCACCTGCCGGCACGAATCGGGGGCCGCGAATATGGCGGAAACCTGGGGGAAACTGACCGGCAGGCCGGGCATCGTCTTTGTCACGCGCGGCCCCGGCGCCTGTCATGCCAGCGTCGGCGTCCATACGGCAAAGCAGGATTCCACTCCGATGATAATTTTCGTTGGTCAAGTCGACTGGCCCTTCCTCGGCCGCGAGGCGTTCCAGGAGGTCGATATCGAGGCGATGTTCGGCTGGACGACCAAGTGGTCGACGACCGTCCAAAGCGCCGATGAGCTTCCAGAAATCGTTGCGCGGGCGTTTGTCGAGGCCATGGCCGGACGGCCGGGCCCGGTTGTGGTCGCGCTCCCCGAAGACATTCTGTCGGACATGGCCGACCCGACGGCATCGAACCGGGTCGATCGCGTATCGGTCCGTCCGGCCCCGACAGACGTCGAGGCGGCTGTCGCCCTCCTGCGCCGCGCGACGAAGCCGTTGGTGATCGCCGGCGGCACGGGGTGGCGCCAATCCGAGTGCGAGGCGCTGGAACGGTGGGCCCGCCGCTGGCAAATCCCGGTATGCGTCAGCTTCCGGCGTCAGGACCGCTTCGACAACACCAGCCCCTGCTATGTTGGCGACTTGGCGTTTGCAATCGATCCAGCGCTGGAGGCCACCGTCCGCGACGCCGACGTCATCGTGGCCTTGGGCACGAGGCTCGGCGACCTTGCCACCAAGGGCTACAGCCTGCTGACCCCGCCCCACCCGACGCAAAAACTGATTCATGTTTTTCCAGATGCGAAGGAACTCGGGCGCGTTTTTGTCCCCGACGTGGCGGTCTTGAGCGACCCTGGTCCCTTTGCCGCCGTTTTGGAGGAGCAGACCCCGCCACCGAACCCCGCATGGCACGACTGGAGCACCGAAAGGTGCGATTCCTACGCCAAGTCCATCGCTCCAGGCCCGAACCCCGGCGCCGTCGACATGAACGCCGTCGTCGCCGTCCTACGCGAAGCGCTCACGGCGGACGATATCGTCGTGACGGACGCCGGGAACTTCGCCCAGTGGATTCAGCGGTTCTATGCGTTTCGGCGCTTGGGCACGCAAATCGCTCCCTGCGGCGGCGCGATGGGTTACGGCGTGCCAGCCGGAATCGCAGCCGGTTTGCACGCGCCCGAACGTCACGTGGTTGCCTTTGCCGGCGACGGTGGCTTCATGATGACAGCAAGCGAGCTCGCCACTGCGCGGCGCTACGATGTGGGCGTCACGTTTGTCGTAGTGAACAACGGTATGTTCGGGACCATTCGGGGCCACCAGGAGCGTCATTTCCCCGGCCGGGTCAGCGGCACCGATCTGACCAATCCCGACTTCACCGCGATGGCACGCGCGTTTGGGCTTCCGGCCCACCGGGTCGAGCGGACCGACCAATTCGAACCGGCGCTCGCCGCTGCGTTTCGGGAGGACGGACCGGCGCTCATCGAGATCATGCTGGACCCGGAAGCAATTTCGCCCCGCGCAACGCTTTCCCAGGTTCGCGCCGCGGCACAATCCGCATGATCCGGCAATGCCCAGAAGCATCAGGTGCTTTCCGCGCTCCCGCACGGTGAAGCACGACCCATTGCGTGCTAAGTATTGCTTCTCGCTTTGACGATCCGGAGATCCCCGTGAAGCTCTTTTACACGCCACTGGCCGGTTATGTGCACCGCGTCGAAATCGTTGGTCGCGAGGCCGGCGTGTGGAACTCTTTGACCCTCGTCCCAACCAACCCCTTCGAGAGTCCCGAGGATCTGGTTGCCGCCAACCCGTTGAGCAAGGTGCCGACGCTCGTCCGCGACGACGGCGTCCCGATGTTCGGTGGGCCGGTTATTTACGAGTATTTAGACTCGCTGCACGACGGTCCGAAACTGTTTCCACGGGACGCGGGCGAACGCTGGGATGCGTTGCGCCTGTTCGGACTCTCCGAGGGTATGTTCGATGCGGCCGACCTTCGGGTTGTCGAACTTCGCCGACCGGAGGGCGAAAAATCGACATTCTGGATTGAACGGTATCAGCGCGCCGTCGACCGTTGCCTCGACCGACTCGAGGTGGAGTCGCGGGCGTTCAAAGGCTTCCACATCGGCATGGTCTCGATCGCCGGCGCCCTGCTGTGGTTCGACTGGCAGCGCCACAACCGCGGCAATCAGGTGGACTGGCGCCCCGGGCGCGAGAGCCTCGCCGCATGGCTCGAAGCCATCGTCGAACGCCCCTCCTTCAAGGACGGACTCGCCGCGAACCCTGGCTGAGACGCGGGCTGCGTCGTTTCTCCAGGACGGAACATCTCGCTTAGCTGAGGCCAAGAACACCCGGATTGAACTGTCCGTCGGGGTCGGCGTAGGCCTTGATGGCCTTTAGCAACTTGCCGGTATTCGCATCCAGCATGTCGAAGTAGGGATAGGTCTTCCCGATCTGGTTGGAGGACGCGCCGAATTCTGCGAAGAGGTCCGCCAAGCGCAACCGAATCTCTTCGACAAGCGCTGCCGCCGTGGGGTTTGCCGGCGGTTCCTTGAGTTTCTTCAGGTGCTCGGGTTCAGGGACCCGGCGATGGACCGGCAACCATGAATCGTACCAATGGAGGACGGGCTCGAAGCTGAATGCAAAGGTATCAATCCCGATCAAGAGGCGCGAAATCGTGACCCCTGACTCAGTCATACGGTCCCGATATTCGGCAAAGATCTTGTCGGCAGCAGCGATGACGCGCTTGGCTTCCGAATGCGGCACCTTGGCATTCATTGCAGCCCACCGGTCTCCCTTCGGCCCGAGAACGCCGTTCAGCGGTTTGAAAGGAATAGCGCGAACGGCCTTCGGGATCGAATTGGCGATTTCCTCGCCGCCATGTTTCGTCGCGATCGTACGCACTGCCTCGATATCCGCTTCGACAGCCGCAGCACTCCGGCCGGCACAGACGACGTGGAGCGAGAACATGCCTTCCTTCGCAAAGCTGCGACCGGAGAGAATGAGCTTGGCGCCTTCGACCAAACCTTTGCGCCAAGACGACTGCCCCTGAACCACTCCGGCGAGGGTCTTGATGTCCTGGACGATGTCCGGGCTTGCGAGGTTCTTGTCCGTCGACTCCGGATCGAAGACGTAAGCGTCCTCCGCGGCGCCGGAACGGGCGACGCCCGAAAGCGCCGCGGCCGCCGCCTCGATCCCCGGGAAGACAAAGGAGGCAAAACCGCTTTCCGCGGGCGCCTGGATCATTTTGAACGTCGCCCGCGTCTTGATGCCCAGCGCGCCGCCGTCATGGATGAAAATTCCCGTCAGATCGGGTCCGTAGGTCCGATAGAACGGTTTGGCATTGCGAAAGCCACCCTGCCCGGTCTTCACGACCGTTCCATCGGCGAGAACCACTTCGAGGCCCAGCACAATGTCGGCAGCTTGACCGTAGCGCGCTGTGCCCATGAACAGCGCGCCCTGAGATAGTCCGCCGCCCACAGTCGCGCGGATGCCGGAAAACGTGCCGAAAAACGGCAGACGGAGCCCCTTGGGCTTCAGGGCATCGTAGATCTGCTTCCAGGTCACACCGGCTTCAACTGTGATGTACATGTCGTCTTCGTTGATCTCGACGATGCGGTTGAGGCCCGCGGCATCCAGAACGATCGTGTCCTCGCGCACCGGCGCGTAACCCCGCGTGTAGGACATGCCTCCACCGCGGGCGATCAAGGCATAGCCGGCCTTCGTCGTCGCCGCGACAGCCTTTGCCAAAGATTCCGAATCCGTGGGCCGAATCGCAGCTGCGCACGTCGCACCGGCGGCGTACACATCGGATGAATAGAACTCGCGCTCCGCAAGATCGGTCACGACCTTATCCTCACCGAGGATTCCGGTCAGGGTCTCAACCAGCCGGTCGTTCCGGCCGCGCCCATCGACATTCATACCGCCCTCTCCCGATTCTTGTACGCTCTACGGATGATCCTACCAGATCGCGGGCCACTTGGACGAGTGCGGTGCGCCTCGAGTGGCGTCGGAAACGTTGTATAGCTCCACTCCTGAACTAGAGCGGAATTTGGTTGGTTCCTTCGGGAATTCTAATGCACGCCGCGCGCTGGGTACCGTCGCCGATATCGATCATTTTCGGTAGGGCTGTGCGGCATTCGTCCCTGACAAGCGGGCATCTTGTGGAGAACGGGCAACCGGGAGGCATATCGATCGGGCTAGGGATTTCGCCCTTCAACAGGTGGCGATGAAGTTCGATTTTCGGGTCGGCCGGAAGATGGGCCGACAAAAGCGTTTGGGTATAGGGATGCGCCGGTTCATCGAAAACCTTGGCCATCGGCCCGGACTCGACAATGTGGCCTAGATACAGAACGAGGATGTGATCGCTGACTAGTCTAACGGTGCCAAGGTCGTGTGAGATAAACAGCATCGCCGCGCCGGTCTTTTCCCGAAGTTCCTGCAATAGATCGAGAATCCCGGCGCGAACCGACAGATCAAGCGAGCTCGTTGGTTCGTCGAGGACGATGAGGCCGGGGTCGGTAGCGATGGCGCGGGCGATGCAGACACGCTGCAATTGCCCGCCGGATAGTTCACCTGGAAAACGCGACAGGAGGTCGGTATTCAGGCGAACGCTCCGGGCGATGTCCTCGGCACGCTCCGAACGCTCTTTGCGCGACAACGGCGAATGAAGCAGCAACGGTTCTTCGATCAATCGGCTGACCCGCATCCGGGGGTTCAATGAACTCCACGGATCCTGAAATACCATCTGCAGATCCGAGCGAAGAGAACGCACAGCACGGCCGCGAAGATTCGCAATTTCTCGGTTGCGGAACGTCACCACGCCCTCGGTCGGCCGCAACAACCGGACGACCATGCGTCCTACCGTGGATTTTCCGGAGCCGCTTTCGCCGACCATGCCGACCGTCTGCCCCGCAAACATCTCGAAACCGACGCCGTTCACCGCGCGCACGACTTGACCCGTTCGCGCGGTGACGAAGTGTTTGGTCAGCCCGGCGGCGCGAAGCAGCGGCTCGGTCATAGCGCGCCCGAAGCGCGAACGGCCTCGACCCGTGCGCAAAGCGCAAAATGCTGGTCTCCGACCTGTTCCCAGCCCGGCATGGCGTTGCACTGGTCTTCTTTGAAACGGCACCGGTCGACGTAATGGCAGCCGGGCGGCAGGTCGTAGAGGTTTGGCGGCGCCCCGCCGCCAAGGATCGCCTGGCGGCCGTTCCGCAAACGTTCCGGCGTCGACGCGATGAGCGTTCGAGTGTAGGGATGCGCCGGCGATTCGAAGACCGTTTCCACGGTGCCGCTCTCGACGATTCGACCGGCAAACATCACCGCCATCCGGTCACAATAGTGCGCGACAATACCGAGGTCGTGGGTGATGACCATCGCCGCGACGTTGCGGGTGTCCACGAGGTCGCGCAGCAAGTCGAGGATTTGAGCTTGGACGGTGACGTCGAGTCCGGTTGTCGGCTCGTCGGCGATGATCAACTTAGGCTCGTTCATCAACGCCATCGCAATTAGCACGCGCTGCGCCATGCCACCGGACAGTTCGTGCGGCCACGCCCGCATGCGTTGCTCGGGCGCCGGTATACCAACCGCCGCTAGTATTTCGACGGCACGCGCACGCGCGGCACTTTCGCTAGACTCAGTGTGCGCCATGTGAACGCGCACGAGCTGTTCGCCGATCCGCGCTAGAGGATCGAGAGAAGAACGCGGATTCTGCACGACCATTGCAATTTCACCGCCACGCAGCTTGTTCATCGCGTCGGTATCGAGCGCGCGCAGGTTTTTGCCATCGAACTTCAGGTTGCCGCCGACAACGCGCGCCGGTGGTTTGAGTAAGTTCATTACGGAATAGGCGGTTAATGACTTGCCGGCGCCGGTCTCGCCGACCAACCCCAGCACTTCGCCGCGGGATACCTCGAACGAAACGCCGTTCAACGCCTTCGCTACCCGAATCTCATTGTCGAGATTTCGGGAAATGAAGTGCGTATGAAGATCGCGAACCTCGAGCAGGTTCACTTGCTCGCGCCCCGGCGCTTGGGATCCAACAAATCTTGGAGACCGTCACCCAACATATTGAGGCCGAGCACCATGATAATGAGCGCGACGCCCGGGAAAATCCCGACCCACCATTGCCCGTTCACCATGAACTCCGCACCCTGCCGGATCATCGCGCCCCACTCCGGTGTCGGCGGCTGAATACCGATTCCGAGGAAGGCCAGAGTCGCACTAATGCGCACCGCCCAGGCCGCCCGGACAGCCGTCTGGGCCATTGCGCCTTGGATCGCATTCGGCAATAGGTGCACGAACAGTATTCGCCATGTCGGGTTGCCGACGATGACGCCGGATTCAACGAAGGAACTCGACCGCAACGCCAAGACTTCGGCGCGGACGACACGAACGAAGATCGGCGCATCGAGAATGCCTATGACCAAGACAACGTTGAGCAACGACGGTCCCGCCGCGGCGACAACTGCAAGGGCCAAGATGATCGAGGGAAAGACCCGGAAGGCATCGACCACGCGCATGATCGCTTCGTCGATATTCCCGCCCTTGTACCCCGAATAAAGACCGATCGGGATCCCGATCGACAGGGCCACGATCACGACAGGGATGGCAATCCCGAATGCGAAGCGCGACCCGTAGATGACGCGAGACAACACATCCATGCCGTTTCCATCGGTGCCGAACCAATAGGCGGCCGATGGGCCCTGGAGTATTGCATCCGGATTTGCCGAGACCGGGTTGTAAGGCATCAACAGAGGGGCGAATAAAGCCATGATGCCGAAGAAGAGAATGATTACTAGCCCGATGACTGATGTCGGGCTACGACGGCTGACCCCGACCACTTTTCCCCACGCCTTGGCAAGGCTACTGCGCGGTGCGGATCTGGGTTGGATCGCAATTTCAACCACTATTCTGCTCCCGCGCGGGGTTCGAAGACCAACACGAGCAAGTCGACAATTATGAAGACCACGAGCGAGAACAGCGCCAGAAACAACACGTAGCCCTGCACCGCCGCAAAATCGCCCCGAATGATCGCGTTGAGGCCGTATTGTCCAACCCCGCCCCAAGCAAACACGAACTCGATCAACGAGACGCTGCCCACCAAACCGGTAAGTTCGATTCCGATGAAGGTCGTCACGGGTGTAGCGCTGTTCTTGAGCACAATACGGCGCACCCGTTCGGTCGGCAGACCGGAAGCTCGGGCGAACCGGACGAAATCGCTGCCGATGATTTCTAACGCGATGGCTCGGGTGTGTTTAACAATCGGCGCGGCGGAAATGATCGCCACCGCAATCACGGGTAAGACAAGTTGCCCCAACGCGGAACCGGCCGCTTCCAAATCTCCTGCAAGCAACCCGTCGATGAGATAGCTGCCGGTAATCGTCGGCGGCGGTGATATCAACAAGCTGATTCGCCCCATTCCAGGCGGCGCCCATCCGAGCAGGAAGAAGAAAACAAAGAGCATTAGCAGGGCAAGAAAATAGGTCGGGATTGAAAAGCCCAGCAACGAAATGCCGCGACTGATCTGGTCAAACCATTTGTCGTGCCGAAACGCGGCGCGCAAACCGACAGGCACGCCGACCAGCGATCCGAGCGCGACGCCCCAAAGGAGCAGTTCTAGCGTCACCGGGATGCGTTCGAGAATATCGTTCAGGACGGATCGGTTGCTGATCCACGATTCGCCGATATCGCCGCGCACGACGTTGCCAAGATAGATCGCAAACTGGGTAAACAAGGGTTTGTCGAGCCCCAGCTCACCACGGATTAGCTCCATTTCCTCGGCTGTTGCCGTCGGACCGGCCAATAGGCCCACCGGATCTTGGCCGCCGATGCGGATCAGCATGAACGTGAAGAAAAGGATGCCTATCAGCAACGGCAATGCCAAAAGCATCCGCCGAACGAGCATCACTCGCAAGGTCACGTGATTACCTTGTCAAAAGACATGGATTGCTTCGGAAGCCATGGAGCCCCGGTCGTATCCGGGACTCCATCGCAGCGGGCTTCTACTCGTAGCGCAGGTCGGACCAGCGCTCATGCTCGTCCGGATAGTGCGTCCACCCGACGATCTTCGGCGCCATCGCCTCGAACGAATCGGGATAGACCGTCATCAACCAAGGAGCATCGTCGAGCCAGATCTTCTGGGCCTGCTTCATGAGCGCGATGCGCTTATCGCGATCAAGCTCTTCCTTGGCCTCATCGACGATTCGATCCAGTTCGTCGTTCTTGTACTTGGCGCGGTTGGACACGCCCGAAGACTGCGCGATAAGCGACAGCGTGTAGACCGGATCGAGGACGATCGGGCCGTCTTCCATCGTGAAGAACGGCATATCCTGCACCGCCGGAGCACCGCGCGATCTCAGATCTGAGTCGGTGATGCGTGTAGCGGTGATCTTGATCCCAAGCTGATTGAGTTGATCGGCAACCTGAATCGCCATCGTCTCCATCCACGGGAAGATACCGGCGTAGAGCAGTTCAGCCTCCATGTTCTCCGCGCCAGCTTCGGCAAGCAGTTTTTTCGCCATCGCGGGATCGTAATCGTAGCGGAAGAAGCTCGGGTCGTAGCCGTCCACGATCGGCGGAACAATCGACTTGGCAATTGTACCAGTACCAAGGAAGACACCCTTCTTGATCGCTTCTTTATCGAGACCGTAGTTGAGCGCGCGGCGGACCCGAACGTCGGTGAACGGTGCGATCGTCGGGTTCATGCGGATGCTCGCAATCGCACGGCCCTGCGCGCCTTCGACCTTAACTTTCGGATCCTTCTGCAGTTCAACGACCTGCTGGATGCCCGGTCGGTCGATCCACTGGACCTGACCCGCCTTCAATAGCGTGACGCGGCTCGCCTCGGAAGGCACGGCGCGCCATACAACGCGGTCGAAGAATGGCTTGTCCCAGTGGTAGTTCGGGTTGGCGACAAAGATCGCCTGTTCGCCTGCGCGCAGGCTTTCCAGCTTATAGGCGCCGAAACCGGCCGTGTTGGTCTCAAGGTACTTGAGACCCCATGGGTCTTCCGTCGTGGCCTGTTCCTTCAGGACGGTCGAATCGTAGATGCCCGGCACGTACAACGTGATCGCGCTGAGGAAAATGGCGCTAGGCGCACCGAGCGTAAAATCGACTTCATACTTCGATTTGGCGGCGACGCCGGTGACATTGGACACCCTGGCGATGAAGTTCCCCGTTCGCTTCTGCGCGAACGACTTGGCCCAGCTCCACTCGACGTCGGCGGCCGTGAGCTCGTTCCCTGCCGAACTCTTGATTCCTTCGCGGAGTTTCATCGTGACGGTCTTACCGCCGTCCGATACCGTCCAGCTCTCGGCGTAATGGCCTTCGATCTTACTCGCATCAAGCACCGGGCGACCATCGCGCATCATTTTGGGGTACTTGGTCAGCCCTTCGTATGTCTGGACGACAACGTGCTGGGTAAACGGACGCAATGCGTCGCCGTCAAAACCCTCCGGCGTTCCGGGTGCGGCCAGCACGAGCGTTTCCGCCATAGCGGCGCCGCCTGCCAGCGCCGTCAGCGCTGCCGCGGCGACGACACCCAATAGAGATTTTCGATAGTTCATGATGACGAGCTCCCTGTTTTCTATTCTTTGTCCGAACCTTTTAGCACTGTCGGCGCAGCGATTGAAGGGCTACGCGTGCGGCAGTTCGATCGGCATTTATCGCCGAGGCATGTGCGGCGCTGCGATACAGGTGCCAACAAAGGCGTCGTCAGTGCCGGCCGGACGATTGTCGCTGAAGTCCAGTCCGATGGAGGCACCAAAGGGACTCATACTGACCGGTAAACGCCAATCGGTACCAGGAGGCAGCTGCCCTAACGCCCAATGTTTGTGCAGCGCAGCATCGATGGTCCAGTGCGCGCCCTCGGCCAAGTCCCGGTCAAATGCGACGCGCGCGTAGCGATTAAACGGCGCCCCAGCACGTTGGCGGGTAGCCAACAGACCATAGCCGTTCGAGGCGGTCGGCGGCGCGCTGCCGCCGTAGCCCCATTTGGCCACCCAACCCGAGCGAAAGCGGTCGAGTTCCTGGTTGAACCAGACCGGCTCCACGGCTTCCGGTCCGTCCAGCCCGAGCAAGTCGAAGTGGGTGAAGGGGAGATCATCGCCTCCCTCAAGCACCTTCCAGTTCGAGTAATGCGCGATGCCGGGGATCGTATTGAAGAACGGGTTGTCGATTTCGCGCAACCATTCGTCATAGCCGAGGCGCTCGACATCGGTTCCAGGCGTGTAGGTCAGGAGGACCATCGTCCTGTAGTCCGCGTCACTCATTGGCCCCCCTCCCCTCGCGCGTTCAACGGTCCAACGGGACGCGGTGTGGGGCGGCGATTTCGCCGAGGATGTTGGTCAGCACATAGGTGTGGTCGAGACTGCGCGCCCGTTTCGGATCGGACATCTTGATTCGCCACCGGTCACCGAATCCAAGTGACTTATCGACGCTGACATAGGTGCCCGAGAACAGCATGAACCGGGCCGGCAGCGCAGGCACGCGTTGACGCAATGCGACAATCATGTCCTCTGGGTGCAAGAATGTCGCGACACCAACGTTCTGATAGGGGCGTCCATCGACCCAGCTTTCGAGGACAAGTTCATCCCAGTGGCCGCGCACATCCGCGAATGGCCAAAACCGCGGTGCGACGACGTTGGGATAGGCCTGCTTACTCCAGACGATGCTCGTCCGCTCCAACGCTCGGTCGGTGTGATCGCTCCCAACACCGACAAACAGCTCTGTGCCGTCGTTGAGCAGCACAATCTCAACTTCGCCGGAGGTCTCGGCGTTGTGCACACAAACTTCTTCGTCGGTGACGACATTGTGTGGTGAGATCGGATAGACCCGCGGCGCCGGAATATCGAACGCGATCCCGATACCTGCCTTGGCTACCTCCTCCTGGTGGGCCACAGCATCGTCCGCATTGCGCGTGGCGGACCCGAAATTGTACATCCGGTCGAGCCGCACGGCCCGCTGCACCAAGCGGCCATCGGTATACTCGATCTCGATCGTCAGCGTCATGCGTTGAACTCGACGCGGTCGAGCGCAATAGGATCGGTACCCGCACCGCGATGGCGCTGCCACAACCACAATCGTTTGAGGTTGCGGGGACTTTGCGGATCGTCCTGGTAGGCGAGCCGACCGTGTAAGGTCGACCGATTGTTGTTGATCAGCGCATCGCCGGTTTGCATGCGGCAGGTCGACACCAACGCCGGATCGGTGAGGAGTTCATCCAATAGGTCCAGCGCGGCGCGTTGATCGGATGTCAGCGGTGTGCCCGCGAGCTCCATACCGGGTTCCACCATCACGCGCGCGTAGTGCACGTGGAGCGTCGATCCATCGGTTTCGAAGATCGGCTTTACGATCGTGTTCGGTCCGGATGGCCACGCATGGAGTTTCGGTGGCAAGAAATGAAACGGTCGATAAAGCAGCGGCAACAGGTCGGGGCGCCGCCGCGCAAAGGCTTCATGAAGCGCATAGGCCGATACGATCGTACTCTCTCCACCGCTTTTGGCTTGGCGGTGGCAGGCCAGGAGGACGTAGTCGGGCGGGCGCGGTTCGAGGCATCCGTTGTCGGTATGGGGATGGGATAACTGGGTTGTCGCACCGATCCGCGTGGGATCCTGGTACGCTCCCTGATGGTTCGTCACCGTGAACAAACGGCGATCTTTCTTGAGCCCTTGGCGCACCGGGCGGCCGAAGTAGTTCCCTACACCCCACGTCGCGATCTCGCAGTCCGCTTCCGTGAACGAGTCGAAAGCCAGCCCGCGCAGGATGACAAATCCGGGGCCGCGGTCCAGCCGTGCGTGAACGTCGGCGACGACGTCGATGAGTGCCGGAAGGCGAATATCCTCCTGCTCAACGTCGTCAATTCCCATACCGTTGCGCCGGATTGTGACCAGTGCCGCCTCGGCTTGCTCCCGAACCGCAGATGGAACCGTAACAATGTACGCCGACTCAGATGTCTGTCGATCGAGCCAGTCCGTCCCCGGACGCCCCGAGAATACAGGGGCAATCGGCCAGTCCTTTGCATCCATATTACGTGCCAGAAGTGTCACGGATTCATCCCCGTTGTTGTTGGCGGTAATCGCCCGGCGCGCCCCGGCCCAAGATAAAGTCGGCTGCTTTTTCGGCAATCATGATCGTTGGCGCATTGGTATTGCCGCTGGTGATCGAGGGCATGATCGACGCATCGGCAACAAAGAGATTCTCGAGTCCATGGACCCGCAAATCGGGACCGACAACGCTGTCCGCACCGCGGCCCATTTTACAGGTACCGACCGGATGGAACGATGTCGTGGCGTTGGCGGCGATCCAATCGTCGATGTCCGACTCGCGAGTGACCGCGTTCCCCGGCGCGATCTCGTCCGATCGGTACGCGTCGAACGGCGCTTGGGCGGCGATTTCCCGAATGCGCGCCAGCGCCCGGCGCAACGCCAAACGGTCGCTTTCAGCGGACAGGTACATTGGGTCGATGGCCGGTTTGTCCTCGGGATCGGGCGAACGCAGCCACAGGCGCCCCCGGCTTTCGGGCCGAAGGCGATAGGCGTGAATGGAGAAACCTTCCTTTCCGGCCCGGCGCCACGGATTCTCAACTACCAAACTCGGGATCATCGTCATCTTCAGGTCGGGCACATCGAGCGCGGCATCCGATCGTGTGATGGTGCAGCATCGGAGCGGCACCGCCGACCCAACGCCGGTCCCGAAAAGATAGGCGCGCGCGACCGCGAGGGCCGCACGGTCCGGCCGGAGCACGCGCCGTAGGCTCACCGGCTGGGAACATTCATAGGCGGCATAGACCCCAAGATGATCCTGGAGGTTTCTGCCAACGCCAGGCAGGTCGTGGACCGCTTCGATTCCGAGAGCAGCGAGGTCCGCGCCGCTGCCCACCCCTGAGCGCAGAAGCAACGCCGGGCTATTCACCGCCCCGCCGCATAGAACGACGCTCGATGCCGCATAAGCGTGCATCGTGATTTCGCCCCAACGATAGGCGACGCCCACTGCCTTGCGGCCCTCAAACAACAGTTTTGTCGCCGTGGCCCCGGTGACGACACTGAGATTAGACCGCTTCAGAGCCGGCTTTAGGAATGCGGCTGACGTGCTGTGCCGGCGACCGCGGTGCATCGTGAAGTCGTGGACGCCAACCCCTTCGAACTGTGCCCCGTTGAAATCGTCCGTCGGTTGGATACCTGCGGCGCGGCAGGCATCGACATAGGCCTCTTCGAGAATGCTACCCGGCGCCGCCCGCTCGATGGACAACGGGCCGCCCTCGCCGTGAAAGGGCGCGCCGAACTCGACGTGGTTCTCCGATCGCTTGAAGTAGGGCAGAACGTCCTCGTACGACCAGCCGTCACAGCCGTCCTGCCGCCAACCGTCGAAATCCGCTGCCTGTCCACGGATGTAGACCATCCCGTTTATGGTCGACGACCCGCCAAGGACTTTGCCGCGCGGCCAATGTATCCGGCGGCCCTTCAATTGGGTTTGCGGTTCGGTGTCGTAACCCCAGTTCAACGACGGCATGGTGTAAAGAATCCGCGTCAAGAGCGGGATGCCGATCATTGGGTTTCGGTCGGCGCCGCCGGCCTCCAACAGCAGAACCCGGTTGCGTGGATTTTCGCTCAAGCGATTCGCCAGAACGCAACCGGCCGATCCGGCGCCAACGATAATGAAATCGAAGCTCATAGCGACCGAGCGAGTTCGTCGCCCTCGAAGATCGCTTCTAGGGCCGTCCGCGGCGACATCGCATCGCCGATGACATGAAGCCGGGCGGTATTCTGTCGCAGGCGATGGGCGAGGTCGTCGTTGGGCTGCCCGGTTGTCGGCGCAACGACCGAATCGACTTTGCCGATGTCCCGCACCTCGTCGGTGCTCAGATCGCGGGCTAGGAAGCGGCCGTCGACAAACGACTCTGGCCGGTGCTGGCCCAGCACTTGAACCCTTTTGTCCCGCAGCCGTTTGGTCAGAGCGTAGACGCTGTACATGCTGATCGTCCACGCCGGCACCCCGGTAGGCACCATCAACACGACCTGTTTGCCGAGATCCGCGATGTATTCCGCAACCGAGGCGGTGGTCCACGTGCCCAGCGTATCGACCAGAACGACACGGTCGCCGAGCGCGCCGGGGTCGGCAACGGCTTGATCGAGCGACAAGCCGGCGCCCCCGCCCTCAAAGGTCATCCCGGGCTGGCGGGCGCCTGTCGCCAGGATCACGTCGTCCGCACCGAACCCTTGAACGGCGGCCTCGTCAGCGGACTTGTTCAGGACGACATCGACACCCCGGGCGCGGCACCCATGCTCAAGGTGGTCCAAAAGTTTGGCGAACTCCTGGCGTAGTGGCATCGCCCGGGCTGTGTTCAAACGGCCGCCGAGCCGGGCCGAGCGCTCCCACAAGGCGACCCGGTGGCCCCGCGCAGCCGCAACCTCGGCAGCCTTCATCCCTGCCGGTCCGCCACCGATAACCAAGATGCGGCGCGGCGCCTGTACGGAAATCTGCGGAGCCTGACCTTCGCGCCCGGTCTGGGGGTTTGCAAGACAGGTTATTGGCAAATTGAGCGCGAGCATGCCCGCGCACCCTTGGTTGCAGGCGATACACGGTGTGGTCTCGCGCTCGCGGCCGGTTTCCGCCTTGCGAACGATTTCGGAGTCGGCAATGTGGGCGCGCGCCATCCCGACCATGTCGGTCATCCCTTCGGCGAGAACCGCCTCGGCTTCCGCGATGTCGCGGTACTGACACACGGTCATCACGACCGGGGGCACTGCTAATCCTTCAAGCGCCGTACGAATCCGCCGCGTGACGTTGCGGAACGAGCCCACCGGAAAGCTCATGTCGGCCATCTGTGTCGAAACAGTATAGCTCCCGTGGTAGGCGGAATGACTGATGTTGACGAAGTCAATCTTCGCCGCAGCGGCGATCTGCGGCACGATCCGACACATGTCGTCGATGGTGAGGCCTCCAGGAAGGAACTCGTCGCCGCTAAGCCGAACGCCGACGACAATGTCGGGCCCAACTGCTTCCCTGACCGCACGCAGGGTTTCTGTCGCGAACCGCAGACGATTCGTTTCGTCGCCACCGTAGGCGTCGGTCCGTCGATTGCTCGCGGGCGACATAAATTGTTGGAGCAAATGGCCGTGGGCCATCTGTACTTCGACGCCCGCCAGGCCCGCCTCGACTAGGTTCGCGGCGACAAACGCGTGGGCGTGAACGACCTCTTCGATCTCGCCGATCGTCATCGGGTGCGGCGGCGGTGCCGTCGCGCTCCAGGGAATCGCCGACGCACTCCATGACGGCATTCGCGCGAAGTTACCGTCGATATGTCGACCCAAATGAATCACCTGACCCAAAAGGTGCGCGCCCTCGGCCTTGACCGCATCGGCCACGGCCGCGAACTTGGGTATGCACGCGGGATCGTACCCGTTTACCCCTTGGCTTCGCCCCAACGAACTGCGGTGGACCCGAATACCCTCGAAGATAATCATCGCCGCCCCGCCCTTTGCGCGGGCACGGTGGTAGGCGACATGTTGCGGGCTCGGCAGATTGTCCACACCGAAATTGGTAGTGTGGGCCGGCACGAATATCCGATTGCGCAGCGTGAGGCCGCCGAGTTTCAGCGGGTTGAAGACGTGGGGATAGGCGGGATGGGGCAACGGCACTCCGATCTCTGTACGGACAGATGCATGGTTGCCAATTCGCGCGAACAGTTCAATGCTTGGACGCAGAAAGCGCGCGACACCGAATGAAGAAATTGCGAGGACCACGTATGACGGACGGCAGCCCAACGACGATACCGACCGCGAACGGGGGCCGGTTCGCGCCTTACGGCCCGCCGCCATGGTACTTCGAAGGGTACAGCGCGTCGGTTCTGTTGACCTTCGACCCAGAGACCGTTGCCGACCTGATTCCAGCGCCGCTGAAGCTAACAGGGAGCCCGGTCTGCCGGTTGAGCCTCCACGATATGGTATGCGACTACGGACTGGGCGAGCGGTTCATGCAGGAGGAACCGGATCAGGCTCATTTTGGCGAAGCGGTCGCTGGCTTCATGGTGGAATGCGACGGCGTCACAGGACACTGGGCACCGTTTCTTTGGTGCACCTCCGATGCGGAACTGGCCGTCGGCCGAGAACTCTACGGCTGGCAGCAGCGGTTGGGCGATATGTGTTTGACACGACCGCCGTTGCGCCGGTCGTGGCGGGCCGGCGATTCCGCCACCGGATTGGTCTCGCGCGGGCGACGGTCTGTATTCGATATCGCGGTCTCCCTCGACCGTGAGGGCGACCTACCGCCAACCATCGACGGCCACGATATCGCGCTGGATCCGGCCGCCACCAACCACCATTACACCGAGACCGTTCTGGTCGATCCCGTTTCGAGAGTGGCGACCCGGCGGATGGTGTGCAGTTCGATGGACGACGTCGCGGTGACGAACCTTTGGTCGGGTGCCGCGACGTTTCATGCGCACGCACCTGAGTTGGCCTTCCTCAAGGGAGCAAAAGTCCTTGGAGGACGTTGGCACGAACTATCCTGGCGCAAGCCGTGGGCAAACCGGCTGGTCCGCGAGAGCCGACACGACGTTGGAACGCCCTGACCACCGAGGCAGAACCGATAACGGCGCACGACCATCGGCCCGCAAGTGGGTTCGATGCTAGGTGTGTCTCGCAACTTAATTCCGGTGACCCGGTCGCTTGTTCCGGGCGCGCAGCACCGATCGAGGGGCCGGGGGTACTATACCGCCCGGCCGCCCCTGTTCATGCGAGCCGCAACGCAGCCTAGCGGCGCAGGTAGTTTTCGCCGGCGGCGCTGACGCCGACCTTGCCGAGGACACGCGCGAGACCGGCAGTGTTGGAGTCGCCTGCGCGGGCTTCGCCGACGTTTTTGTCGTTGCGCCGCTTACCCTGGGTGCCGCCTGCTTTCTTCCGATTCTCTTGGGCCTTTCGGCTTTGCGCCGGGCGGCGCCGGTTCGGCTTACGCGGCGTTGTCGGGGCAGGTTTCCGGTCGGATCGCTCCGGCCGGTCGCCGCGCTCCTGGCGTTCTCCCCGCGCGTCTTCGCCGAACGGATTGGCCAGCGTGGCTAAGCCGTAGCCGACGAGGCGTTCGATGTCGCGCAGTTGGCCGCGTTCCTCGCGGTCGCACAGGGAAATCGCGATACCGCTCTTCCCAGCTCGCGCCGTCCGCCCGATCCGGTGGACATAGGATTCCGGCACGTGGGGCAGTTCGAAATTGACCACGTGGGAAATGTTATCGACATCGATCCCGCGCGCCGCAATATCGGTGGCAACCATGACCTTGACCCGCCCGCTGCGGAAAGCCTCCAACGATCGTTCGCGTTCGCGCTGGCTTTTGTTGCCGTGGATTGCCGAAGCAGTGATTCCCGCTTTTTCGAGATGCTGATTGACCTTGTCCGCGCCGCGCTTGGTACGGGTAAAGACAATGGCCCGCTCGACTTCGGCGCCGTTCAGAATGCCGACAAGCGCGCGCCGTTTGGAAGCGGCGTCGATAAACATCACCTTCTGATCGATCTTCTCGATCGGCCGCGATTCCGGCGCGACCGCGACCTCGGTCGGATTGCGCAGAAAGTCGCTTGCGAGGCGGCGAATTTGTTTCGGCATGGTCGCCGACAACAGCATGGTCTGCCGGCCCTCAGGGACCTTTGCCAAAATCTTACGAATTGCCGGGATGAAGCCAAGATCGAGCATTTGATCGGCTTCGTCGAGTACGACGGTCGTCGTCCCATTTAGTTGAATGGCGCCGGCGGAAAGGTGATCCAGCAGACGGCCGGGGGTGGCAACGATGAAGTCGATCCCGGGCGCGACCGCTTTGATCTGCGGGCCGGGCCGAACACCCCCGACCACGACGGCAACGGTCGTCTGGTTGTTGCGTCCGTAGGTGCGAATGCTATCGGCGATCTGCGTCGCAAGTTCACGGGTGGGCGCGAGGATCAGCGCACGGCATCCCTTCTTGTTGAACGACGACGGTTGATCGATCATTTGCTGGAGGATGGGGAGGACGAACGCCGCGGTCTTGCCGGTGCCGGTTTGGGCCGTGCCGAGAACGTCGTTCCCTGCCAGGATCGCCGGGATCACGCGCATCTGAATGGGTGTGGGGGTGGTGTAGCCTTCGCCCGAAAGGGCCCGAAGGAGACCCTCGGCGAGGCCGAGGTCGCTAAATTGTGTCAATTGTAAACTTTCAAAGTTCCGCCGCGCGCCCGGACTCGTCCTGAGCGCGATTCGACGTTTCGTTCCTATGGGGGAAGCTCGCGTAGACCAGCTACCGGGGTCATGTGCCTTAACGGCACTCTTGATTGGCGGCTCGTATGAGGTGGCTACCGCAAGAAACACTTGCCGCCAACGACGAGTTCGTCATCTACGCGCGGCAGGAGATGGCGCTATGAACCACACCCCAGGGGGAATAGCAAAGGAAATCGCCTAGCCCCTTGGTTTAGAGACCGGCGCGATGCCCCCTCACCCACCAAACGCCGAAACAAAGCCAACACCCGCAGTTTTCCTTGAGTTAGGAATAATCGCCTCGCCAACGACATCAAAAAATACCAAACGAACCCAAATTTTCTAATATTTTTCAGAGACTTAACATTTTCCGCCCAACGAACGAAGCCAAACTCTTTTTTTTAACAATAGCTTAGCCCTGCGCTCCGCCGCCCCTTCCGACCGGGCAACGGTTGGCGATAGTTGGCCATAGAAATACGGCGCGGCAAGGGCGGGACCGAGAATGTGCTGGGGCGGGACCGCAATTGTGATCGGCCCTATCCGATGCGTGTTGGACCCTAGGGCGTTTCGGCGGGAAGCGGCGAGCGGCCCAGGATGAGATCGGCGGCTTTTTCGCCGATCATGATCGCCGGAGCGTTGGTGTTGCCGCTGGTGATCGCCGGCATGATCGAGGCATCGGCGACGCGCAAACCGGTAACGCCTTGCACGCGCAGTTCCGGGTCGACCACCGCGCGTGCATCGCCGCCCATGCGGCACGTTCCGACGGGGTGATAGGCCGTGGTGGCATTGGCCCGAATCCAAGTGTCGAGTTCGTCGTCGGCCTCGATGTTCCGGCCGGGCGCGATCTCGGCGCCGCGATAGGGATCGAAACTGGGCCGGTGGGCCAGCGACCGAGCGAGACGTACTCCGCGCCGCAGGGTGACGAGGTCTTCAGGGTCGGACAGGTAGTTCGCCGCGATGACCGGTTTGTCCATCGGATTGGCCGAGCTCAGCGTAATGCTGCCGCGGCTTGCGGGGCGCAGTTGATAGACGTGGATGAGAAACCCATGGGTGGGCCTAAACGCAACGATCCGATTGAGCAGTCCCGGCACTAACGTGACTTGCACATCGGGCGCGGCCAAATCGTCGCGCGTCCTGAGGAAGGCGCAGCCCTGGATGGGGATTTGCGCACCGGGGCCACGGCGAAAGAGAACGGCTTTCAAATAGGCAGCCGCGGCATGATCGGGCCGCATCAAGTGGTTGAGGCTGACCGGTTGCAGGCAGTGGAAGGCCGTGTAGGCGCCCAAATGATCCTGCAGATTGGCGCCGACCTCCGGCGCATCCACCAACGGCGCGATTCCGAAACCTTGCAGATGAGCGGCCGGACCAATGCCCGAATGCATCAACAGCATCGGCGAGTTGACCGCGCCGCCGCAGAGGATCACCTCACGCCGCGCAAACGCAGTGTTCGTTTCACCGGCGACATCGAACGCGACGCCGCGCGCCCGGTGTCCCTCGAATTCGACGCGGCGCGCCGTCGCGTTGGTTTTTATTGTCAGGTTCTGGCGCCCCCGAATGGGGTGCAGGTAGGCAACCGCTGCGCTCTGCCGCCGCGCATCGGCGATGGCAAAATCGTGGATACCGAACCCTTCCTGCTCGCGTCCGTTGAAGTCCTCGGTTTCGCGATACCCAGCCTCGGCTCCGGCGGCTAGAAAGGCCTCGTTCAACGCGCCTTCGCGCTGCGCCTGGGTAATGTGCAACGGCCCCGCGTCGCCGCGATAGGGCGAACGCTTGGTGTCGTGGCGTTCCATCCGCTTGAAGTAGGGCAATACCTCCCGGTAGGACCACCCCGCCGCCCCACGTTGGCGCCAGCCGTCGTAGTCGGTGGGATGGCCCCGCACGAAGGTCATCCCGTTGATCGAGGACGAGCCGCCCAGCAACTTGCCCCGCGGCCAGTGAATGGGCCGCCCGCCAAGACCGGCCTCGGGTTCGGTGCCGTAACCCCAGTTGAGCGACGGCATCGTGAACAAAAGCCGGGTCATGAAGGGGATCGGCACGAACGGATGGCGGTCGGAACGGCCGGCTTCCAGCAACAGCACGGTGTTGCGCGGATCCTCCGACAATCGATGGGCGACGGCGCAGCCGGCGGATCCCGCCCCGACGACGATGAAGTCGAACGTATCCAACCTTGCCCTCCCCTCCCGGTGTACCGGTGTCGTGACGCGCGCCAAATTTCGGCTACAATCCATAGGCTGACATGCGCCCCAAGGGAACCCACGGAGCCGAACGATGAGAGAACCCTATGCCCACGCCATGCTGCCGCGCGCCGCAAGCGACGAGCGCAGCCGCCAGAGTTTCATCGCCGGTCTGAAGATGCACATGGAGGACCACGTGTATCCGGCGGATCGAAAGGTCGGCATGACCCGTGTGTTGCCCCGTTTCAAAGCCGAACATGGCCGCGCCCCCCAATCGCGGACGGAATGGCGGCACGCGATGGAGGCGGACCCCTTCGTTCAGTCATGGAGTTCGATCGCACGCAGCATCCAGGAGATGCATTGGGATACGGTGAGCGAAATCGTATGGCACGAATTGCCGACGCTTCTAACGAAGAGCAAAATCGCCAATCCGAGGGGCTCCCTGCACCTTGACCCCGATATCGAGGTGCCGCGCTACAACACGGCCATCGACATCCATTGCATGCCCGGCGGCTATCACTCGGAAATCGCCGAGGACGACGTCTTCGCCGGGGCAATGTTCGACCGTGGCGCCTATTACTACGGTCTGGCGATTCGCGGCTCGGCGGCGCTCGACTACGTCGATACCCGCGCGCGGATGCAGCGCGCGGCGCCCGGCTACACGACCATCGGCTTTCTGCGAGAGACCTACCCGGACTTCGCACCGAAGCGCATCCTCGATCTCGGCTGCGCCATGGGCGGAACGACGGTGCCCTATGCTGAAGAATTTCCCGACGCCGAGGTATATGGCATCGACGTCGCTGCACCGCAATTGCGGTACGGCCATGCTCGCGCCGAGGGCCTCGGTGCGCGGGTTCACTTTCGCCAGGAAAACGCCGAAGCGCTGTCCTTTGGCGATGAATCCTTCGACCTCGTGGTTTCGCACGGCCTGTTCCATGAAACTTCGGCCAAGGCAACGCCGCGCATCCTAGCCGAATGCCATCGGGTGTTGCGCAAAGGCGGCGTGACGATCCACGTTGACACCCAGTTCGCGCGCGGCCTAGACGATCTCGACGCCTACTATTGGGACTGGGACACGCATTACAACGCCGAGCCGTTCTGGGGCACCTTGCACCACACCGACGCGCGCGACCTGCTTGCCGACGCGGGATTTCTCCGATCGACCATCCGCGAAGTTTGGCCACTGCCCCGCGCGGACGGTACGACCGAGTATGCGCCGGTTACCGATACCGGCGGCAAAATCGTGGGCTCGACTCTGTTCGGTGCTCGCAAAGCCTGATCGCGATACGCGACCTACTTCCGTGCGGTGAGACCTACTTCCGTGCGGTGAGCATGTAACGGTAATTGTTGCCCTGGTTGGGCGTTTGCAGCAAGTCGCGGCGATCGCGGTCGGGGTCGCCGGTGCGTTCGAGGTAACCGTCCGCAACGTCGCGCAACCCGGCCGCGACAGATAACTCGACAAAGTCCAACGAACACACCGCATTCCAGAACGGTTCGCCGTTGTAGTAGGTCTGCCACCCGCGCATGACTTGATCGTAGGGCGCCATGTCCTTGTAACGAACCGGCACCTCCATGTGACACATGGCGCCGCCCGGCCTCAGAATTCGTCGGCACTCGGCCAGAATCTGTTGCGCCGCGGCCCGCGATGTCTCGTGCATCATGTTGCTGGAGACCACAAAGTCAAAGTGGTTGTCGGGATATCCCGTCGCTTCGGCATTTGCGAGTTTGAAGTGGATTGCCCGGCCCATCGCCTCGGCGCGGGCATGGGCATAGCGCAGCATCGGCGCGCCGACATCAATGGCGCAGATCTCGGCCTCTGGAAAGAAGTCGACGAGCGCGGTCGTCGCATGACCGACCG
Organism: Alphaproteobacteria bacterium; assembly: GCA_040216735.1. Lineage (NCBI taxonomy): Bacteria > Pseudomonadati > Pseudomonadota > Alphaproteobacteria > Alphaproteobacteria bacterium. The sequence continues at coordinate 43,962 of JAVJOO010000004.1, read as the reverse complement.
AGCATCCTAGATCGAGGATGCGCCGCGGTTTGATGTCAGGGTAACGGGTCTTGAGGAACGCAACGATGAGACGCCCGTTGTCGTCCATCCCACGCTTTCCGTGATGGTACATGTAGGCGCCGCGATCGTAGATCGCCCCCGCCCGCAGATCCGTCCCGCTCGAGTCGTCGCAGTAACCGCCGGGCATCGTATGCACGTCGACAGCTTTGACGTAGCGCGGCGGCACGAAGTCTTCCGACAGCGTCAAAGACCCCTTTTTTCTGGCGAAGACGCTGGCGCGCTTCTCCAGCGCACCAAGTTGGCGATCGACGGTATCGCCGACCGATTCCCACATGAGCTCCTGCCCAAGCCGCATCAGCGAGCCCCAAAGCTGATGGTAGGGCGCGCGCTCCATCGCCGCGCGGAGTTCCTGCCGTGTCGGCGGCAGGGGGCGCCCGGCCCGGCGCAACGCCGGGATCACGCGGCCTTCCATTTCGGCACGGTTGCCCGGCGTAATGTCGCTTGAAACATGCGTTTTCAGCGCCACCACGAAATCCTGGCGACGCCCCTCGTCATGACTCGCCCTTGGCATCATCGAGTGAATCGGTTGAATCCCCATCGTGCGGCCCTCCTATGCGACCACCTTGGCTCCATACTTCATGCAGCCGTCAATCCGACACAGACACCGTTCCCGTCAACCACCAAACGGCGAACTTGCGAGCATGATCGACGGCAACCACGTTGAAAGCGACGGGAAGACGATAATCAGACCGGTAACGATCAAGTCCGAAACAAAGAAAATCATGGCACCGCGCAGAACCGTTTTGAGCGGTATCTTGGAAATACCGCTTACAGCGAAAAGGTTGAAGCCCACTGGCGGGGTTATCACGCTGAGTTCCACGCCCATGGTGACGACGATCCCCAGGTGCACTGGATCGATGCCCAAGGTCGTGGCGACTGGAAAAACCACCGGCACCGTCAACAGAATCATCGCGATGCCGTCGACGAACATGCCGAGAATCAGAAGCACCGCCATATAGCCGAAGAGGAATCCAAGCGGGCCGAGATTCATTGCAATGACGGCCTCGGCCATGTGTTGCGGCCACGCCTGATTCGCCGCCACGAACTGAAAGATGCCGACGCTGCCCATAAGGAAGAAGACGATCGCGGTGAGATTTACCGCGCGGGCCGTGACCGGAAGGAGTTCGCGCAGAAATGCGCCGCGACGTGAAACGAACCCATAGAGCAGCGCATAGCCGCAGGCCACGGCCGCAGCCTCGGTCGGCGTGAACACCCCGCCGTAGAGTCCGCCAAGAACGACAAGCGGCAAGGTCAAAGCAGGGAGCGCCGCAAGGGTACTTTCCAACACCTGCGCCGGGACAAAACGCCCCGACTCAAGACCGGGCGTCCGCCAAGCCGCGACAATGATGAGAATCGACATGCCAAGGGCGAGCAACAGGCCGGGAATGATCCCAGCCATGAACAGCCGAACGATCGATGTCTCAGTCGCGATGCCGTAAATGATCAGAGACAGGCTTGGCGGAATCAGCAGGCCTATGCCGCCGCCTGAAGAAACGATACCGGCCGACAACCAGTCCGGATAGTTCCGTGCGCGCATCTCCGGAATCGCGATCAAGCTCATGGCCGAGGCGACGGCGACGCTCGAGCCCGAAATGGCCGAGAAGAGGACACAGGTTGCGACGGTCGCCAGAGCAAATCCGCCGACGACCCAGCTTATCAATGCCTCGGCAAAGCGAAACAACTGGGTCACCATCCCAGTCCGTTCCATGAGGAATCCCGCGAAGATGAACAGCGGGACCGCCATCAGGCTGTAGCTGCTGAGAAACGAGAAGAAACTCTGCCCGACGGCGCGCGCATCGAGCAGCGGGTCGAACAGGATGAACAACATGCTCGCCCCACCCAGCGCGACGCCGATCGTCACACCCGAACCGAGAAAAGCGAACGCCGCTAGAAAGAAGGTAGGAATGACCCTACTCCGGAAAGAGGGAAAAACTCCTGCCGTGCGCTCGACCTAAGCGACGCGCTAGAGGATCGGTTCACCGTCACCCTCGCTCGCGATCTGCGGCCACTCGCTCTCCCTCCCGAGGAGCACAAGAACACCGGCGTAGGCTTGAAAAAGAAAGCTAACCGCCATCATCCCCATGCCCGCTAGAAACGTGATGAAGAACGGCCAAAGCGGAAGAACGAGACTCTCCGTCATTCTGTTGCGCTCCACCATGCGCTCGGCGACCGGAATACCACGCCACACGAGGTAGGCGCAGAACACAAGCCCGAGGATCGCGCTAAAAATTGCGAGAAGCCTTGCGACGAGACGCCCCGTCTCGCCGCCTTGGGCAAGCAGCGACGGCACGAGGCTAACCCGCAGGTGCAGGTCTCGACTTTGCGTGATTGCGAAGAACAGGAAGACGCCGGACAGGATGCCGTAGGTCACGGCATCCTGCTGCCAAGAGAAAGATTGGCCAAACACATAACGCCGCACGACCTCTAGGAGGGCAAGCAGCGTGGGACCGAGTAGAAGCAGCGCAGCAACATACTGAAGGAAGCGATCCTGGAACGATCGCCAGATGATGTAGGCCCTACGCACAGCAGACCGTTTCCGGTGCGGGCGCGACCATGCTTACGCACGGTCGGCACCCGCACCTGGAACTCTAGCCCTTGAGCAGCGCGCGATACGGCCCGCAATCGAGGCTCTCGAGGGGGTCCGTACCTGGACCGTTGCTGGACGAAGCCGCCCGGCCCTCGCTCAGGTAGCGGTCGACCCATTTATCGGCATCGTCTGGCAGATCCTTCTTGAGGAAGTCGGCAACGCTGGTGCCGATCGCACTCTGCAGTGGAGCTGCTTGAGACGCCGACGCTTGGTAGACGCCCGGATCGGAAGGCGACTTAGCCTCGAACTCCTGAATTGCAAACTGGTCGTTGCACCAGCTCGCCTCGTCCTGGCGCTGCATGGCCTGCAGCATCAGCTCGCGCACCTTGTCCTGCGTCGCTTTGTTAAGGCCTTCCCACCAGTCTTGGCTCGCACCAACCCAATAGGAGTCAAAGGTGATCGTGCCGACGCCGGCTATCGTGTAGTACGGCGTCTGTTCGGTGATCGAGCGCCAGCCGCCGATCGAGGTAATGACGCCATCAAGTACGCCGGATTCAAGCGCGCTGGGTACGTCGCCGAATCCCATGACGACGGGGTTGGCTCCCCAGGAATCCATAACCGGGTTGATCGCAGCGGCAAACGTCCTGATCTTTTTGCCACGAACCGAATCAAGGGTCAGGAGCCGCTCTTTGCCCGCCACACCCAGCGCAAAACTTAGGTCGGCGAACCCAAACGGTTCGATGCCGTGGCGCGTTCTCAGGCGCTCGAGAAGCATCTTGCCGGTTTCTAGGTTTTCAAGCTCGTGAACGGCGGCGACGGTGGTGAGAACGCCAGGTTGGACAACAATTCCAAGCCAAGGATCGACCGAAGCCGTCTTGCCCGCCAGGAGCCACCCCATCTCGAGGTTACCCTGCCCCATTGCCACCATTGCGTCGGCGTCCTTATAGAGGGCACCCGCGTAGAAGTTCCGTACCTCGCTGCCCGCAGGGAACGTCGCCTCGACGCGCTCCTTGAACCATTCCATCGCGATCGCCGTTGGATGCGGCGGCGGCGGTAGGTCCGCTGAAACGCGGATGGTGACGCGCTGCAGCCCGTCCTGTGCCTGCACCGTGCCGCCAGCAAAAGACGCAACAACCAAACAAGCGGAAAACGCGAGTACGTATCTAAGTAAATTTGGCATAGAACTCCCCCCTAGAGATGTCTCGCCGCTTTCTAGACGGCGCGCATTTGTCGCCCATTCCTCACAAAGCGAGTTCGGGCATAATGAGAGTATCGACAACCCCGTTAAGGGGTCAAAGGAATAACGCCTCGCAGTAGGTCAAGAAAAGCAATGAATACCCGCAACAGCTCCGAACGGGACGATGTCCTAGCTTCTCTCGATAGCGATTTGGAGGCGCACGTGTCGCGCCTCCAACGCTATATCCGCCAACCCTCGGTCTCCGCCTACAACGACGGTATCACGGAGACGGTCACGATGTTCGCCGACGAGTTGCGGTCTTTGGGCGGCACGGCGGATATCGTCGACGGTGTCGATTTTCCTATCGTCTATGCGCGATTTGAATCCGGCGCCAAACGCACCGTCCTGATCCACGGCATGTACGATACCGTTCCGGCAAAGAGCGAGGGCTGGGTCGCGCCGCCGTTCGAGGCGCGGCGCATGACCTTCGGCGATCTCGGCGAATGTATCGTTGGGCGGGGCGCGGAGGATACCAAAGGGCCCCTCGCTTCGGTGTTATCAATGATCGCCGCCCATCGCGCGGCGGGCGTCCCGTTGCCGGTCAATCTCATTCTGGTCTTCGAGGCGTCGGAGATGGCGAGTGCGTCGCTGCCCGCCTTTGTCGAGTCCCACCTTCCAGAACTGCGCAAGGCAGATGTGGCCTACTGGCCCTGGCATACCCAGCGCGCCAACGGCACGCCTGTTGCGTGGCTCGGCGTCAAGGGCAATATGATGCTTAGACTCCGGGTGCGTGCAGGAGATTGGGGTGGCCCAGTCGGCGGCGAGGCCCACGGGCTGCACGGCATTTGGGTTGCGAACCCGGTCTTTCGACTTGTAACCGCTCTGGCCAGTCTCAAATCGGCGGACGAAAGAGAAATCTTGCTCGACGGATTCTATGATCCCGTGCGACCGCCAAGTGCCGAAGAGGAAGCGCTCGTGGCCGACCTGGCACGCCGGGTCGACCCCGAATCTCTGTTGAAGGAAGCGCACGCTAAACGATTCAAGTACGACACGCTGCTCGATGCGTTGCGCGCCTATTGCTTCAGAACGGAGATCAACGTGTCGGGCATCCAGGGCGGCATCGTGATGGAGCACGGTCACAAGACCGAGTTGCCCGACTCGGCCGTGGCCGCCCTCGACATCCGTCCCTTGGACGGCATGAGTGTCGAGCACATCGTGGCTTGTCTGCGCCGTCACTTCGACAGTACCGGCTTTCCGGAAGTCGAAATAGAGGTCGTGAGCGGTTATTCGGGCGGTGCCATGCCGCCGTCGAACTGGGCGGTACAGGCGCTCCTGGACACTTACAAGGAGGGGGGACTGGACCCCGAGGTTTGGCCGCGAACGTCGACCGCGATTGCGAGCCACCTTTTCATCGAGACCGTCGGCATTCCGTGGATCGCAACCACCTTGGGGCATTCGGGCAACAAGCACGCTGCGAACGAGTATCTACAGGTCAAAGGGTATCGCGACGCGATAGATTTCATCGTCCGGCTTATGTGGCGGCTTTCAGAGGCGGAACCGGATCGCAAAGATTAGCGAGTCAGCCGCCCTCGGGAACGGAGGCGGCCAGTCCGTCTATGCGGTCTTGCTCGATCAAGGCGGGATCTCGAGCGGTTGGATCGCCGTAGCCACCGCCACCGGCGGTCATGATCCTGACGCGGTCGCCGGCTTCAACCCGTGTCCGCGCGGTACCCACCTTGCGTTCCCGGTCGGTGCCGGGGAACAAAATTGTGCGGGTCGAGGCGGGTTGCCCTGCACCGACCAGAGACCACGGGCGGCTCTTGGTCTTTTTCATCACCGTCAGGAATTCACCGGAAGCCAGGAAGCGGATGTCGCGCCGCAGCCCGAGACCGCCGCGGTATTGGCCGGGGCCGCCCGAGCCCGGCACCATCTCAACCCGCTCAAAGAACATCGGCGTCCGCGTCTCCATCACTTCGATCGGGGTGTTGCGGACGATGCTCTGGCAGGGATGGTTGCGCGTGTCCGCACCGTCGTGCGCGGCGGTCGCGCCCCAGCCCACCGCATCGTTGTTGCTGATCGCATAGGTAGCGCCGGTGTCGGGGTGTTGCCCAATCATCATGAAACCCGGAACGTCGCCGCCGGAGGATGCCGCAAGACGGTGCGGCAGGACCGGTGCGAGCGCCTTGAAGATCAGTTCGAGAAGCACAATCCCGGTCCATTGGGTAAACGTCGGTGCGGGATAGCTCGCGTTGAACAACGTCCCAGGGTCGGCATGCACGAAGAGCGGGCGCATATGTCCGCCATTCGATGCAACCTCAGGCGTGGTCAACGCCTTGAAGGCGACTTTGCAGGTCGCAAGGGTCGACCCGAAGGGCAAGTTGACGGGCCCGGGAACGCATGGCGGCGACCCGGCGAAATCGATCTCGAATTTTCCTGCGCGGTGGGTTACCCGCACCTTCATCGTGATCGGGTCGTCGGAAATGCCGTCGTCGTCGAGAATATCTTCGGCCGCCCACGACCCTTCGGGTAGCGTTGCGAGCGCGGCGCGCGCCGTCGCCTCTCCGTGGTCGAGCAGGCGGCGCAGCGCGGCATCGACGGTGGCGGCGTCGAACTTGGCGAGAATACCCTTGAGGCGCCGGGTACCGGTGCGGATCGAAGCAACCTGCGCGTCAAGATCACCGAGCACGATGTCGGGCATCCGCGAGTTGTAGCGGAGCAATTCGTGGATTTCGCGCACCGCCGCGCCCGCGCGGAAGACATGGGTGCCCGGGAAAACAAGCCCTTCCTGGTGCATATCCGTCGAATCGATGACGTAACCAGGATCCTTTGCGCCAAGATCGGCCCAGTGCGCGCGCACGCAAAGATAGGCAAACGGCTTATCGGAATCCGGGTCAAAGACCGGCGCTGTTAGGGTTGCATCGGAGACGTGGGCGGCGTTCCAATAGGGATAGTTTGAGAGAACGATATCGCCGGGGCGCAGGTTGGCGACACCGACGTACTCCATGACCTTGCGCACCGCATAGTCGTTGGCCCCGAGAAACCGCGTCAGCCCGGTAGCCTCGGCCACGAGGTCGAGGCGCGAATCGTAGATCGAGATACCAAAGTCCCGCACCTCGTAGATCACCGGGCTGAACGCCGTACGCACGAGGGTCGCCCGCATTTCCTCTGCGGCGCTCAGAAAATAGTGTCGGATAACCTCGGTGAGTGCCGCGTCGGCGGTTGCGGCGGCGGGTTCAGTTGTGTCCATAGTCCCGCCGTGCCGCAGCCTCGGAGACAAACCCGTCACGCAGGTCCTCGGCAATGCGCGAAGGATCGCGGTCGTGCGGCACACCGTGACCGCCCCCGCCCGCGGTCAAGACGGTGATGCGCTCACCGGCTTTGACCGGGATACGTTTGGTACTCATGCGCATTTCTTTTTCGGTGCCCGGAAAGGCAATCACTGTATTGGCCTCCGGCTCCAAGCCGCCGGCAAGCGCCCAAGGACGGCTTTTGGTTTTTTTCATCACCGTCATGAACTCGCCGTCGGACAGGAAACGGATGTCGCGCCGCAACCCAAGGCCGCCACGGTGCTTGCCGGGGCCACCGGAATCTTGACGCAATTCATACCGCTCGAAAAACATCGTGGTGTTGGTTTCGAGTACTTCGAGGGGCGTGTTGCGGACGATGCTTTCCGACAGGTGCAACAACGCGTTGGCACCGTCGTGCTGCGGCGCGGCACCCCATCCGACGGGATCGTTGTTGCTCAGCGCGAAAAACTTGCCGGTATCGGGGTGGATGCCCAACATCATGAATCCGGGGACGTCGCCCCCGGAGGATGCAGAGAACCGCTCCGGCATGGCCTGGGCGAGCGCCTTAAACAGAAGCTCCAATCCCACGATGCCGGTCCACAGTGTGAAGGTTGGCGCGGGGTAGACGGCGTGAAACAGATTGCCCGGCTCGGCAATCACGTCGAGCGCGCGGGAATGGCCGGCGTTGGACGGGGTCTCCGGCGTCGTCAGGGCCTTGAACACTACCTTGCACATTGCCAAGGTCGAGCCGAACGGCATGTTGACCGGTCCCTTTTGGGTTCCGGCGGATCCAGTGAAGTCGACCGTGAACGCTTGGTCGGTGATCGTCAACGTCGCCTTCATGGTGATCGGGTCGTCGGAGATTCCGTCGTCGTCGATGATGTCTTCGGCCGACCAAGTCCCTTTTGGAAGGTCTGCCAATGCGCGCGCGGTCGTCTGTTCGCCGTGGTCGAGAATCGCAGCGATCGCCGCGTCGACCGTCTCTCGCCCGAACTTTTCCGCGATTTCTTGGAGGCGGCGTTCGCCGGTACGCAGGGCCGCCACCATCGCATTGAAGTCCCCGACAACAATGTCGGGCATGCGCGAGTTAAAACGGATCAACTCGACGATCTCGTTGTCGGGTTTGCCCCGTTTGTAGATTTTGGTTCCAGGAAAGACGATGCCCTCTTGGTGCATGTCAGTGGAATCGAGGACGTAACCCGGATCCTTTGCGCCGAGGTCCGCCCAGTGCGCCCGTACGCAGAGAAAGCCGAACGGGCCGTCAAAACCGGGGATAAAAACCGGCGCGATCAAACTGGCATCGTAGGTGTGCGCGGCGTTCCAGTAGGGATAGTTCGAAATAACGATGTCGCCGTCCTCGAACGCCGCGACGCCCAAATACTCGACAACTTTGCGGACACTGTAGTCGTTCGCACCCAAGAACATGGTAAGCCCCGGCGCCTCGGCGATGAGGTCGAGATTGCGGTCATACATCGAAATACCGAAGTCCAAGACCTCGTAGATCACGGGATTGAACGCGGTCCGAACGAGGGTAGCCTTCATTTCCTGGGCCGCTGCAAGAAGGTAACTGCGGACAACCTCGGCGGTGGCGCCGTCGATTTCTTTGCTCATCTTCGCCCCCTACCCCGCCATCGCAACGATCAGGTGGCCGTAGCGGTCGACAGATAGGGTCTGGCCAGTGTGCATGACCGTCACGGAGGTACCTTCGTCGATCAGCGCGGGACCAGCGATCGTATCCCCCGGCGCAAGGTCTGCGCGGGTGTAGGTGGCGAAGTCGGTCATTTGCCTGGTCGTGAAGCAATAGGCGCGACGCACACCGGACTTGGGCCCGGCCTTCCCTGCGGGCCGCGCCGGCAGTTCCGGCAATGTCGGTTTCGCGGTATTGCCGACCGCGCGGATACGGATGTTCAATATCTGCACCGGCGCCTCCATCCGGTGGCCATAGCGGGCCTCGTGTTGATCGCCGAAGCTTTTCACGATGGCATCGATGGCGATGGCGACCCCGAGATCGAGAGGCAAGGCATGCTCCTGGCCTAGGTAGCGCAACTCAAGCTGCCGCAGCAGCATCGCTTGGCCGTCTCGAACGCCCTGTTGGCGTAACGATTCTACCGCCTCTCGTTCGATCTCGGCGAAAATCGCGCCGAGCGCTTCGGGCGAGACTTCGTCGATCAGAGCAATATGGGTTCGCGAAAAATCGTCGACTACGTCGGCGCTCAGCATCCCCCATGCCGAGAATCCCGACGGCGCGTTCGGAACGATGACTTCCTTGAGATCCATTTCGTGGCCACACATCGGGCCGAACAGGGGCCCGGCGCCACCAAAGGCGAGCAAGGCGGACTCGCGGGGGTCGCGGCCACGCTCGACCGTGATCTGGCGCACCGCGCCCACGGTCTTTGCCATGAGAATATCGAGGATGCCCGCTGCGGCAGCCTCCGGCGTCACCGCCATCGGCTGGGCGATCGATGCCGCAAGACCCTGTCCGGCCGCCGCGTCGTCGAGACGCATGGTACCGCCAAGAAACGCGTCCGGGTCGATGTAGCCCAGAACGAGACACGCGTCCGTCACCGTCGGCTGCGTACCGCCGCGGCCATAGCAGATTGGCCCCGGCTCGGCGCCAGCGCTCTGCGGCCCGACGTTAAGGAGACCCGCGTCAAGCCAGGCAATCGAACCGCCGCCGGCCCCAATGGTGCGGATATCGTAAATCGGAATAAGCAAGGGATGGTTTTCGAGCGACGCCTCGAAGGCGGCAGCGGCGCGGCCATCCTCGATCAAGCACACGTCGAGCGAGGTACCGCCCACATCGAAGGTGATGAGGTCGTGCCGTTCCAACGCCTGGCCCAGGAAAGCCCCCCCAGCGATGCCGCCCGCCGGTCCAGAAAGCACGGTGTTCGTTGGCGAGCGCTTGGCAGCTTCGGCAGTCATCGCCCCGCCGCCGGAGCGCATGATCAAGAAGCGGCCGTCAAAGGCTTGCGCGCGCATCCGCGCCTCGAGTTCGTCAATGTAGCGTTCAAATATCGGTCGAATATAAGCGTCCAACACTGTCGTGCTGGTACGTTCGTATTCGCGGTGCTCGCGGGCAATATCGCTGGAGATCGAGACGCGCATCTCCGGAAACGCTTCGAGGATCAACGTTTTGGCGCGGCGTTCGGATGCTGGGTCGATAAACGAGAAGAGAAAGCAGATCGCAATCGCTTCGACCCGATGCTCGTCGATCAAATGGCGGGCGGCGGCAACGACACCGTCTTCGTCGAGTTCATCGACGACGCGTCCCTTGTAGTCGAGCCGGCCTTTGACGCCGGCGATGCACCGACGCCGAACCAACGGCTCGGGACGGGCGTAGGTGAAGTCGTACATGTGGGCGTCTGGAACATTGGCGCGCCCAATCAGGAAGATATCGCGGAAACCTTCGTTGGTAACGATGCCGACCTTCGCGCCACGGCGTTCCAGTACGGCGTTCAGACCAAGCGTGGTGCCGTGCGTGAAGAGCGCCGTCCGGTCGAGCGGCGTTTCCAGCGCCGCGATGGCGTTGAGCACGCCCTCCGAGGGATTGCGCGGCGTGGTCGAGGCCTTCTGAAATCGAAACGCCCCTGTTGTTGTGTCCAGCTCGATCGCGTCGACAAAGGTTCCGCCGATATCGACCGCCAGGCGCAAGTGTTTTTCCGACAACGCTAAGCCTCCACCATCGTCAATCGTTCGGCCTTCCAGCATGCAACCTGGTGGCCATTCGTCAAATTGCGCAGTGCCTGCGGGTCGTCACAGGCTGCCTCGGCGTAAGGACACCGCGGCGACAGCCCGCACCCAGGTGCTTCGTACGCTTCATCCAGGTCGCGCCGGAGTTTCGATGGCGCCACGACTCGGTCGCCGGAAAGCGCCGGTACAGCCTCGACCAATGCCTGAGTGTACGGGTGACGGGGTTGTTTCAACACCGTCTCGGCGGGCCCCTGCTCGACGATGCGGCCGAGATAAAGCACGGCAACCCGATCACAAAGACCGTGTACCGTGGCCAAATCGTGCGACACGAAAACGTACGAGCGCGTGCCGTCGGCCATCAACCCGCGAAGCAAATCGAGGATCTGCGCCTGCACCGTGACGTCGAGGGCCGACGTCGGTTCATCGAACACGATGACGCGGGGGTCGACGATGAGCGCCCGCGCCAGTGCGACGCGCTGGGCTTGGCCACCGGACAGGCGTCGCGGGTAGAGTTTTCGGAACTCCGGCCCAAGGCCGACCTGAGTCAGCGCGCGGTCGATTTGTCCATCCATATCTGAGGGCGCGGTATCCGCATTCCGTAAGGGATCGCTGACATTCTGCTCGACCGTCATGCGTGGACTAAGCGAATCGACCGGATCCTGGAACACCATCTGAATATCGCGGCGCAGGCGGCGAATGTCGGCGCGTGTCGCGTTTCCGTAGTCGAGACCGTTCACGACCGCCCGCCCGTCTGTCGGCCGGACCAGCCCCATGATCACCCGTGCCAGCGTACTCTTGCCGCACCCGCTTTCACCGACGATGCCCAACGTTTCGCCGGGGGCCAGGGCCAGCGACACCCCACGTAGCGCCCGCGGGCCGCGCTGCCCAAACTGGCTAGCGTAGCGAACCTCGACATCGTGCAACGTCACGACGGGAACCTGTGCCGTACCCTGTCGCGTATGAGTTGCCGCGGGAGCGACGCTGGGGAACGACTGCGGCTGGCCGGCACGGAAACATCTAACGATCCGTCCATCGTCGCTTTCCGTCGGCGGCGGCACGTCCATGCGACATCGATCCTCGGCCAAGCTGCAGCGCGTCTCAAACGGACAGGCCGACGGCGGAACGCTGAGGCGCGGCATGGTGCCAGCGAGCGGGACCGACAGCCGGCCGTCAAGATCGGGGACTGCCGCCAGCAAGGAACGCGTGTAGGGATGGAGCGGGTCTCTCACGACGGCCGGTGTATCGCCGATTTCGACCAGAAGACCGGCATAGAGGACAGCAATCCGGTCGCACACACCGGCGATCGACGCAACGTCGTGCGAAATGACGATGACCCCACAGTCGTTGCGCTGCGCTGCGTCACGGAAGAGCTTAAGAATATCCTTAGTGAGCGTCGGATCCAGCCCGGTGGTCGGTTCGTCGGCGAGAAGGAGGCGCGGCTTGCAGGCCAACGCAAGCGCGATCATCACGCGCTGGCACATCCCGCCGGAGAGTTCATGGGGGAAGGCGCGCAGGCGCCGTTCGGGATCGCGAATCCCTACTTCGGCGAAGCGATCGCGCGCCGCTGCCCAGGCCTGTTCTTTACCCATGCTCTGCCACCGCATGAGTCGATCGACCAGTTGCTGGCCGACACGACGTGTTGGGCTAAGGGCACCGCGCGGGTTCTGAAAACACATGGCCGCGCCGCTACCCCGATGCAACGCCATATCGGCTTCGCTGCTCTCGACAATGTTACGACCGGCAACGGTCACAGCACCGGCGAGATTGGCGCCGTCGGGCAATAAGCCGGCGATCACCCGTGCCATCATGCTTTTGCCACCGCCGCTTTCGCCGACGAGGCCAAGCACCTCCCCCTTCGCGACCTTGAGAGTGACGTCGTTGAGCGCGGCAACGGTACCACCCCGGGTCGGCAGCGAAACGTAGACGCCCTGCATATCCAGCAACGCTTGCGTCACTGTTGCTCCGAGCGTTCGAGGAAGCCTTCGCCGATCAAGTTGAAGCCGAATACGCTAAGGAAAAGCGCGATCCCGGGAAAAATCGACGTCCACCAACGCCCGCCCACGACATCGGCCGCACCCGCACTGATCATCGCCCCCCACTCGGCCTGCGGCACCGGGACGCCAAGACCGAGGAATGATAGCCCCGCCAAAGTAAGCATCGCCCAGCCGCAATTAAGCGGTGCGATCACCAGAACCGGCATCAACGCGTTGGGAAAGAGGTGACGAAAAAGGATCGACCCCCTGCTGTTGCCCGCGCATTCAGCGGCCTCGACGAAACCGCGGACACGCAGGGCTCGAATTTCGCTGCGCATGATGCGCACGTAAGCCGGGGCAAAGATCAAACCGATCGCGACGGTTAAATTGAACAGTCCGCCGCCGAACATCGCCGAGACTGTGAGCGCCAGGATGAACGCGGGAAAAGCTTGAACGATGTCGGTCAATCGCATCGCGATTTCATCGACCCATCCCCCGATGTAGCCGACGAAGCCGCCGATCAGACTGCCGACCACGACGGCGAGGGTGACGGCGGCAAGCGAGACACCGACATCGATGCGCGCGGCAAAGAGCACGCGGCTCCAAATGTCCATGCCGTTGCCGTCGGTTCCGAGCGGGTGGGCTGCCGAGGGCGGGACCAGGAACGCCGCGAAATCAATCTCCTCGGGGCCCCACGGCGACAGCAGCGGCGCGAATATCCCGCCGGCAATCACCACAGACAGAATCGCGGCGCCCGAAAGGATCAAGGGACGACTGATTTCCGCGCGCGGGCGGCGACGATGCCATGCGGACTTACCGCCGGAGATGGTTTCGACGAGCGTCATGACCTAGACCTTGATCCGCGGATCGAGCGCCGCTTGGACAACGTCGGCCACAAGAAAAGCCACGACGTAAAAAGATGCCGTCACCAGGACGTACGCCTGGATCACCGGGTAGTCCCGCAACAACAGACCCCGCAACGCCCATTGTCCGAAGCCCTGCCAAGAGAACACGAACTCGACAAGCACACTTCCACCGATCAAGTTGCCGAGTACGAGTGCTGCGAGGGTGGGCACCCGCACCATGGTTTCCCGCAGGAGATAGCCGAACAACAGTGTTTTCGGCCGCAGCCCGTGTGCCGCCGCACAGCGGTAGCTTTCGGATTGCATCACCTGGAGCGCCGACGCACGGACACTGCGCATCATCGGCGCAACGACGATGACACCGAGGGTTAGGACCGGCAGCATCAAGTGATGCAGGGCCGATACCAGCGCCGGCATATTGCCGGTAAGTATGGAATCGATAATCAGCGAGCCGGTAACGACCTCGAAATCGATGCCGGTCGAGATCCGTCCGGTCGGGCCCGGGGCAATGCCAAGAGCGGCAAAGAAGACGAGGATTAGCACCAAGCCGAGCCAAAATTCGGGCAAGGAATTTGCGACCAGCGCGCCCACTCGGGCGATGTGATCTCCGACCCTGCCGGCGTGGAGCGCGGCGAAGAGGCCGAGAACGATGGCCATGACGAGTGCCAGGAGGAAGCCCAGCACCACGAGTTCCAGGGTCCGGGGTAAGCGTTCGGCGATTTGGTCGACGACAGCGCGGTTTGTTTGAATAGAATCGCCGAAATCGCCCCGTACCACCCCCGCCATGTAAGCGCCGTATTGCTCGACCAGCGGCCGGTCGAGGCCGTACTGGGCACGGGTCCGGTCGATGTCTTCCTGGGTGGCGGTTTCCGGAACGATCGACAGTATTGGGTCGCCGGGAAGCACCCGGATCAACAGAAAACAAAAGATGCTGACGCCCACAAGAACGGGCGCCAGCATCAATAGTCTTCGCGTTATGTAGAGACCAAGCCGCACCTGACAGGTGCCACGGCCTCAGGCGTCGAGGTAGCGCAGGCGGAAGAGGCCATCCACAGGCTGGACCCAACCGGACACACTCGCGGCCACCGGCAAGTCGAAGTGCGGTTGTGCGAGGACGAGCCATGGCACATCGCGCGCCAAGATGGTTTGAACCTCGTCGAACAACCGGTTGCGGGTCGCCATGTCGGACGTCTTGTTAAGCGTCTGGAAAATTTCGACGATCCGTGCGCTGTCGTACCCGGCGTAGTTCAAAAAGCCACCGGGCGTCAGACTGGTGGCCAGCAGGTACTCGATATCGTTGACCCACATCTGCCCGCTGGCAATCTGCAACGGCAGGGTTTTTTCACGACGGCGCTGGAACAGCGTACCGGGGTCGAGCGGCGTGATCTTCAGGTCGATCCCCGCAAGCCGGGCCGCGCTAGACACGAGGACGGCCGCACGCTCCTGCGCGACGTCGCCGGCCAAAATGGCGATTTCGGACTCGAATCCGCCCGCCATGCCGGCTTCGGCGAGCAGCGCTTTGGCCTTGTCGATATCGAAACCGAACGGGTAACCCTTCGCCGAATGGCCAGGCATATCGAGTGGGACCGGACTCGTCGAACGCCGCGCATTGCCGCTATAGACATTGGAGACGATCGCATCGTAGGGCACCACATGCGCCATCGCCTGGCGCACCTTCGGGTTGTCGAACGGTGCGGTGCCCATCGCCATCGGCATGAACACAAACTCGTTGCTGGGGCTGGAAATAACCTTGATACCCTTGGCGCCGCGCATGTCGTTGATGTCGCGACGGGACAGCCCGAGGGCGATGTCGACCTCGCCCTTTTCCAACAGTAAGCGGCGGTTTGCCGGTGCCGGAATAACCTGCAGCTTGACCCGCTTCACACGCGGTTGAGCGCTCGGGAAAGACGGGTTGGATTCGAGGACGATCTCTTGCCCAGGCTTGTAGTCCACGACGTTGTAGGCCCCGCCACTTTGAGGATTCTTCGTGGTCCAGTCCTTGGCCCATGGATCGTCGGCCGTCGCGTGCTTCTTAAGTTCCTCGGAGTCGAAGACGTACAGGGAAATAATCTGGATGTGGCTGGACAGATCGCTGGGTTGCGACTGGGTAAAGCGCACCGTGTAATCGTCGACAACTTCGACCTGGCTCGCCTCGGTCAAGCCGATCAAGCGGTAGACCCCTGCGACGTTCGCCTTAGCGGCGAACGCCCGGTCCTTCGACCACTTGACGTCCTTCGCGGTAAGCGGATTGCCGCTCGGAAAGGTGACCCCTTTGCGGATCTTGAGGGTCCATACCTTTCCTTCCGCATCGCCTTCCCAGGACTCCGCGAATACCGGCACGATGTTTTCGGTGTCCATAACGGCCGCGCCGTCTTGATCTTTGACCCCATATTCGAGCATGAACGGGTAACAATTCTTCATCACCGCTAGACCGACGAGGTCGAACGCCAAATAGTCGTGATCCCAGCCGCCAAGATCGGCGGGGATGGCGATGGTGAGTTCGCTCTTGCCCTGCGCGAAGGTGCCGGTCGGGGTGAGCGTCAGCATCAAACCAAGGCCGGCGCCGAGCTCAAGGAGCTGGCGGCGCGTCGGTCCGGTGCGCTCGACGGCGGCTGCCGACGTGTCTTGTAGGTTTTTGTCTGCCACGTTTTCCTCCCTAGAATGCGCGCTATGGCAGCGCGGAATAGCGTACGGTTCTCCTGCCCCCTAAGGGCGGGCTAGGATGGGCGGCCCATGTCGCCTAGTCAAGGCGATGGGCCGCTAAGTATTTGGCACTAGGGAAGAAAACTCTTGAACGATGGCACCGCGAAAGATCCAAGCGCAGACCCGGCGATGCCACCCGAGGCGGCTCGCTACGTTGCTGAAACCGCCCGCCGCGCCGCCGCAGCAGAGCGGTCGAAACAAAAGGTATGGCGCGATGTGTCTTATGGCGGGGCGGCTCACCAGCTGCTCGACGTATTCGCCCCGCCAGACAGCCAAGGCAGCGCCCTTCCCCTCTTTATCTACATACACGGCGGCGGTTGGACCCACGGGAACAAAGGCTGGATGTCGTTCATGGCACCCGCGATCGCGGCGCTGCCGGCGATCTTTGTCAGCCCCAACTACGGCCTCGCCCCCGACCATACCCACCCGACACCGATCGAGGATTGCCTGCGCGCGCTCGCGTTTGTGCGCAATCAAGCGGCGACCTACGGCGCCGACCCCGACCGGGTCTATATCGGCGGCCATTCGGTCGGCGGCCACATTGCCGCGACAATCGCCTTGCGCCCGGATTTGCGGACCGCGCACGGCGTTCCCCCCGGTGCCATCAAGGCGTGCATCCCCGTGAGCGGTCTTTTTCGCGTCTTAGACACCGACCCGACCGCCGCCAAGGACCACGACGAGGCCAGTCCGATGCATTGGGCCGCCCAAGCGGACATGCCGTTCTACGTTTCCTACGGCGAAAAAGACTACGCCCGCATTGTCGAGGAGAATTGCGATTTCATCGCCGCCCTTGGCCGCACCGGGATCGCGCTGCGGGTCGACGAATTGGCCGGGCTGGACCACTACACTGCCAACCTCTGCCATGGCGATACAACGAGCGTGTGGTACCGAGCCGTGGCCGACCTGCTGCGCCAGTATCCCTGAAGCACGGAGCCCCGATGATCGCGATCGACAGCAATTTCGAAGGCGGCAGTATCGCCGTGCGCGACGCCAGCGATGCCGGGAACGTACGATTGAATCTCAAGACCGACGAGAACGCCGAAGAAAGCTATTGGTTTTTCTTTCGCATCTCCGGCGCGCGCGGCCAAACCTGCCGGTTGGTGATCGAGAACGCGGGCGGCGCCTTCCGCCTCGCCGAACGCAAAGCAACCGACATCCCCGGCCCCTATCAGGACTACCGCGCGTGCGGCTCGGACGATCGCGCGACTTGGTGCCGTGTACCGACGGCGTTCGAAGACGGGGCCCTCGTCATCACCGTGACGCCCGACAGCGACACGTTCTATCTCGCCAGCTTTGCCCCTTACAGTTTTGAGCGGCACTGCGGCCTAATTGCCAAGGCCGCCACGGCACCCCACGTGACGGCGGCGATGTTAGGCAGTTCACCGGATGGCAATGCGATCGATCTGTTGCAGATCGGGGCCGGCGGCCAAGGGAAGAAGATCTGCTGGATCACCGCCCGCCAGCACCCCTCCGAAACCATGGCCGCTTGGTTCGCCGAAGGCTTGATCGAACGTCTGATCGATCCGGACGACTTTCTAAGCCGCAAGCTTCTGAGGGACTGCGTCTTCTACATCGTTCCGTGCATGAACCCGGACGGCGCCCGGCAGGGCAAGACCCGGCGCAACGGCGGCAACGTGGACCTCAACCGCGAATGGGTGGACCCGTCGGCGACGCGGAGCCCCGAAGTGTTCCACGTCCGCAACCTGATGCACCGGACCGGGGTCGACTTCTATATGGACGTGCACGGCGACGAAGAGTTGCCCTACGTCTTCCTTGGCGGACCGCTCGAGGTGCCCGCGCTCACGCCGGCGATGCGGGAGAATTTCTACGCCTTCGAAGCGGCACTACAACAGGCCAACCCCGACTACAAAACGGGTTACGCCTATCCGGGCAAGCGGCCCGAGACGGCGAACCTGCAAATGGCGTGGAACTATATCGGCGAAACCTTCAAATGCCTCAGCATCTTGGTGGAGCAACCCTTCAAAGATTGCGAACACGCCCTGGACGCGGAGAAGGGTTACTCGCCGGAACGCGCCAAGCGGCTAGGCGCCGCGAGCCTGGTCGCACTGAACGCGGTCCTGCCCAGTCTCTAAGGTCGCCCGCGATAGTCGCTCCCAAAACGGAGGGACCCGCAGTTATCGTAACCGTTTCTTTTCCGGCGCTTTGGCGGCCCACTAGTTGACGGCGCGACGTCCGATCAACGCTCTTAGTTCGCCCGTCAAACCGAAATAGCGCCCGTTCAGGTAACTTAAAATACTTTGAGGAACTTATAAGCACTTTGAGATATTTTGAAGTGTTTTGGAAGGGGCAGGAATCGGGTAATATTCCCTGAAAGGACTCCGCTGTGCTCAGCAAACCGTTCATGACGACAAACGAAATCGCCGAGCTCCTTAAGGTCCGCGAGCCAACCGTTAGGTCCTGGATCCATGGCCAGGAATTGCGCGCAGTAAAATTGGGCCGAGAATTCCGGGTCGCCGTCAAAGACCTGGAGACCTTCGTGAACGAACGCGCGACCCGAGCACCGAGTTGATCTGCGTCGATAGAAATGTGACCGCTCCCCTATCGCAACGCCCATAGTTTGAACACGGAATGCCACAACCGACAGCAAAGACAAAAAGCGATCAGCCGCCACGCACGATCCGGGTTGCGTATTTTTCGGCCTTGGAACCCGCGAGACGAGCGCGCCTTTGGGCGCTTCGCTGTAGCCGGTGCGATTGCAAAGCGAGAACCAGGCACGACCGGGCAATCGTATTATGACGGAGGCGATCGGCGCCTATATCTTCTACGAGATCGCAGCGCTCCTCGTGCTTGCTGTCGCCGTCGGTTTTGTCGGATTGTTGCTGCGTCAGCCTCTGATTGTGAGCTTTATCGCCGTCGGCATTCTCGCCGGCCCATCGGCCCTCGACATCGCGCGCTCTGACGAGCACATCGACCTACTGGCGGAACTTGGCATCGCCGTCCTTCTTTTTCTTGTCGGGTTGAAACTCGACTTGAAACTGGTCCGTACATTGGGCCCAGTCGCGCTGATGACGGGACTCGGGCAAGTCGCCTTTACGACAATGTTTGGGTTTCTGATCGGTCTCGCACTAGGCCTCGGCACCGTGACAAGCCTCTACGTGGCGATCGCCCTTACGTTTTCATCGACAATTATCATTGTGAAGCTTCTGTCCGACAAGCGTGAGATCGACTCGCTGCATGGGCGGATCGCGCTTGGGTTCCTCATCGTCCAAGATCTTGTTGTCGTACTCGCCATGATCGTCCTGTCTGCAATCGGGGTCGGCACCGCAGGCGACAACCCTGTGGCGGACATTCTTCTCGTGTTCGGCTTTAGCGGCGCGATGCTCATGGGCGTGGGCCTGTTCGTCCGGTTCCTGGCAAACCCGCTGGTCGAACGGTTGTCCAATGCACCCGAACTCTTGATCTCCTTCGCCATAGGCTGGGCGGTTCTACTCGCGGCGCTCGGGCACTATCTCGGCTTTGGCAAAGAATTGGGGGGACTGCTCGCCGGCGTCTCCCTGGCCTCCACCCCATTCCGCGAGGCGATCGCCGCGCGGCTCGCCTCCCTGCGCGATTTCTTCTTGTTGTTTTTCTTCATCGCGCTAGGTGCTTCGCTCGACTTGTCGATCCTGGGCGCAAGCGTCGTTGCCGCCATCGTCTTTTCGCTTTTCGTTCTGATCGGAAACCCGCTTATCGTTTTGGCGATCATGGGCGCCATGGGCTATCGCAAGCGAACGGGGTTCCTCGCCGGCCTGACGGTGGCGCAGATCAGCGAGTTCTCCCTAATATTCATGGCGATGGGCGTTTCGATCGGGCATGTTTCGGCGGAAGACCTGGGCCTCGTCACCCTCGTGGGGCTCATCACGATCGCTGCCTCAACCTATATGATCACCTATTCCCACCAGCTCTACGGCAAGGTCGGGCCGCTGCTCGGTCTATTCGAATCGCGGTCGGCCGGTCGTATGGAAGACGTTGTGCCGACCACCGACAGCGCCCACGACATCGTCATATTCGGCCTGGGCCGCTATGGGCTCGGAATTGCTCAGGAACTCCAGGTAGCGGGCCGGCGGGTTCTCGGCGTCGACTTCAGCCCCGTTGCCGTACGTTTTGCGCGGGCGCACGGCTTCGACGTGGTGTTCGGCGATGCGACGGATCCAGAGTTTCTAGCCCACTTGCCACTCAAAGGCGCGACATGGATCGTATCGGCAGTGCCCGAGCATGACACAGGAGTATCTCATGACGACCCGCGCCGCTCGTTGATCCGTTCGCTGAGGGATTTAAAGCTCCCAGCGCGGATCGCCGTGGCGGCGCATGAAGAAGACACGTCACAGGCACTCCGCACCGTTGGCGCTGACCTCGTACTTTTGCCGTTTCGCGACGCTGCCGCGCACGCCGCCGCCCTAATCACGAAAGACGCGCCACCGTCGGAAGTGAAGACGATCGACCCGGAGGGGCAGAAGGAGTTCACCATATGAATGACGCGACGCAGGCGGACGAGGGACTAGCCGAGTTTCGTCCTTATCGAAAGTTGCTCGTCGTGTGCGTCCCGGACAAAGACAACGAAGAGACGTTCACCGCCGCAACGGCACTCGCCAAGACATGGGGTGCTAGTGTTTCGGTACTCGCGGTGATCGAGCCACTGCCGGACATCAATCGGATTTCTCGAGCTACCGGCGCCTCGCGTGAGGAAATTTTGAGCCGAATAATGAACGACCACCGGACCGAGACCCTCGCAACCCTCGGTCGTACGGGGCCGGAAATTCGACCCACGATCGACGTTCGAATCGGCAAACCCTTCATCGAAATCGTTCGGTACGTTCTCGATCACGACATCGATATAGTCATAAAGTCTGCGGAGGAACTGCACGGCCTTCATCGGCATCTGTTTGCAAGCACCGACCAGCACCTGTTGCGCAAATGCCCTTGCCCGGTCTGGTTACGGCGTCGCGGCGGCCTAGATTCGGTCAGGACGATCTTGGCAGCCGTCGATGTCGACGTCGCAGCAGCTGCGGAACCAGAAACGCTCACTGGTTTGAACCGGCGGATTTTGGAAACAGCGACACGGATTGCAGCCAGCGGAGACGACGAATCTCGTGTCTGTGTGCTACATGCTTGGGATGCGCCCGGCGAAGGCCTCATCCGCACATGGTCCGGTGCGGCCGGTGCGCATAAGGCAGCCACAGCCTATGTCGACGAAGTCCAATCGGCGCATTGGCGCGCACTTGACCGGCTTGTTGAACACGCCCGTACTTGGGCAGGACCAGACATCTCGAAGCGCGTAAAATTTGTCCCGCTTCTGGAACGCGGCGAAGCCAGAGACATCATCCCCGCACACGTAGATACACTTAAGGCGGACACTCTGGTCATGGGTACCATCGCCCGTTCTGGCGTACCTGGATTCATTATCGGCAATACGGCCGAGGACATCCTCAACAGCGTCGATTGCTCGGTGGCGACCGTGAAGCCGCCGGACTACGTGAGCCCCTTGCACGTTGACGATCGCTAGACATAGTCGCGCGCGTTAATCGTGGAGCGATCCGGTGTGTCCTGCACCATGCCGGCGCAGGACACACTTAGTTACGCATAGGCTTCGCCGCGACCGAAGGGTGGCGGTGCGATGTGTTCGATCGTGTTGAACAGCAACTCGAACCGTCGCTGCCGCTTCTCGCTGAACAGCGGGTCTTCGTTCTCGCTGAACGCCGCGTTGATCTCGACCCAGTCTTCGTGGGAAAGGTTCGTGCGCGCGGCCGGCAAGATCAAACGCTCCTCCTTGCTGATATGCTGACGTTCGAACGCCGCATATTCCGCAACCGCTTTCTGAAGGTCGCCTAGGGCGGACGCTCCGTCCCGTTCGAAAACCTCCAATGCCTGCTTTACGTCGTCGAGCCGGCGCCGCCCTTGGTAGTGTTCTTCGCGCAGATCGTTCAGCACGGTTTCCATTTCCGGCAGACGCCGCCGCATGACGCGGAACAGATACTCATCTTCCTTTGGGTGATGGAAGACGTCCATGAACGATCCGATGTAATCGAGGATGGCGTGGAGCAACTCTTTCCTGACCGGTGGAGGGCCTTCGTTTGGGCTCACAAGGATTGCTTCAAAACATGTCAGCAATGCGTTGAAGCGTTGGTGGTCCTTCTGAATCGATGCGATTGCTAGGGTCATCTTTTCTCTCCTCTACTGGAACCACGTTACGCGGGCGGCCTAACCGGCGAGTTGATCTGGCCCAACCGCATCGCCGCCTTCTTCAATTCCGTCCACCTGGCGAGCATTCCGATGCGTGTGACCTTCGGCCGCCCGGTTCGGTTCGCCCCCGCACGCGATAAGCGGCGCCCGGCAAGACCTTTTGCCTTGCCACCTATTCAACACGTTCAATGCGCCCCTAGGCACCGCCGCCCATCCGGGCGCTTCGAGAACGTTGGCGGGCCCGCACCACCTGATAGCCCGGCCGCCAGAGGTAGCGGAGCGGAACGCTCAACATGTGGACCAAACGGGTGAACGGAAACAGGACGAAGATCGTTAGACCGAGAACGATATGCGCTTTGAAGATCGGATCGGTATCGGCCACCAACGCCGCCGCACCGGGCCGCAGCGTAAAGATGCCCTGCGCCCAACCCATAAATTTGAGCATCTCGCCGCCGTCCAAGTGATTCAGCGACGCCCGGATAGAAATGAGGCCAAGAACCAGTTGGGCATAGAGCATCAACAGGATGAGGATATCGGTCGGACTGGAAGTACGCCGAATCCGGGCATCGAACAGGCGGCGATGCAGAAGCAATCCACCCCCGACGAGCGCCATCAAACCAGCGCCCCCGCCCAGGCCGATGGCAAGCAATTGCTTGGCACCGTGCGAAATCCCCATCGCATCGAAGATCCATATTGGTGTGAGGAGGCCGACTAAATGACCGGCGAAAATTGCCAAAACGCCGACATGGAAAAGCACCGACCCCCACACCAGTTGACGCCGCCGAAGGAGTTGGCTGGACCCGGAACGCCATGTAAAGGGCTCGCGGTCATAACGGATGATCGAGCCCACCGCGAGCACCGCGAGGGCAATGTAAGGGTAGACGCCGAACAGAACGAAATTGACGTACTCAGCCATGACGCACCTCGGGTTTGTTGGTCTCAACGGTCGGCGCCACGCGATTGGCTGCACGCACTTGCCGTTGGAGACGGTCGGGTCCGCAACTGTCGTCGCCGGCACCGCCGCCGAACGTGACCGCTTCCTCTTCCCAGATTTCGTCGAGCGCTTCGAGATCGTCCGGATCGTCCTCCGGCATGGATAGGAGCGGCGCAACCTCGTCGGGGTCGACGGTAGCCTGCGCTGCGGCAACGATTGCCGCCATGACCGCGGCATAACCGCTGTCTCGCCGCCGCAGGCGTTCGGCAAGGGCAGCAAAGATGTGGATCGGTTGCGCCAGCGTCTCGCGGGCTTCGGCCAGCGGCATTTCGGACAGGAACTCCAGAAATAAGGGTACGTGGTCCGGGAGTTCCTTCGTGCCGATGTAGAGGCCTTTGTCCTCATACATCTTGAGGAGGTCGACCATCGCCTGACCCCGCTCGCGGCTGTCCCCATGGACATGCTCGAACAGGTGCAGCGAAAGCGCCCGCGTTTGGTCGAAAAGGCGGACGTAGCGGGATTGGGCCTCGATCGGATCGACAGTCCGAAGATCTTCTAAGAATGCCGCCACTTCCGCCAACGCCTCCGGCGGCAAAACACCCTCCGCGCGCAGGACGCCCTCGAAGTCGGGGATCGCGCTCAACCACTCTTGCGCCGGATAGGACAGCAGGATCGACAATACCTTGAAGGTTTTCGTCATGACGTGGCCTCCGGGATTTTTGTTTGGCGCTTGCTGCCAAACAAGTTGGGGGCGGAGTTGCCCTCCGAGCAGCCGTTGCCGAAGGAAAAACCGCACGAACCGCGCAGGTCGAAGGCATCTTCGCCGGTTTCCCTGTGGCTCGTCGGGATGACAAAGCGGTCTTCGTAGTTGGCGATGGCCATGTAACGGTACATTTCTTCGATCTGCGCCACATTCAGGCCGACACGTTCGGCGATTTGCGGACGATCTTCCTTGTCGACGGTGCGCCCCCGCATGAAGGCGCGCATCGCCAACATCCGTTCCAGCCCTTGAACGACCGGCGCATCGTCGCCCGCCGTCAGCATGTTGGACAGATAGCGAACCGGGATACGGAGGCTGCGAACGTCCGGGATTTCGCCGTCCAAGCCCATGTTGCCGGACTCGGCAGCCGATTGGATCGGCGACAACGGTGGGACGTACCACACCATCGGCAACGTCCGGTATTCGGGATGGAGCGGAAACGCGACGCGCCAATCAATCGCCATCTTGTAAACGGGCGAATGCTTTGCCGCCTCAAGCCATGCATCGGGCACGCCGTCGCGCTTCGCCTGGGCGATCACACCCGGATCGTTGGGATCCAAGAAGACCGAAAGTTGCGACTCGTAGAGGTCCTTTTCATCGGCGGACGAAGCGGCCTCTTCGATCCGATCCGCGTCGTAAAGGATGACGCCAAGATAACGAATGCGACCGACGCAGGTTTCCGAACAGACGGTCGGCTGCCCGGCCTCGATCCGCGGGTAGCAGAACGTGCATTTCTCGGACTTACCCGTGTTCCAGTTGTAGTAGATCTTCTTGTAGGGGCAGCCCGACACGCACATCCGCCAACCCCGGCATTTCTCCTGATCGATCAGGACGATGCCGTCTTCTTCGCGCTTGTAAATAGCGCCGGACGGGCACACCGCGGCACAGGTCGGGTTGAGGCAATGCTCGCACAACCTGGGCAAATACATCATGAAGGTGTTTTCGAACTGCCCGTAGATGTCCTTCTGAATATCTTCGAAATTAGAATCCTTCGACCGCTTGACGAACTCACCCCCGAGAATCTCTTCCCAGTTCGGTCCCCACTCGATCTTCTCCATGCGCTCGCCGGTGATCAGCGACCGCGGACGCGCGACCGGCTGGACATCGGATTCGGGCGCGGTCTGGAGGAAATCGTAGTCGAAGGTAAAGGGTTCGTAGTAGTCGTCGATCTCGGGAAGATCGGGATTGGCGAAGATGTTGGACAGGATGCGCCACTTCGCCCCCATCTTGGGCCGCAGCTTGCCGCGTGAGGTACGTTCCCACCCGCCGTTCCAATGGCCCTGGTTTTCCCAGTCCTTGGGGTACCCGATGCCGGGCTTGGTTTCGACGTTGTTGAACCACGCGTATTCCACCCCTTCCCGGCTGGTCCAGACGTTCTTGCAGGTGACCGAACAGGTGTGACAGCCGATGCATTTATCTAGGTTGAGCACCTTGCCGATTTGCGCACGAATCTTCATGCCGCGACCTCCCGCTTGGGGGTGGATCTTTGGATGGGCGTCCCGTCCAACCAATCGATGTTGTCCATGCGCCGTACGATCACGAACTCATCGCGGTTGGATCCGACGGTGCCGTAATAGTTGAAGCCATAGGACAGTTGGGCATAGCCGCCGATCATATGGGTCGGTTTGACGACCGCGCGGGTGACCGAATTGTGAATGCCGCCCCGGTGTCCCGTAAGCTCCGAACCCGGGACATTCACGATCTTTTCCTGGGCGTGGTACATGAAGAGCGTGCCTTCCTTGATGCGCTGCGATACCACCGCGCGAGCCACCAAGGCCCCGTTCGTGTTGTAGGCCTCAACCCAATCGTTATCGACGATGCCGGCGCGTGCAGCGTCGGTTTCCGAAATCCACACGATCGGGCCGCCCCGAGACAACGTCAGCATGATCAAGTTGTCGGTGTAGGTTGAGTGGATGCCCCACTTCTGGTGCGGCGTAATGAAGTTCAGAACGACCTGCGGATTGCCGTTCGGCTTTGCGTCAATGATCGGTTTGACCGACTTGGTGTCGATCGGCGGACGATAGACGCATAACCCTTCGCCGAACGCCCGCATCCACAGGTGATCCTGGTAGAGCTGCTGACGCCCCGACAGGGTTCGCCAGGGGATCAACTCATGAACATTCGTGTAGCAGGCGTTGTAGCAGACCTTCTCCGATTCAAGCCCCGACCATGTGGGCGAGGAAATGATCTTCCGGGGTTGCGCGACGACATCGCGGAAGCGGATCTTCTCGTCCTCCTTGGGCCGTGCCAGATGGGTGTGATCGATGCCGGTGATGGCCGACAGCGCCTGCCATGCCTTGACCGCGACTTCGCCGTTGGTCTCGGGCGCCAACATCAAGATGGCTTCCGCGGCGTCGATATCGGTCTCCAACTTGGCGTGGTCCTTGGTTGCGCCATCGCCCCGCACAAGACCGTTCAAGTTTTTGAGGTTCTCGACCTCGTGGTCGGTGTTCCACGAGATTCCCTTGCCGCCGTTGCCGAGTTTTTCCAAAAGGGGGCCGACCGACGTGAAGCGCTTGTACAGATTCGGATAGTCTCGTTCGATCACCGCAATCTGGGGCATAGTCTTGCCCGGGATTGGGACGGTCTCGCCGCGCTTCCAATCCTTCACCTCGATCGCCTGCGCGATTTCGGCCGGGGTGTCGTGCATGATCGGCGTCAGCACCACGTCCTGCTCGACACCGAGAACCTCTTGGGATACCTCCGAGAAAGCCTTGGCAATGCCTTTGTAGATGTCCCAGTCGGTCCGCGACTCCCAAACCGGGTCTACCGCCGCGGTCAGCGGGTGGATGAAGGGATGCATGTCCGAGGTGTTGAGGTCGTTCTTCTCGTACCACGTGGCCGTCGGCAGCACGATGTCGGAGTACACGCACGTCGTGGACATGCGGAAATCGAGGGTTACGAGGAGGTCGAGCTTTCCTTCCGGCGCGTCCTCATGCCATTTGACTTCATCGGGCCTGATCCCCTCGCTACCTAGCTCCTTCCCCTGAACGCCGTGCGACGTGCCGAGGAGGTGCTTGAGAAAGTACTCGTGGCCTTTACCCGACGATCCCAACAAGTTGGAGCGCCACACAAACAAATTGCGCGGCCAGTTCGCCGGATCGTCCGGGTCTTGGCAGGACATCTCCAGATCGCCGGAAAGCAACCCCTCGACCACGTAGTCTTTGGGCTCTTTGCCGGCTTTCTCTGCGGCCGCCGCAATCCCAAGCGGATTGGCTTTGAGTTGGGGCGCGGAAGGCAACCAGCCCATCCGCTCGGCCCGCACGTTGTAGTCGATGAGGGCCCCGCTCCAAGGCCCCTCCGGCGCCGTTGGCGAAATGATCTCGTCGAGCGCGAGGGTTTCGTAGCGCCATTGATCGGTGTGGGCATACCAGAACGACGTTGAGTTCATCTGGCGAGGCGGGCGATACCAGTCCAGTGCGAAGGCCACCGGCAACCAGCCGGTCTGGGGCCGGAGCTTCTCCTGCCCCACATAGTGCGACCAGCCACCGCCGGATTGACCGACACAGCCGCACATCACCAGAAGATTGATGATGCCGCGGTAGTTCATGTCCATGTGGTACCAGTGGTTCAGCCCGGCACCCAAGATGACCATGGACTTGCCGTGGGTCTTTTCCGCATTGTCGGCAAAGGCACGCGCCGTCGCGACGATCTGATCGCGCGGCACACCCGTGATGTGCTCCGCCCAAGCGGGCGTATAGGGCGTGTCATCGTCAAAGCCGGTGGCGACGTGGGCCCCGCCAAGGCCGCGGTCGAGGCCGTAGTTGGCAACGAGCAAATCGAATACCGTGGCGACGAAGGTGTCGCCTTCTTTAGTCGCAAGGCGCTTTGCCGGCAGGCGACGGACCAGAACGTCGGGGTGATCGGTGCCCGCGAAGTGATCGTGCTCGCGGTTGCCGAAATAGGGGAACCCGACATCGAGAATTTCGTCGTGGCGTTCTTCCAGAAGGAAGCTCATTTCCAGGTCGGTCTCGTTCCCTGCGCTATCGCGGGCCTCGAGGTTCCATTTTCCCTTTTCGCCCCAGCGAAAGCCGATCCCGCCGCGCGGGCACACCAGCGACTGCGAGGTCCGGTCGAAGGCAATGGTCTTCCACTCCGGATTGTTCGATTCGCCAAGGTCGTCGGCCAAATCCGACGCCCGCAGGAGCCGGTCGGGGATGAAGTGGCCGTTCTTTTTGACGAGACGGACCAACATCGGCATGTCGGTGTAGCGGCGGCAATAATCCTCGAAGTAGTCCGCCTGCCGGTCGAGGTGGAACTCACGCAGAACGACGTGCCCCATCGCCATCGATAGTGCGGAGTCAGTCCCTTGTTTCGGGTTGAGCCACAGGTCCGCGAACTTGGCCGCCTCGGAATAGTCGGGCGACACAACGACCGACTTGGCGCCTTTGTAGCGAACCTCCGTGTAGAAGTGCGCATCGGGGGTCCGCGTTTGCGGCACGTTGGAGCCCCACAGCATCAAAAAGCTGCTGTTGTACCAATCGGCGGACTCGGGCACGTCGGTCTGCTCGCCCCAGGTTTGCGGCGACGCCGGCGGCAGGTCGCAATACCAGTCGTAGAACGACATGCAGGTACCGCCGAGTAAGGAGAGATAGCGCGACCCCGCGGCGTAGGAAACCATCGACATGGCTGGAATCGGCGAGAAG
The DNA here is from genome assembly GCA_040216735.1 of Alphaproteobacteria bacterium. Taxonomy (NCBI): domain Bacteria; kingdom Pseudomonadati; phylum Pseudomonadota; class Alphaproteobacteria; species Alphaproteobacteria bacterium. The sequence goes on along the minus strand of JAVJOO010000004.1, from coordinate 15,162 downwards.
CCGATCACACGGTCCGGTCCATAGGTTTTGGCGGTATAGGCGTTGGCGGCGGCGACGATCTCGTTTACCTCGTCCCATCCGGCGCGCACGAAGCCGCCCATGCCGCGCTTGCGCGTGTAGGACGATCGCTTTTCAGGGTTCTCGACAATCGACGCCCAAGCGGCAACCGGTGCCTGGCCGACCCGCGCTTCGCGCCACAGCTTTAGGAGCCGTGCGCGGACCAGCGGGTACTTCACCCGATTGGCCGAGTACATGTACCAACTGTAGCTGGCCCCGCGGGCGCACCCGCGCGGTTCGTGGTTGGGTAAGTCCGGGCGAGTCCGCGGATAATCCGTTTGCTGGGTTTCCCAGGTGACGATCCCGCCTTTGACGTAAATCTTCCAAGAACACGACCCGGTGCAGTTCACGCCATGGGTGGAACGAACGATCTTGTCGTGCTGCCACCGCTTTCGGTAGGCGTCTTCCCAACTCCGGTCTTCGCCGCTAGTGACCCCGTGACCGTCGGAAAACGTGCCGACATGTTTGCGCGAGAAAAAATTCAGTCGATCGATAAGGTTACTCACGGTTAACTCCTCGCGCTTGTCGACGGGGACAGGCCGCGCTCGATGTCGTAGAGCACGCCGCCGCGCCGCGTGTAGACCGCCCACGTCAATACCGCGCAGGTCACATAGAAAATGAGAAAACCCCAGAGCGCCGCAGACGGGCCGCCGGTCAGAATGATCGACGAGCCGTAGGACTTGGGAATGAAGAACGCACCGTATGCTGCGACCGCCGAGGTAAAGCCGATGATAGCGGCCCCCTCTTTCTCGCCCTGCCGGACACGATCGGTCGGGCTAACTTGAGGCATCAGCCGATCGACCTCCTTGCGCATGATCACGGGGATCATTTGGAAGGTCGAGGCATTGCCCACACCGGTTGCAAGGAACAGGATCATGAACATTGCGAAGAAGCCCCAGAATGCACCGGGTTCGTCTTTGGTCGCGATGAAATAGAGCACGCCCCCGACCGCCGCGATCATCAATAGGAACGTCCAGAATGTGACCCGGCCGCCGCCGAAGCGATCGGCCATCCACCCGGTCGCCGCCCGGGACAACGCGCCGACAAGCGGGCCGAGGAAGACGTATTTAAGCGAATCGACATCCGGGAACTGCGTCTTGGCCAAGAGCGGGAACCCCGCGGAATAGCCAATGAACGATCCGAACGTACCGGTGTAGAGCCAGCACATGATCCAATTGTGGGCGCGGGAAAAAATGACCGATTGATCGCGGAACGAAGCCTTGGCCGAGGCGATATCGTTCATCCCGAACCATGCCGCGATCGCCGAGACGATTAGGAACGGCACCCAAATGAATCCAGCGTTCTGGAGCCACAATTGGGTTCCGTGGGCGGTTACCTGCGGTTCGCCGCCCATGATTCCAAACACGCTCGCGGTGATGACCAACGGTACAGCGAACTGCATGACGCTGACCCCGGCGTTGCCGAGACCGGCGTTCAGGGCGAGCGCGTTGCCCTTCTGCTTCTTGGGGAAGAAGAAGCTGATGTTCGCCATCGATGACGCAAAGTTCCCGCCGCCCAAGCCGCACAAGAGCGCTAGGACCAAGAAGATCAGATAAGGCGTTTCCGGATCTTGGACGGCATAGCCGATCCCGAAGGCAGGAAGTAGCAACGACGCCGTCGTCATCGTCGTCCACAGTCGCCCGCCGAATATCGGGATCATGAACGAATAGAATATCCGCAACGTCGCGCCCGATAGGCCCGGCAACGCCGCCAACCAGAAGAGCTGATCGGTCGTATATTCAAAGCCGATGGCCGGGAGTTTTGCGACGACAACGCTCCACACCATCCAGACCGAGAACGCGAGCAGAAGATTCGGGATCGATATCCAGAGATTACGCCGGGCGATTCGACGGCCCGTCGTACTCCAGAACTCTTCGTCGTCCGGCCGCCAGTCTTGAATAGCGCCGCCCGGAGGCGCGGCGACAGCCGTTCCGCCGGGTTGATGGAACTCCTGCATTTCCGGAAGCTGCGGCAGTGCCCCGAGTTCCTTTTCGAGGACACCCTGTTCCATACGACGGATCGCGAAGTGCATCCAGATCAGCGCCACGGCGGCGATCGCAAAGAGCAGCATGAAGCAACTGGTCCACACACCCGTCAGGTCGTTCATCACGCCGAAGGTAATCGGCAAAATGAAGCCGCCGAGACCGCCAACCATGCCGACAAGCCCACCAACCGAACCGACGTGGTCGGGGTAGTAGACCGGGATGTGTTTGTAGACCGCTGCCTTTCCAAGCGACATGAAGAAGCCGAGGATGAAGATCACGACTACAAAGGGGACCAGACCCATCTTGGTCGAGAACGCGATCGGTCCCTCAATCCCGTGAATGATGTAGTCGGTATCCGGATACGACAGCATGAAGGCACAGACCACCGAGACGCCTAGTGTCCAGTACATGATCTTGCGCGCACCGAACTTGTCGGAGAGATGCCCGCCATAGGCGCGGAAAAGACTGGCGGGCACCGAATAGGCCGCGGCTAACATGCCCGCACTTCTGATATCTAGTTCGTAGACGCCGACAAGGTAGCGCGGCAGCCAAAGCGCCAACGCGACGAACGCGCCGAAGACGAAGAAGTAGTAAAGAGAGAACCGCCAGACCTGAAGTTTCTTCAAGGGGTCGAGTTCCGCATAGGTGCTGCGCCGTGGTTGGGCGCTCTGCCGCCGCGCCACGATCGCCGGATCCTCTTTCGACAGCATAAAAAAGAGCACCGCGACCACGGCAAGGACGACCGCATAGACTTGCGCGGTCGATTGCCACCCTACGGCGATAAGGAGAAACGGCGCGCCGAAGTTCGTGACGGCGGCACCAATATTGCCGACGCCGAAGATACCGAGCGCGGTCCCCTGCTTGTTCGACGGATACCACCGCGAAACGTAGGCGACGCCGACCGCAAACGACCCACCGGCGATACCAACGCCGAGAGCGGCGACGAGAAGAAGCGGGTAGCTTGAGACCGTGGATAGCAGGAACGCAGCGAGCGCCGACGCCAACATCACCAGTGCAAACACCCGGCGCCCGCCAAACTGATCGGACCAAATGCCGAGAAAAATTCGGCTCAACGACCCGGTCAAGATCGGCGTGGCGACCAGCAAACCGAACTGGGTGTCGTTCAGCCCGAGATCCTGTTTGATCTGGACGCCGATGATCGAGAACATCGTCCATGCCGCGAAACAGACGGCGAAGGAGAAGGTACTCAGCGAGAGAGCGCGGGTTTGCGGGCCGGTTTGAGCGGTGGACGCTTGCGTCATGGTCCTCGTGGCCTCCTGATACGCCAAAGGAATCGGTGACATCAGTCAACGCTCGGCATACCGGGACACGATTGACGCAGGTCAAGACGGCGCGATGTCGAAGCAGAAACAAGGGCCCCCGAATCCTTTTCCTCGTGAGGTCGTGGCGTTCGCCCTCGGCGATCCTGACATGCGTCATGACATCGCTTGACAAATGTTAGCCAGCACCAAGGATGGGCCAGAGATCAGGGAGGACTAATGCGCGACGACGAAAGGCAAAGCGTTCGCAACTTGCCCCTATTCGCGACCATGGCGGCGGCGTGCTTCGATCGCCTAACGCCCGCTTCATTTCTGCAGAAGTTTCCCGCGGGCGTAACGATTATTCACGAAGGTGATCCGGCGGACTTCCTCCATATCGTTCTGGAAGGAGCGGTCGAGCTGTTTGCTCAATCCAACGGCCGCGAGACGGCGGTTGCGATTATTCGCCCGGTTACGACCTTCATTTTGGCGGCAGCGGTGCGCGACGCGCCCCAACTGATGTCGGGACGCACTCTAATGCCGTCACGCATTCTCATGATCCCATCGCGCAATATCCGCGCCTGTATCGGTGAGGATCAAGCCTTTGCCCAGGCGATGATCGACGAACTTGCCGGGTCGTTCCGGTTTATGGTTAAGACCGTCAAGAATCAGAAACTACGTACCGCGGTTGAACGCCTCGCCAACTACCTGCTGGCCTGTAGGAACATGGAAGGAAGCCAAGCGTTCGAGCTGCCGATTGAGAAACAGCTCCTGGCGTCGCTTTTGGGTATGACGCCGGAAAGCCTGTCTCGGGCGTTTGGCACGCTGAAGGCCTACGGCGTCGACGTCGACGGTAACAAAGTGACGCTCAGCAACGAAAAAGATCTGACAACGCTCGCCAAGCCGACGCCGTTTATCGATGACCCGCTTATTTAGGGAGCGATTCCGTTTCTGGGATGCGTCATGCTGTGGGGATGCTGATCAATGACGCCGCCTTACCGGCTAACTCCAGCTAAACCATTTGTGAGCGACTCGGGTCAACATGGAGATCGAGCGTTTTTCTCTTGTCGATACCAGCCGAGGATGAATGAAAATGTGGAGACCGACCTCTCAAGTAGAGAGGTGATATGCGTGATTCTCCGCATGAAGATTTTTGCCGCACAGCGCATTCAATCAGCGTGTCCTCGACGGAACAAAATAGCTACGGGGTTTTCGATACGGCGCGACCACGTTTCCACCGGAGAGTGCCATGACCGACCTTGAACGAATGTTGATCGAACGGGCCTGCGAACGATTGATCATGTTGTACGCGATGCATGCTGACAATTACGCGCCCGAGGCGGTATCTGCTCTATTTGCCGAAGATGCTATTCTCAATCGCGGTGAGGGCGACGCAGTCGGACGCCCTGCGATCCTTGCGGCGTTCAATCGGCGGCGACCGGACGCGGCGGTCCGGCATATCTCCACGAACGTCGTGATCGACGTCCTGGATGATGCTTCCGCTTCGGGTGTGTCGACCATGATGTTGTACCGCAATTTCGGCGCGGCCGGTCTGCCCCAACCCTTGCCGCCGCTGGAAATGATCGTTGACTATCACGACACGTTCGCGCGCACATCGGAAGGATGGCGGTTCAAGCAACGCCGCGCGGTGCGGGTATTCGAACGTGACCTCGCCTAGCCCACAACGTGCACCGGTCCGGTGCGTTGCAGCGGAGCCCGCCTATAGGCAGGCGTATAGAGCCTCGATGAGCGTCGTCGCGCGCGGGCCGATATCGATCCCCGCATGCATTCGGTTGGGGGCGTAACAAAATCCTAGACCTGCCGCCGGATCGCCAAAGCTTTGGGCGCCCCCCGCGCCGGAATGCCCGAAGGTATCGGGGTTTGGACCCATGGGCCGATCGGGTGGGGAGTTCAAATAGAATCCGAGTGCGATCCGGAAGTCGAGCCCGGACATGGCGTCCCTGCCCGCCCATTGTTCGGTGCGGGCGCGAACGAGCGCGGCACTACTTAGTAAGCGAATTCCGTCTATTGCCCCGCCCTGCGCAAGACACCCGTAAAGGCGGGCGATCGCACGCGCTGTACCATGACCGTTCGCGGAGGGCACCTCTGCCCGCCGCCAGCGCGGCGAGTTGAAGTCTTCGCGGAGCGGAAGCTGCGCCCAACCGCGCGCCAACAAACTCTTGGTGTCACCGGTTTGCGCCGCGCTCAGGACGTTGCCCTTGGAAGGGACCATCTCGGCACAGCGCGCCTCTGCTTCGGCGGGGAGACCGATGTGGTAATCCAGTCCGAGCGGTTCGGCGACCTCGTCCCGAAAGAAGGTGCCGATGCTTCGCCCGTCCACTCGTCGCACCAATTCGCCCAGGATGAAGCCCTGGGTCGCCGTGTGGTAGCACGGCATGCTGCCGGGCGGCCACAAAGGCTCTTGGGCCGCGATGGCAGCGGTCATCACATCCCAATCGTAGAGGGTGCCCCGCGGCGCCGCGTCGGCGACGGGGACGGAAGCGAGGTGGCACAACGCCCACGAAACGGGAATTTCGGCCTTACCAGCCTGACTGAATTCCGGCCAATAACGGGAAACATGGGCGTCGAGATCAATCGCGCCGCGGTCGGACAGAATGTGGACGCAAACGGCAGAGACCGCCTTCGCGACGCTCATCATGCAGACAACGGTATGACGTTGCCATGGCTTACGCCCGGCAGCATCAGCGAAGCCGCCCCACAGGTCGACAACCGCCTCGCCGTGCAGCGTTACAGCTACGCTGGCGCCGAGCTCGTTACGCTCGCTGACGTTTCGCTCAAAAGCCTCGCGGAGCGGCGCGAACTGGCTGGTGCAGGTGCCGTCGACCGACGCGGCAGTTGGCACGTCAGGACCGACTATTCGCCAATGCGTCGAGCAAAGCCCCGGCGCGCGGGCCGACGTCCGTGCCGTCATGCATACGGTTTGCGGCGTAACAAAAACCAATCCCGCGATCCGGATCGGCGAAGCTCTGGGCGCCGCCAGCGCCAGAGTGTCCGAAAGCGCGGTCCCCGCCCATCGGGCGGCCGGGCGAGGAAAGCATAAAACAAAGGCCCGAGCGCAGATCGAGGCCCGACCCTTGCGACGTGCCGACACCCCGTTCGGCGGTGAAAACCGCGAGGCTTTCGGACCGCAAGAGGCGAACGCCGTCGATCTCGCCGCCCAATGCCAAGGCACCGTAGATCCGAGCAATGGCGTGCGGGGTTCCATGACCGTTGACCGACGGTATCTGGGATTGGCGCCATGCCCGGGAATTGAAGTCCTCCTCGGCCGGTAACGGTCGCCACGACCGTTCCTGGACCGGCGGCGCACCGGGCGCCTTGGCAGCGTTCACAACGTTACCGGCCGACGCGATCATATCGGCGCACCGCGCGACCTCGGCATCATTGAGTCCGAAAAAATAATCAACGCCTAAGGGCCTTGCTATTTCCTCACGGACGAACGCACCGATCGTCATGCCGGTAATCCGGCGCAGAATTTCACCGGCAATGTGCCCAATCGTTGCCGAGTGATAGAATAGCGTACTACCCGGCGGCCAAACCGGTTCCTGCGCGGCAAGCGCGGCGGTCATCTTTTCCCAATCGTAGAGATCGCCTGGACCGGCGGCATCGGCGACCGGAATGCCGGCACGGTGGCTCAGCGCAGTAGCGACCGTCACGCCCGCCTTGCCGGCTTGGGCGAACTCGGGCCAGTACTGTGCCACTGGCGCTTCGATATCGAGCAAACCGCGGTCGTACAGCATCGCCATGCACAGGCCCAATATCCCCTTCGAGACCGACATCATGCAGACCATGGTGTCGCGAGCCCAGGGCCTTCCGTCAGCTCCCGCCGTGCCGCCCCAGAGGTCGACGACCTTGCGGCCACCGCTATAGACCGCAACGGCCGCGCCGCGCTCGCTGTGGCGGGCGAAGTTGTTGAGAAAGGCGTCGCGAATGGGCTGGAAGCCGGGTTCACAAATCCAAGAGGGGTCTTCGTCGATCACGCAGGCTGCTCCTCGGCCGGAAGGAGCCCGGGCCGCCAACCGGTGGCGACCCGGGCGGAACGAAGACTAGGCCGTGATCTCGCGCTGGAAGCGCTCGGCCATTGGCGTCATCATCGGTTCGAGTTTCGGCCAGTCGATCCGCAGCAACTTGTCATGCGGTGCCACACGGGCCGCGACAGCGGCATCGAGTTTCACGTTCCGGTTAGCCATGCCAACCTGCATTTCGTTGCCAAAACCGGTTTGCGGACCAACGCTCATCGCCCAGTTCACAAACTCAATCAGGAGATCGCGATTCCGCGCTTTTTCCGGAATGTGGTAGGACAACGTTCCAATCGGCGCACCTTCCTTCGGCACGACATAATCGACCGGCTGGCCGCCGTCTTTGATGGCAAAGGCGCGCGACGCTGCGTAACTTGCGACCGAGGCCTCGCCACGCTGGATGATGGCCGGCACTTCGTTCGGAGTCTTGAAGAAGCGGAAGACATTCGGCTTCAACTTCTTCAGCGCATCAAAGCCCGGATCGAGATTATCTAGACTGCCGCCATGGATGAGAGCGGCAATCACGATCATCTCATGGAAGAACCCGCCCGATACGTCAGGCAGCATCAACTGGTTCTTGAACCGAGGGTCCCACATATCGGCCCACGCCGTCGGTGCCGGATTGACGGTGTCGGTGCGGTACATCAGGCCGTTGTCGACATAGTTGAACGCAACTGCCTTGCGCTCGAAGAGGTCATAGAAAATCGGGTCGACGTCGTTGAGGCTTGGAATGTCGCTCGGGTTGAGATCGATAAAGAGCCCTTCGGTTTTGATCGCTTTCATCGCGATCGGCAACGACAGGAACGGCAGGTCAATCTCGGGCTCGTCCCGGTTCACCATGGCATTAGTTAGCCACTCGCTGGGCGATCCGTACTTGATGACGAATTGCACGCCGTGTTTCTCTTCGAACGGCGCGAGGACATGCTTGCGGTATCTCTCCTCATAGATGCCGCCGAACAGAGTCGTAACGATCGTCTTCGATTGAGCGCGAACGATGCCGGGAAACCCGGCAATAACACCGACCGCAGCAGCACCCGCCAAAACGGCGCGTCGCGTTGGCATCGGGCCTTTATTAAGTGTCTTCTTGGTCATGGCAAAGTCCTTTTCTCTTTGTTCAATCCGTACGGCTTTAGTGCTGAAGGATGCGCACCGCCGCCGCCTCCCACGAAAGAACGGCGGCGTCACCGACCTTGAGCCGGGGGCCGTTGCCGTTCGAATTCTGGCTCGATTCCCGTGCGGTCAACGTCTGGCCGCGGACATCGATCACGTAGGTTGTTTGGTTACCTTGGTACACTGCAGATTGAATACGCCCGCAAGCACCATTGGGCCCGGCTAACGAGTTTCCCGCCGCGATCATAATTCGTTCGGCCCGGATCGCGGCATCGACGGTACTACCAACCGAGGGCGCTTCGCCGCTCGCGGCGGCATCAAGTCGCAGCATGCCGGAGTCGAGGGTGATCCGCCCGCCTGAAACCGCCGCTACCTTTGCCGACAGAAGATTGGCGAACCCCATGAAATCGGCGACGAAGCGCGTAGCCGGAAGCTCAAAGACTTCGGATGGGCTCCCCACCTGCTCGATCCGTCCGGCATTCATGACCGCGATCCGGTCGCTCAGGATTAGCGCCTCTTCCTGATCGTGGGTAACAAACATCGCGGTGATACCGATTCGCCGTGTGAGGTCGCGCAACTCTTCCTGCATCGTCTCGCGCAGCTTGCGGTCAAGCGCTCCAAATGGTTCGTCTAGCAACAAAACGTCTGGGCTGATCACCAGCGCGCGAGCCAGGGCAACGCGCTGCTGCTGGCCGCCGGACAACTGGGCCGGGTAGCGCGCGTCGAAGCCGGAGAGCCGGACCATATCGAGCGCTTCGGCAACCCTGCCAGCCCTACTGCCACTTGCAAGGCCCCTCATTTTCAGCCCGAAGGCCACGTTGTCGGCCACCGTCATGTGCGGAAAAAGAGCATGGCTTTGGAACGCCATGCCGATATTACGCTTGTGAGTCGGAACATCGGTGACGTCTCGACCGGCGATGGAAATGCGACCGCTACTCCCCTCGACAAGCCCAGCGACGACACGCAACGTTGTGGTTTTTCCGCAACCGCTAGGCCCGAGCAACGTGACAAACTCGCCGCTCGCGACAGACAACGTAACGCTATCGACCGCGCGAGTGGTTCCATAGGTTTTGGTGATGTTTTCGATTCTTACTTCGGCCATTGACTAGAAACCCACTACACGACGAAGGCCGACGACGCGTTCGAGCAGCACCGCCGCCGCCAAGGAAAAGACGATCAGCATGGTTGAAATCGCGGCGACCGACGGGTCGAAGTTGTATTCGACATAGTTCAGGATCGCGAGCGGCAGAGTGTTGGTTCGGGCGCTACTCAGGAACAGAGAGACAGAGACATTGTCGAACGAAACGATAAACGAGAAGATCATCCCCGCGATGATCCCCGGGCGAACCAACGGCAGTGTGATGTGCCAGAACGTGCGTAAACCGCTGGCGCCGAGGGTTCTCGCTGCTTCCTCCACCGTCATATCGACCCGTGCCATGCTCGCCATAATGGTACGGACCAGATAGGGAAAGGTGATCAGAACGTGGGCACCGACTAAACGGAGACCAACGCCCCGGATGCCCAGCGTCGCGAACGCGAGCAATATCGCCAGACCGATAACGATCGACGGAACGATCAGCGGCGACAACATGAAGGTCTGGAGGGCGTCCTTGCCGCGAAAATCGAAGCGTACGATTGCGTACGCCACACCCATCGCAATCGGCGTCGCTAGCGCGGTCGAGACCAAGGCGAGCCAGGCGCTGTTCTTGGCCGAGTCGGTAAAGATCGGTTGCGATAAGGCGTGGGCGTACCACTTGAAGGACCACTCGGACGGCGGAAACTCAGGAATTGCCTTAGCGCTAAACGACGCCACGACCACGACCACGATCGGCGCCAGAATGAACAGCACGAGCATCGCGATTGCAGCATGGAAGATACGGGTCATGTTGCCTCTTTGCGGGTCCCGAGCGCCCCAAGGCGCGACAGGACTCGGACGTAAAGAAAGACGATGCCGAGGGCGACCGCGAGAAGCAGCGCCGCAACCGTCGCGCCGAACGGCCAGTTGAACAACGTCACGAACTGGTGGAACACCAGGGTGGTGATAAAGTTCGGTCCGCTCCCGCCGAGAACGGCTGGCGTCACATAGGCAGAGATCGCGAGACTAAAGACGATCGTCGTCCCCGCCCCGATGCCCGGCAGGGCAAGCGGCAAGACCACGTGAAATATGGCTCGAAACCGGTTAGCACCGAGCGTCGCCGCAGCTTCGACCAACATCGGGTCGATCCGCTCCAGTGCCGCGAGGATCGACAAAACCATGAACGGCATGACGATGTGGACCAGTCCGATCACGATCGCGGCGTCGGTAAACATGATCTTGATCGGCGCATTGGTCAGCCCGATCCACTGCAGGAAGTCGTTGATGACACCGTTGTTGCCGAGAACGACGATCCATCCATAACTGCTGACGACAATACTGACGAGCAGCGGCGAGAGCACCAGGATCGTCAGAGCGCCGCGCCATTCCTTAGGCGCCCGCCACATGAAGTGCGCGAGGAGGTAGCCCGTGAACGCAGAGATGACTGTTGTCAAGAACGAGAGCCAAACCGTCTTACCGAGAATTCCGACGTAGAAAGTGTCGCTGAACAACTTGATGTAGTTGTCGAGGGTGAAGCCGCCTAGTTGTTGAATGCTTCCTTGGCCTTCGAACAGGCTAAATCGAATCAAGTAGCCGACCGGCAGCACCAACAACGCCACCATGATGACGGTTGCGGGCGTTAGAAGCGCAAAGGCGAGCGTCGGTCGCTTCATCGATCTATTGCGCCGCCTCGGCGTTCGCGCGGGTCCGCCAAACTTCTTTGACGTCGGCAGACGGTACAACGGTTGCAAAAAAGGCACCCATGACCTCCAGCGAGGCATCGTGCAGGTGCCGCATTCGGTCCCGAGCGGCGACGCAATCGCTTAGTACCACCACGTAATAGTCGCGCATCTTGGCGTCCCGGACAGTGGACTCCACGCAAGCCTGGGTTGCGGTGCCGACGACCACGACGCTGCGAATGCCGTTCGACCGCAGTAAGCTATCAAGCGCGGTATCCAAGAACGCGCTGTAGCGGTGCTTGATAATGACAGCTTCACCAGGGCGCGGCGCAAGCTCTTCGACCTGCTCGGCGCCCCACGAACCGGGCAAACAGATATCGAGTGCAACGCTCGACTGCTCCCGCCCGAATAGCCAGCTTGAGGTACCGCTCGTGGGTCCGTACTGGGCTTGGATATGAACGATCATCGCGCCTGCACGCCGCGCCGCGCCGAGCGTCTCGTGCACTGCCGGGAGAATCGAGCGATTATGTTCCAGACCCTCGTTGCGACGGCCCATCAAACCGTCGCCATGGCAGAAGTCGTTCTGGAGGTCGACGATCAGGAACGCCGTGTGCGCCGGATCGACGAGTTCGGCCAAGCCGGTCAACCGCTGCGCCTTCTTTGCCTCGAGCTGCCAACCGCGCGAACCCGGCGCGCTTTTCTGCCATACCCCAGCGACGTCAGCGGTCGCCGTGACCACCGCCATCGTCATGCCCATTTTGCGAAGTGAAGCATCATGACGATCGCGCGCATAGGACCCCGATGCATCACCGGGTAGCACGACGTAGTAGTTGCGGAAGAACGCATCTCGCGCCGTCGATTCGACGCACCCGCTCGTAATGACACCGGCGACGACGACCGTGCCGATCCCGTTGCTGCGCAGATACAGGTCGATTTCTGTATCCCAGAAAGCGCTATATCGGTGCTTGGTAACCACAAGTTCGTTGGGCGCTTCGCAAGGCTTTAGATCGTCAAACCAGTCGGCGCCCCAGGAACCCTCGAGGCAGCGTTCCAACGCGCTGCCGCCCTTGGTCATCTGCTCTCCGAGAGGCGCCCCTTGGAAAATATCGTCGTAGGTCGCGCGGACCCAAACGATAAGTGTGCCAGCCTGGCGCGCCGCGGCAACAAGAGCCCGCATGTTTCTAGCCATTCCCGGCATCATCGACATGTCGGCACCGGCTTTGGCGTGGTACCCGTCCGGGTGGCAAAAGTCGTTCTGCACATCCACCACGATCAACGCCGTGCTATCGGGCGCAACCTTTTCGGCAAACGGCACCGTTCGCCCTTTATTGAGTCTGGTCATGGTCTTCCCATGATGCGTTTTCGATCGAATTCGGACCGCCTTGAACGCTGCGGTCCTAGAGCGATGGAGAGACGCCCAAAGGGCATCTCTCCGACCCTCACCTAGCCGACGATTTCGCGCTGCCAGCGTTCGGCAATCGCGCCCATTTGCGGCTCGATTTTGCGCCAATCCAGACGCATTAACTGATCGAAACCGGGAACCCGCTCCTTAGCCCGACCCTTTAGTTCCGCCTTGCTGTTGCAGGGACCGAACTCGATGCCGTTGGCGAACCCTTCTTGGGGCTCTTTGCCGAGCGCGAAATTCACAAACTCGAACGCGAGGTCTTTGTTGGGCGTGTTCTTGGCGACATGAAAGGACAGAACGCCAATGGGCGCACCTTCTTTGGGGGCCACCCAGTCAATCGGTAACCCTTGGTCCTTGAGGGCGTACATGCGGGAACTCGCGATCCCACCGATCCATGCCTCGCTGCGCTCGAATAGCTGCACCGATTCGGGCGAACTCTTGTAGAATCGATGGACATTCTTTTTGATTTTCTTGATCGCCTCGAAACCCGGATCGAGGTTCTCGATGTCGCCGCCATTGATAATGGCCGCCAACGCGACGGTTTCGAAAACCCAGCCGCCGGAAATATCGGGCAGCGTAATGTGGCCTGCCACGTCTTCGCGCCACAGGTCTTGCCACGAAGTCGGTGCAGGCGACACGTTAGCCGTATTATATCCAAGACCGTAGGGCGCGAAGTTGAAGCCGGCGGCGCGCTGTTCGTACAGATCGTAGAAGATCGGATCCAACTCTTTGGCGTTCGGCACCTTGCTGGCCGGCATGTCCTCGAAAATGCCCTCGGTCTTGATGGCCTTCATGGCGACCGGATAGGACAGGTAGGCGATGTCGTATTCAGGCGCGTCGCTTTGCACCATCATGTTGGTGAGGACTTCGGAAGCCGGCTTGTAGCGCAAGATAATCTTCTTGCCGGTCTTAGCTTCGAACGGGTCGGTAACGTGTTTGCGGAAGTTCTGTTCGTAGATGCCGCCCGGCACGTTGATGACGACCTCTTCGTTCTTGGCTCGAACGATGCCCGGAAACGACAAAACCGCGGCCCCTGCTGCGGCCCCGGCAAGTACCGTGCGACGGGACACTCCGTCCTTTGAAATGCGGCGTGACATAAATTCCCTCCCCTGGGTTGTGGGAGCAGTCTCTGCCTACTTATCCGTAGGAGTCAAGGCGGCGCAAAAGTGGGCCAGAAGCGCTGTCCCGTCGGTAAGCTGCGCCTCACGCCTGCCGTTGGCGAGCCCTGACATAGTCTTTGACCGTCGTTAGCCCGCCGGAAAATCCGCGCTTCTCGACGAGATACTCGAAGATTTGGCGGGCGGTACGGCGCTCGGCGGGTGGTTTGGACGTATCGTTCTTTAACATCCTGTCGATCGCACGCACGTGAGGACCTAGTTTGGGACGCCGAGGTGCTGAGACCCGCTGATATCCTGGAGGTGCGTCGTGATCCATGATCTTGCGCACGGTCTTGCGGTCGATCCCGAGAAGCCGCGCGGTTTCACGCATGCTCCGCCTTTCAACAAGGATTGCATGGCGAACCTCGGCATAGATATCGATTGCGTACATAGAGGAACGACTGGACCGTAGATCAGCTAAGACAATAACCGCGCTGCGCCATCTCACCAACCGGCACCGAACTCTTGGGCGAACCCGAGAATTACCGAGATTTGACAGCACACAATAGTCCCAAAAGGATAAGCCTGAAGCCGTCATCCCAAAAGAATGACCGCGGACCATTCGGTCAGGAACCTCGGGAAGAGCGCAGCAAGAAAGCCAAAAAAAACCCGCTAAGGCATTGGCCTAGCGGGCTAATTTTTGGTTGCGGGGGCAGGATTTGAACCTGCGACCTTCAGGTTATGAGCCTGACGAGCTACCGGGCTGCTCCACCCCGCGTCAAAAGGAAAAACGGCGCCGGTTGGGCCGGCGCGCGTGACGGCCGTTTGCCATCGTATGAGGAAGTTCCGGTTTTTGTTGGCCTGGCGGCGACCTACTCTTCCGTGCCTTAAGACAAAGTACCATCGGCGCTGGAAAGTTTCACGACCGAGTTCGGGATGGGATCGGGTGGGAGCTCTCCGCAATAACCACCAAGCCAACAAAAACCGGAAATTTGTGATGCGACACTAGTTTTGTGCGTCTGCAAGTGCGTTCGAGTTAATCACTGCACATGCGGTTTCGCGAAAATCAAATCAATCGAGCGATTAGTACCGGTAAGCTTCATGCGTTGCCGCACTTCCACACCCGGCCTATCAACGTGGTCGTCTTCCACGGCTCTCAAGGGAGAACTAGTTTTGAGGCAGGTTTCCCGCTTAGATGCTTTCAGCGGTTATCCTTTCCGTACTTAGCTACCCGGCAATGCAGCTGGCGCCACAACCGGTCCACCAGAGGTACGTCCACCCCGGTCCTCTCGTACTAGGGGCAGCTCCTCTCAATTCTCCTACACCCACGGCAGATAGGGACCGAACTGTCTCACGACGTTCTAAACCCAGCTCACGTACCACTTTAATCGGCGAACAGCCGAACCCTTGGGACCTGCTCCAGCCCCAGGATGTGATGAGCCGACATCGAGGTGCCAA